>JBNAWB010000228.1:0-5056 GCA_049699975.1 Thermodesulfobacteriota bacterium
ACCCTCCCCTCTCCCCAGGCGTGGGGAGAGGGTTAGGTCGGAATCGACTCGTACCAAGGTGAGGAGTTAAGCACAGTAGATGGCATTTACATAATGCTCTTAATAATAAATGCTCTTCAAATATTAAAAACACGCGCGGCATTTTCGCCTAAAATCATTTGCTTTTCTTTATCATTAAAGGGTAATTTCTGTATCTTTTCTATTGCCGGCAGCGGATCAAACCACGGCCAATCTGAGCCGAAAAGAACTCGAGAAACCCCGATCGCCCTGATGAATTCAACTATTTCCTCATCGTTAAAAAATTTTTTATCACTTTCTAAGCCAGTAATGACTGCGGAAGTGTCCAGATATATATTTCCAAATTTTTGGGCCACTTCTAATGATTCCGTAAAGAAACTTTTCCCCAAATGAGCCAAGATGATCTTTAACTTAGGAAATTCCTTAGCCACTTCTGCAAAATTAATTGGTCGGGAGAAATCAAATTCTTTGTAGCCAGCAATGTCCGCAGTTCCAGCGTGGAATAAAATGGGCAGATTCATTTTTTCAGCTTGCGCATAAGCCGGCCATAATCGCCGATCCTGGGGATAAAACCTGTTAGCCACAGGGTGAAGCTTTAAGCCGCGAGCTCCGTGTTCTTTAGCCATTTTTTCAATTTCTGCTATCATTTCTTCACGACTCTGCAGAAGATCAACACTTATCAGAGAAATTAAACTCGAATTTTCTCTGGCCACCTGACAAGTCCATAGGTTACGCCTTTGCATTCTGCCGATTATTTCTTCATCTATCTTTTTTGAGGCAGTCTCCCTTTCTTCAGGGCTAAGGGAGGCAGGCAATCTTTTTAAGGCCGCTTGTTGCATATCATACGTGGGCGTCATATTCGCTTGAACAGCCTGGATAATTCCTCCTTTAGCCATTACCTTTAAAAGTTCGGGGATGGTTCCCGAGCAGCCCGAATGACCTGCGCCCTGCAGAGCTTGTTCGCCGATGGCTGCTGTAGGATAAGTATGGACATGAGCATCTATAATAGTTAAAGAACTCATCTGGTCTCCTTCTTTTCTTCTGGATCAAAACGATTTCTCAACTCCTTATACAAAACCTTGCCTAACTGGTTTTTAGGTAATTCTTCTACGAAAGCCACTTGCCGAGGTCGTTTATAACTGGCCAACCTTTCCTTACAGAAATTTATGATTTCTTCTTCACTTACTTGTGCTCCAGATCTTAAAACCACCACCGCCATAACCCGTTCTCCCCATTCTTTATCCTTTACTCCTATTACGGCAGCCTCTTGCACGGCCGGGTGTAGAAGCAGGATTCGCTCCACCTCTGCCGGATAAATATTTTCACCGCCGCTGATAATTAAATCAGAACGGCGGACTGCCAAATATTGGTAGCCTTCTTCATCAACGCGGGCTAGATCACCTGTGTAAATCCACCCCTCCCGCAAAGCTTTGGCTGTTGCTTCCGGATTCTTATAGTATTCTTTCATCACTGCTGGACCTTTGACGAGAATCTCCCCTACTTCATCGCCTTTTACATCTTCCCCTTTTTCATTTACCACGCGCACCATCTGGCTGAAATGGGCGCGGCCGACGGAACCAGGTTTGCGCAGGGCATCGCGATGAGGCAAAAATGTCGTTAGCGGCCCGCCTTCGGTCAAACCCATCAAATCATCCAAGGTGGCCGTGGGGAAAGACTTCATTATTCTTTCTTTCATCTCCGGAGGAGTAACGGCTCCACCGGTAAAGAGTAGCCGTACGGAAGAGAGATCGTAAGCCGAAAATTGGGGATGTTCTATCATCCTTTGAAACATGGTGGGGACAGCGAAGAAAGCAGTTATTTTCTCTCGAGCAATAATCTCGAAAAAATCTGGTAAGGAAAAAGAGGGAAGAATAACCACTGTGCCCCCAATAAAAATGGTTGAGAAGAGCATCGTATGACCAGCAGCTATATGGAAAAGAGGGGTAGTAATAGCAAAGATATCTGAAGGCCGCAATCCTGTATCCACTAACATGTTTAAACTATTCCAGATGCGGCTTTTATGAGTATGAACTACTCCCTTGGGGAAACCGGTGGTTCCCGAGGTATACATAATAGAATGTTCATCTTCTTCCCTAACCTTAATATTAGGCTCTTCGGGATGGGAATTAGACAAGATATCTTCATACACCGAGCCTTCACCCACTTCCATGTATTTCTTCACTTTATCCAATTGGGGGAGCAACCCTTGGGCTACTTCCCTAAATTCTGCGCCATAGAAAAAGAAGGAAGCATCGGCATTAACGATGACATAGCGAAGTTCATCTGCGCGGAGACGAAAATTTAGTGGAACGGAAAGGGCGCCTATTTTGCTTAAGGCAAAAGATATTTCCGCAAATTCGCTGCAATTGGGCAGAAGATAAGCTACTTTATCACCCTTGCCTACGCCCATCTTCAAAAGGGCATTAGCTAAGCGATTGACTCTTTCGTTAAAAATCTTGTAAGAGTACCGCTTTCTCCCAAAGATCACCGCTATCTTATGGGGATATTCATGTACATTCCGTAAAAGGAAATACGGCACATTAATGTTCATCTTTTTCCCACCGCGGAGAACGCCAAGAAGGGAGAGGAAAAATAAAAATTATTAAATTTGCCGCAGAGGATAAAGAGCTCACCGAGAATTTAAAGTTAACCCCTCCTTCCTCCCCTTAATTTAAGGGGAGGTTAGGTGGGGTTATAGAATTTGCCAAGTAGAGAGTGAAAATTTTAGGCCAAGGGTTTATTCCTGGCCGCATTTTCGGCTTGCTCTATGTTTTTTCCTTAATTATCCAGGCACTCATCCTTCCAGGGCAAATGATATTTTTTATTTTCCTCTATGCGCTCTCTGCAGGCTCCGCGAAAAACAAATGTTTGGTTTTTGCCATGCCGCGCTCTGTCCCCTGTAGCTCAAAATTAACAAATAGCCACGGGCCTTACCGGAGAAGCGGTGCCTCCTATGATGCGTAAAGGTAAAGCAATGAACAAAAACTCGTAAACTTTATCCTTGGCCAATTCTTCAAGATTAAGCATTTCTAAGATCTGGATCCCTTTTTGGTTTAATAAAAACACATGGACGGGCAGATCGTGGGCTGGTGTTCTTTCATAGGCAGTAGTATCTGATCCGGTGAAGGCCATGCCGAATTTGGCCAGCCATTTAGCACCTTCCAAAGAAACCCCGGGTGCTCCCGTCTCATTTGCTACAAATTTTTTCGGATCAGACCAATATTGAGCCCATCCAGTACGAATGAGGATAGCATCACCCTTTTGAAACGAGATTCCCTCTTTTTGGGCCGTTAGCTCTAATTCTTGGGGACCAATAGGGAAAGCTGCCGGAAGAACTTTCTTTTTTAATGCTCCAGGCACATCCAAAAGGACACCCCGGCGAATGACTGGAGGGGTGGCATCAATACCGATCTTTTTTAGGCCACCTGTATAACTTTGAAGTTTTTCGGCCTCCTGCCCGCCAAATAGTTTTCCTTTCCAAGAAACATGGCCCAAGGAATCAAGGTGGGTTCCTGTATGGCTTCCGGTAGCGAAAAGATCGTTGGCCGTACTCACTTGGTTAGGGTACATAACATCCCCGTGCTTTTTGGTCAAAGAAAAGGCAAAGGGCGGATGATTGGGATGATGCGGCATTCCCGGGAAATACGGTTGTCCTAAATCGTAAACTTTACCCTGATTAATTAATTTTTTTATTTCTTCGGCTTGCATCTGCTTCCTCCTTGGTAATCCCCCTGTCACCTCCTTCTCCCTTTCTGGGGAAGAGGGAAGGGTTACTTTTCTTATCTATTTCTTCTTCTCCTTTAAGAAATGATTAGCAATAATAAGTTGCTGAATTTCTGATGTGCCTTCATAAATTCGCGGGGCACGTACTTCCCGATAGAGACGCTCTAAAGGAAAATCATCTACTAATACGCCATAGCCACCGTGTATCTGTACTGCTTGATCTACTACTCGCTGAGCCATCTCCGTAGCGTAATATTTAGCCATGGAAGATTTAAAGGTTACATCCGGCTGATTATTATCTTTGGCCAAGGCCGCTTGGTACACTAAAAGGCGGGCACAGTTAATCTCCACAATCATATTGGCTAATTTCATTTGGATAGCCTGATGCTGGGCAATGGGTTTACCAAATTGGATGCGTTTCTTAGCATAAGCTAAAGCCAAATCGAATGCCTCTTGGGCAATGCCCACAGCATGGGCGCCCACGGAACAGCGCAGGAGGTCAAGAGTTTGCATAGCTATGATAAAACCTCTTCCTTCTTCTCCTATAAGATTTTTCCGCGGAACTAAACAATCTTTAAAACTCAATTCGTTGACCACATCAACCGCTAAAATTTCCATCTGTTTAGTAACTTCAAAACCAGGAGTACCTTTTTCGACTAAAATAGCCGAAATCCCCTTCGTGCCCAAAGAAGGATCTGTTTTGGCAAATAAAATTATATAGTGGGCGATCCCGGCATTAGAAATAAAACATTTTGTTCCATTGAGGCGATAAACATCTCCTTCTTTTAGGGCCGAGGTTTTAAGGCTCCCCGCATCCGACCCAGCTTCTGGCTCGGTTAAGGCAAAGGCAGGGATAATTTCCCCGCTGGCAATTTGCGGCAAAAATTTTTTCTTTAATTCTGAAGAACCAGCTAAGACTAAAGGATAGCTGCCTAATCCTTGAGTAGCAATACTCGCTCCGGCAAAGTTATGTCCGCGCCCTAACTCTTCTCTGGCCACACAAATAGGTAGAGACCTCACTGTCTCGTAAAGACCTCCGTATTCTTGAGGAACAAGAAGCCTATAAATTCCCTGGCGGGCCATGCACTTGACAATTTCAATGGGATATTTTTTCCTCTTTTCTATATCAGGAACTAAAGGACGGATTTCTCGATCGACAAAAGACCTCGTCTCTTCCTGTAATTTTTTTAATTCTGGAGGTAGCTCGAAATTCATTTCAGATCTCCTTATTTCGATAATAAATAACAATCATTATGCCGCTCTTAACCCCTCACCTCGGTACGAGTCGATTCCGACCTAACCCTCTCCCCACGCC
>JBNAWB010000229.1:0-5023 GCA_049699975.1 Thermodesulfobacteriota bacterium
CACTGCTGCCTCCCGTAGGAGTCTGGACCGTGTCTCAGTTCCAGTGTGGCTGGCCATCCTCTCAGACCAGCTAACCATCGTAGCCTTGGTAGGCCATTACCCTACCAACTAGCTAATGGTACGCGGGCTCATCCTAAAGCGACAGCTTGCAAGCAGAGGCCATCTTTGATCCCCGAGACCGGAGTCCCCGGGATATTATCCGGTATTAGCACCCCTTTCGAGGTGTTATCCCCGACTTTAGGGTAGATTACCCACGCGTTACTCACCCGTGCGCCACTTTACTCATCCACCGAAGTGGACTTTCTCGTTCGACTTGCATGTGTTAGGCACGCCGCTAGCGTTCGTTCTGAGCCAGGATCAAACTCTCCAATTAAAAGCTAACTCCGGCATTTTTCGGCCGGAGATTTTTTCTAATGAAGAGAAGACCCCACCGCAAGGTTTGCTTATTTAGTTTTCAAAGAACAATTTTAAGGCAGAATTTTATTATAAAAAACTGCTTAGAAGATTGTCAAGGAAAAATTTTTGAACTGTAAAGTTTTTGCGGAAAAATTCTTAATTCTAAAAACTATTATAATTAATTTTTTTTCTTTGTCAACCCCAAAATTATTCTACGTGAAATTTTTTTATTTTATTATAAGTCATTATAATTATTTGTATCTTTATTTGGCATAATCTACCACTCGCGTTTCTCTAATCACGGTTACCTTTATTTGGCCCGGATAGGTCAATTCATTTTCTATTTTCCGGGCAATATCTCTGCTCAACATTATGGCGTCAGCATCTGATATCTCTTCGTTTTCCACCAGCACTCTAATTTCTCTTCCCGCTTGCAAAGCATAAGCTTTACTAACCCCAGGGAAGGAATAAGCAATTCGCTCTAAGTCCTCGAGCCTTTTTACATAGGTCTCTAACATCTCCCGTCTTGCTCCGGGACGGGCAGCAGAAAGAGCATCCGCGGCCTGAATTAATATAGCCAATATACTCTGGGGTTTCTCATCATCGTGATGAGCAGCAATAGCATGAACAATTTTGGGGTTCTCTCCGTACTTACGGGCTAACTCGGCGCCAATAAGGGCATGAGCCCCTTCGACTTCGTGATCAATAGCTTTGCCTATATCATGGAGCAAACCCGCTCTCTTAGCCTGTTTTATATTCAAACCAAGCTCGGCCGCCATAGCTCCGGCGAGGAAAGCTACTTCTAAAGAATGCTGAAATACATTTTGCGCAAAGCTCGTGCGAAACTTCAGTTTGCCTATCATTCTGATCAACTCCGGGTGAATGCCATGGACGCCCACATCAAAAGTCGCTCTTTCTCCAGTTTCGCGGATGATCTGCTCCACTTCTTGTTCTGCTTTAGACACAATCTCTTCGATCCGGCTCGGATGAATCCGGCCATCGGTAATTAATCTTTCTAAAGCAATGCGGGCGATTTCTCGCCGGATGGGATTGAACCCTGAAATAACAACCGCTTCTGGAGTATCATCGATAATTAAATCAACTCCGCAAGCTGCTTCCAGAGTACGAATATTTCTCCCTTCGCGGCCAATGATTCTCCCTTTCATCTCTTCATTTGGTAGATTGACTACCGAAACCGTCTCCTCCGCCACATAATCAGCGGCGTAGCGCTGGATGGCCGAGGCAATTATCTCTTTGGCTTTCCGATCAGCAATGCTCTGGGTTTCTTCCTCGATGCGCTTAATCAGTTTGGCACATTCATGGCGCATTTCACTTTCCACCATCTGCATCAGCCGCTCTTTAGCTTCTTCTGCAGAAATACCGGCCATCTGCTCTAAAAGCTGCTTTTGCTCTTCTACCAAAGTTTGGTATTGTTTTTCCTTTTCATTGATGATTTTCTCTTGCTGCTGTAAGGCCTTCTCGCGTTTGCTTAGACTGGCTTCTTTTTGATCGAGCAGGTCCAATCGCTTATCGATATTTTCTTCTTTCTGCAACAGGCGCCGTTCCATATTTTGGAGTTCTAAGCGCCGTTCTTTGGCCTCAGCTTCGAATTCCACCCGCGCGCGATAGAAGTGATCTTTAGCTTGGATTTCTGCTTCTTTTTTTAAGGCCTCAGCTTCTCTCTTAGCCGTTTCTAAGAGTTCGCGCGCTTTTTGTTCGGCCAGTCGCCAGCGATTAGCAGCGATTCTTTTATTAATCAGAAAGCCCGCCCCCAAGCCTATTAAAAATAGACCAAGAGCCAGGCCTATTATCCAATATAGATCCACTTGGCTAACTCCTCAGAGATGCAGACTTTTTTTGAAAATAAGGCATTCTTCCTTGGGGGAAGAAGACTGGCCAAAAGGTGAAAAAAGGAAGAAAAGCTTTGGTTTAAAAATAAAGATAAAAATGAGAAATCTTGCGCAGCTGTATTTGGCCCATTCTTTTTTCTTTTTGTCCAATAAAATAAATCATTTGCCTAAGTTTTGCTGACCAATATTTTATTTTTTGGCTCCAGCCCTAATTTCTTCCTTTAAATCACCTTATTGATTGTTCCCCCGCAGATGCCGTGTGATGCTTCTTGTTTGAACCTATGGGTATAGGTGGGTGCCATATTATTGCTTTTGGCGTTCTCGTTTTCCGAAGAATCGAGACTGGCCAGCCACAATAAGGGACGGCTCCCTTTCTTTTGCTGTTGGCTCAAAGAATATGGCATCATCACCAACATCGCAGGGGATCACCTTTTTAACTTTCTTTAATAACCGAATGAATTAACTCCGCCAAATGGCCAGTCTTGGCCCCCAATTCTTTTTTTAGCTTCTCCTTCTCTTCTAAGAGATCAAAATAATCATTAGCGATGTTCAAGGCCGTGAGAATAGCTACATTTAAAGTGGAAATATTAGGCGTTACTTCCGTAATTTCTTTAACTTTTAAATTAATATACTCTCCAATTCTCTTTACCCGCTCCTCCTCCACATCGCTTCTAATGTTGTATTCCCTTCCTAAGATTTCTATCTTTACCGCACTTTTCATTCTGCTTGACCATGAGCCAAGATGTGGTCTAAACGCTTAAGTAAACTTTCAATCTTCTGTTTGGCCAACTCGCGTTCTTTGGCTAAGACAGCTATTTTCTCTTTTAAACTCCTTAATTCGGATTCTTTTTGTTTCAATTGTTCATCTAACGTCGTTCTTTCTTTTTTTAAGAGAGTATAGGCCTCTAATAGCTTAGTTATTTTATCTTCTAAAATGCCAAAGCTATCCACCTCTTCTGCCATTTCTTACCTTTCTTTAGGGATGTTCTTTCTGATAATAATAATCGTCAATTTTGAAAAAAATGTCAATCTTTTTATTATTTGGCCATTGATCGAGCTTTTTTTCCTTTTTTTAGGCTGGAGAAAAAAGACCAAGCTAAAAATCCTTCATCCAGGTTTAGCTTGGCTTTTTAATTTTCTTAAGATGGCCATTAAAATCGGCCTTATCTCTTCTTTTCCCCCAAAATAGGTAATTAATCCATAAATCGTCGCCCCCACAACGATGGCCTCGACCAGAAAAAGAATCTTCGAGGTGGTGACGCCGCTTGTTTCCCACGAACAACCTGCGCAAATAACATATATCGCTACGCCCATCACCAAGGAAGCTGCTAAACTTTGGCCGAAGGCCCGGATAAGCTGCGGAGATCCAATGCTCCCTATTTTTCTTCTCAATTTTATAATTAAAAATGCCAAATTTATTCCCGCCGCCAAAGAAGTGGCCAAAGCTAAACCACCGTGTTTTAAAGGAATCATCAGCCACGCTCCCAGTACCGCATTAGCTATCAAGGCCAATGACGCCGCTTTCACTGGGGTCTTCGTATCCTGGAGAGAATAAAAAGCCGGGACAATTATGCGCACCCCCGCAAAAAAAATTAACCCCAAGGCATAAAAGAGTAAGGCATGCGCGGTCATCTCCGTGGCCTGAGCATCAAAAGCCCCCCTTTGAAACAAAACATTAATTAATGGCTGGCGAAGAGCAATTAGTCCCACCATGGCCGGCATGATCACCAAAAAAGTCAACCGCAGAGAAAAAGCAAGGGTCTCCTTCATTGCCCTAATATCGTTTTTAGCTCTCTGATCAGACATGGTGGGCAAAACGGCGGTAGCAATGGCAATGGCAAAAATTCCCATGGGGAATTCCAAAAGCCGATCAGCATAATATAAGTAAGAAACGCTTCCTTGGGGAAGGTAGGAAGCTAAAAAAGTGCTTACCAATACATTTAGTTGCGTTACTCCTAACCCCAAAACAGAAGGGGCCATAAGCATGCCGATGCGCCTTACCCCGGGATGAGAAAAATTAAGGAAAAATCGCCATCTAATTCCTTGCCGAAGAAGAAAAGGAATCTGAAAACTGAGCTGAGCTACTCCTCCTGTAATAACGCCCAGAGCTAATGAAATTATTGGCTCGGCCAGAAATTTATGGAAGAGCAAGGCAGAAATAATGATGCAAATATTAAGGAGCACAGGAGCCAAGGCGGGCGCTGTAAAATGTTTCCAAGAATTGAGCACACCCATGGCTAAGGCGACTAAACCTATAAAAAATATATAGGGAAACATTATCCTGGTGAGCAAAACTGTTAGGTGAAACTTGGCCGCATCTTTAGTAAAGCCATAGGCCATGATTTTAACGATTAAAGGAGAAAAAATTATTCCTAATCCGGCAATGATAATTAAGCTTACTGTTAAAATAGAAAAAGAGGCATTCACTAATTCATCGCTTTCTTCTTTGGATTTCTGGTTAAGGTATTCAGAATAAACCGGAATGAAGGAAGCCGTGAGCGCTCCTTCGCCGACTAATCTGCGTAATAGATTGGGAATACGGAAAGCCACAAAAAAAGCGTCTGTTGCCGAACCAGCTCCAAAGAGAAGAGCCACTACCATATCGCGCCCATACCCAAAGATGCGGGAGAGAAGTGTTGCCGCCCCAACTATGCTGGCCGCTTTAGCGATCTTTATTTGTTCCTGCGCTTGGACGGACATTCCTTATTCTTCTCCCTTCTGGAAAACTGACCGTCGATCAGTTTTAATTTTTCTCACCAGCAGGAGACAGGCGGGAG
>JBNAWB010000230.1:0-4982 GCA_049699975.1 Thermodesulfobacteriota bacterium
CCCCTCCCGCCTGTTTCCTGCTGGCGAGAAATATTAAAACTGTTAGACGGTCAGATAGTGTCCCTCTTGCAGTAAATATCGGCCTGTGCTATGCATAAAAGGACCAAATTATTTTGGAGAAGAAAAAGAAGAAGGGAAAGAAATTGCGCTGCCCCTTTTGCCACCACATGGATGATCGCGTGATAGACTCCCGCTTAAGCAAAGATGGAGATATGATCCGTCGCCGCCGAGAATGTACGCAATGCCGGCGAAGATTTACTACCTATGAAAGGGTAGAAGAGACTCTCCCTATGGTAATAAAAAAAGATGGCCGGCGGGAGCCATTTAATCGGGAAAAAATTTTGGCTGGTTTGCATAAGGCTTGCGAGAAGCGGCCAATTAGTGTGGAGGTCTTAGAAAAACTCGTCGAGCGGATTGAGCATCGCCTGGAAGAAGCTGGGGAAAGAGAAGTATACAGTAGAGAGATCGGAGAACAGATCATGGAAGAACTAAGAAATCTGGACGAAGTAGCTTATGTGCGCTTTGCCTCGGTATACCGCTCTTTTAAAGACGTGAATGAGTTTATGAAGGAAGTTAAAGAACTCTTAGAAAGAGGACAGAAGGAAAAGAAAGCCCCGCAGCTTTAATTCTTTGCTGAACAGGCTTCGCTGTTTAGGTCTATGCCCTCAGAAGATATAAAATTTATGCGCTTAGCATTGCGTTTAGCCGAGAAGGGGCGCGGACTGACCAACCCTAATCCCATGGTGGGGGCAGTAGTGGTTAAAGATGGAGAGATTGTTGGTCGGGGTTATCATCACCAGGCTGGCCAAGCGCATGCGGAAATCTTAGCCTTGCGGGAAGCGGGTGCCAGAGCGCGAGGTGCTACCCTCTATTTGAATTTAGAACCATGCGCTCACTTTGGCCGAACTCCCCCCTGCACAGAAGCAATTTTAAAGGCCGGGATCAAGAGAGTAGTAGCAGGGATGATAGATCCTAACCCTTTGGTCTCCGGGCGGGGTATTGCTCGTTTGCGTGCCGCTGGGGTTAAAGTGGAAGCTGGATTGTTAGCCGAAGAATGCCGCCAGCTCAATGCCCCCTTTGTGAAATACATTACTACGGGAAAGCCCTTAATAACCTTAAAAGTAGCTCTCAGTATGGATGGAAAAGTAGCGACTAATTTAGGTGAAGCGCGGTGGATTTCCAGTGCCGAATCAAGGGCGTATGTACATAGAATACGCCATAATGCGGACGCGGTTATGGTAGGCATTGGGACGGTATTGCAGGATGATCCTTTGCTTACCGTTAGATTACCTGCTTTAAAAAATCCTCGCCAACCGCTGCGGGTGGTCGTCGATAGTAGACTGCGAATTCCTTTAAAATCCCAAATTGTAAAAACAGCTAAATATTATCCCACCCTGGTGGCCACTACAAATTCAGCTCCCCTTTCTCGAATTAAGAAGTTGGCCAAGGCCAAAGTGGAAGTCCTCACAATAAGCAAAGATCGTCAGGGAAAAGTAAACTTAATTGCCCTCATGGAGGAATTAGCTAAGCGGGGGATTTTATCCGTCCTTTTAGAAGGAGGGCCAACATTAAACGCCAGTGCGCTGCAAGGAAAATTAGTTGATCGCCTTCTTTTTTTTATAGCTCCCAAACTAATTGGGGGAGAAAAAGCACCAGGGGCCATCGGGGGGAAGGGAATTAAGAGATTAAAAGACGCTATTCCTGTAAAAAATCTCCGGGTGCGCAAATTAGGATCGGATTTGGTTTTGGAGGGGGAAATAGGAGCGGATGAATAATTTTTGCCCATAGAGCAAGGATGTAGTAAAATATAAATTAATTCGGTGGCCAAAAGAGCGGAGGAGTTAGGCATCCTAAGATGTTTACGGGACTAATTCAAGATATAGGAAAAGTAGTCTTGGTAGAAGGGCAAAGCAGTGGCTTGACCTTAAAAATTTCTACCAATCTTGATCTCACTTCTCTTAAGATAGGAGATAGCATAGCTGTCGATGGGGTTTGTTTAACGGTGGTGGAATTAGCTGAACGAAGTTTTTTGGTGGAGGTTTCTCCGGAGACCAGACAACGGACCACTTTAGCCAAGGTTAGAGCAGGGCAAGAAGTAAATTTAGAAAGGCCTTTGAGAATGTCCGACCATTTAGGAGGACATTTTGTAGCAGGCCATGTGGATGGCACGGGCGAAATTCTGGCCATTATTCCGGAAGGGAAATCGCGCCGCTATTACTTCCGCACCTCCCCGGAGATAAGCAAATATCTCATCCCCAAGGGGTCCGTGGCTATTGATGGAATTAGCTTAACCATTGTGGACTGTCAAGGTGAAGAATTTTCCGTAGTAGTCATACCGCATACAGCGGCCAAAACCACCTTAGGAAAGAAGAAGGTGGGAGACCAAGTCAATTTGGAAGTAGATTTAATAGCTAAATATATAGAGAAATTTTTGCATCGTCAGGAGGTGATTAAACCCCGCCCATCTAAAATTGATGAGGCTTTTTTAGCCGAACATGGCTACCTTAAATAGGGGGGTTTCAATTATGCCGGTCAGCACTATCGAAGAGGCTTTGGCAGATATCCGCAAAGGCAAAATGGTCATTTTGGTGGATGATGAAGATCGAGAAAATGAAGGAGATCTTTGTATGGCGGCCGAAAAAGTAACTCCCCAGGCTATTAATTTTATGGCCAAATATGGAAGAGGATTAATCTGCCTTTCTTTAACCGAAGAAAAGGTAAGAGAATTAAACTTGCCTTTAATGGTTTCGGACAATACTTCTCCTTTCAAAACGGCTTTTACGGTTTCCATTGAAGCTAAAAAAGGAATAACCACGGGCATATCGGCTGCTGATCGGGCCACCACCATCCTTACGGCTATAGCTGATGGCGCTAAACCGGAGGACTTAGTCCGTCCGGGTCATGTCTTTCCTTTACAGGCCAAAAAGGGAGGTGTATTAGTTAGGACAGGCCAGACAGAAGGGTCAGTAGACTTAGCCCGTCTGGCGGGTTTGAAACCCTATGGGGTCATTTGTGAAATTATGAATGACGATGGCACGATGGCCCGCATGCCCGATTTAGAAGTTTTTGCCAAAAAGCACAATCTGAAGATCGTAACTATTGCCGACCTCATCAAATATCGATTGAAAAATGAATGTCTGGTGCGCCGTGCAGCCGTGACTACTTTGCCCACAATTTACGGGGGTGAGTTTACCGCTATTGCTTATGAAAATGAAGTAGATACCCTGCAGCATTTGGCCTTAATTAAAGGTAAAATTGCCGGAGATGAACCAATATTGGTCAGAGTGCATTCGGAGTGTTTGACGGGGGACGTCTTCGGCTCGCAAAGGTGCGACTGTGGCGAGCAATTACACACGGCGATGCGCATGGTGGCTAAGGAAGGAAGAGGGGTAATAGTATATATGCATCAAGAAGGGCGGGGAATAGGGTTGATTAACAAAATGAAAGCATATGCTCTGCAGGACCAAGGAAAAGATACGGTAGAAGCGAATGAAGCCTTAGGCTTTAAAGCCGATTTACGTGATTACGGGCTGGGCGCGCAAATTTTAAGAGATTTGGGTGTGCAAAAGATACGTTTATTGACCAATAATCCGAAAAAGATCGTAGGCTTGCAAGGATATGGCCTGGAAGTTGTAGAGAGAGTGCCCATTGAAATCAAACCGAGTAAGAAGAATTTGTCATATCTCAAAACGAAGAAGAAGAAATTGGGTCATTTGCTGTCTATTGATTAAAAATTGAGGAGGTTATAGATGCCTAAGGTTATCGAGGGGAAGATAAATGCGCAGGGGGTAAAGTTTGGGATAGTGGTGAGTAGGTTCAATGATTTTATATGTGACCGTCTTTTGGCTGGGGCGCTGGATGCTCTTTTGCGGAATGGGGCTGAGGAAAAGGATATTGAAATTATAAAAGTACCTGGGGCTTTTGAGATTCCTCAGGTGGCCCGCAAATTGGCCCTGGCCAAAAAATATGATGCAGTAATTTGTTTGGGGGCAGTAATTCGAGGAGCCACTCCCCATTTTGATTACATTGCTGCGGAAGTCTCTAAGGGGATCGCCATGATCGGTTTGGAGAGCGAAGTGCCCATTAGTTTTGGGGTTTTGACTACGGATAATTTAGAACAGGCCATCGAGAGAGCAGGAACTAAAGCAGGGAACAAGGGATGGGATGCCGCTTTGGCCGCCATAGAAATGGTAAATCTCTATCGAGAAATGAAAAATTTAAAATAATATAAGGGCCAGGAAGGCTTAAGTAATAATTCTTCATTCAGGCCATCCTAAAATGTGGGTAACTTTTCTCCATCATCTGCGCCCATGTTCCCAAAGGGGGAAGAGAAAGCTAAATTTTCATAAGGTGATCAATGGGGATAAGAAGGAGAGCCCGGGAGATTGCCCTCCAAGTTCTTTATCAGTTAGATATAAGTGATGGGAATCCGCAGGAGGTATTGCGCCTTTATTGGGAAAATTTTGCGCCTTGCGCTAAAGCTCGTGACTTTTGTCAACGTTTAGTCCAAGGAGTTCACCAAAACCAGGCCCAGATTGATCAACTAATAGAAGAGACCTCGGAAAACTGGAGTCTAAAAAGGATGTCTTTCGTGGATCGGAATATTCTGCGCCTGGCTACTTTTGAGCTCTGGAAATGTCCAGATATTCCTTTTAAAGTAACCCTCAATGAAGCCGTGGAGTTAGCTAAAAAATTTAGCACTGATGAGTCTGGTGCTTTTATCAACGGCATTTTAGATAAAATCCACACCAATCTAAGCTCCCATAAAAATAATTAGCCTACCGCTTAAATTATTTCTATCAAAAATAATTATTCTTATTCGGTGGGACTATTAAATCACCTGCATTTTCTAATTCCCGCTGATATTTAATGGCCATTTTCCAATAAAATTGGTGAGTCAATAATGGCTATAATGATATTTTTTTATATATTAATGAGAGCATTAAATAAATGACATCTGCTGTTCTTAACCCCTCACCTCG
>JBNAWB010000231.1:0-4977 GCA_049699975.1 Thermodesulfobacteriota bacterium
TCTCCCTCCCGCCTGAAGTAGGTACGAATTTCAAAAGTGATCGACGGTCAGAATTCCCGATGGTTACTTTTTTTCTTTTTCCTTCTTTCTTTCCTATCCCCTAATTTATCTTTTCTTTCGTGTAATTAGATTTGCTTTGCCCTGCGGGAGAGAAAAAAGAGGTTAATGGGGAAGAAAAAGTAATCGCCGAACAGCAAGATAGATTGTTGAATTAAACAACCCATTTTATTAAGATAAAAACCATTGCTATTTTTAAAGCCGATGGCTTAACCATATTTAAAACCATATTTATTAGAATGCATTTAAAGGAGGTATAAAATGCTACTGCATGGTAAAGTTGCTTTAGTCACGGGCGCAGCCAGAGGAATAGGACAGGCTATTTTGCTTGCCCTTGCCCAAAATGGAGCTGAGGTCATCGTTAATGATCTTCTGGAGAAAGAAGGTCAAGAGACAGTCCGAGCTGCCCAAGGTTTGGGAGTTAGAGCTTTTTTCGCCAAAGCCGACGTTTCTAAGGAGTTGGAGGTCAAAGAGATGTTTTCTGTGGTTTATGAGCATTTTGGTCAAGTAGATATTTTAGTCAATAACGCTGGTGTGGGCAGCCCGCTTATGGTAGAGGATATGCCCTATGAAATTTGGCAGAAGGTAATTGATACGAATCTTAATGCTGCCTTTTTATGTTGTAAACAAGTTATTCCAAGAATGCAGGAGCGGCGCTATGGGCGAATTATTAATATTTCTTCTATAGCGGCGAAAAAAATTAGTTACCATGGTAGCGCTGCTTATACGGCCGCCAAAGCTGGTTTATTAGGTTTTACTCGCCACTTAGCTTATGAATTGGCCCCCTATGGAATTACCGTAAACGCTATTTGTCCAGGGGGAACATTAACCCAGCGCATTCGGGAAAGAGTAACACCCCAAGAAATCGAGGAAGAAATTAAAAGGTTTCCTATGGGTAGATGGGGCCGGCCCGAAGATCAGGCGAAGGCCGTGCTATTTTTAGTTTCTGATCAAGCTGAATTTATTACTGGCCAGGCCATTGATGTAGACGGGGGGGAACTTTTGGCCTGGATCAATTTTGAAACCTATCGAAGATGGCGGAAAAGATTTGTAATCCAGGAACAGAATAAAAGAATAAATTAATAAAAAAGAAAAAAGGATCTCTTTAAATTAAGGCTAAGCCTTGGGCGGCGGTAAAAACTAAGTGACCCATATAGAAGATACCGATGATGATAAATACAGAAGCAATTAACTGCCCCAGAGGCCGATTCGCCGTCCAAGGAAGAAGGAGTAAGGCCAAAGGGAAAAGGAGGCCCAAAGAGAGAGGCAGGAGAAAATCAGAGGGTGAAATTATTCCTTGACTCAGCAGCCCGAGAATATGATTAAAAAGATGAGGGCTTAGTCCAAGCTTCATTAGGTAGAATAAGATCAAAGATAAGTCCGCAAAAATGAGAATATATAAGGCTTCACCTAAATGGTGAAAGATAAGTCGTTCCTGAGTTTGGGCTTCGGGGGAGCGTTTTAAAACAAGATAATAACGGATGGTATCAAAGATAATTACTAAAGCCAACCCGGACAGGGCGGCAGAGACAAGGAAAAACAAAGGAGTTACCGAGGTCGACCATAAAATACGTGCTTTAGAGAAGCTGAGGACAAAACCCACAAAGCCATGGGAACCAAGAGCTATGGGCAAACCAATAAATCCCCAGACTTTGGCTTGGGTCAGATTGTTATGAAAGAGGTGCCAAATGTATACAGAGGCAAGGAAAGGATAAGCAGTAAGGATAACTGTCCCCCAAGCCATGGGAGATTCAGGAGCAAAATAGACAAACAAATGCCAAAAACGCCAAGGTTGGCTTATGTCAAAAAGGAGGATTATCGGAGCCACTACCCAGAGGAAGATTACGATCAGGGCGGAGAATTTGGCGAGCGGAAGATATTCTTTCTTACCTAAGTAGGTAAAGACCACCGAAGCTAGATAACTGCCGGAGTTCAATCCCGTAATAGAAGTGAAAAGAACTATCAAGAATCCAAAGGGCACGGGATGCTGAACATTATAAATTACAAGCACATCGCTCATAAAAAATCTCTTTTGAAAAAATTAGATTCATTTGCTTTTAAGCAAGAAAAATGCCCAATGGCGCCATTGGCCTAAATCTCATGGGCTATCGGGAGGTTGAAAATTATTGAATTATTTAAAATAGTTGGGAAAAAGCAAGGAAGAATTTTAAGAGGGCAATTTTTTTAAATTTATTTTCAGGGTGAAATAACTCACCCATGGGTGAAATAACCCTTAAGTACTTTTGATTTTTTTTAAACGATAGCGGAGAGCATCTCTGCCGAGGCCTAAAAGTTTGGCCGCTTTAACTTGATTACCCCCGCTCCTTTCCAAAGCTTGGCGGATTAAGTCACTTTCCAATTCGCGCAGAGAAATTCCTTGGGGGGGAAGTTTCCAAGAAGAAATTGTTTGCCTAGAATCTGGAAAAGTGTTTATTAATTCGGGAGGCAGGTGCTCGGGCTCGATCCGTCCTTCATCACAGATAATGAAAGCGCGCTCTAAAACATTTTTTAATTCGCGGATATTACCTGGCCAAGGGTAATTGAGCAAGAAATTTAATGTTTTGTCCGAGACCCCCACAATCTTTTTGCGGAATTCTTTCCGTAATTCATCGAGAAAAAAATCGACGAGCAGGGGCAAATCAGACATTCTTTGGCGTAAAGGAGGAATAAAAATAGGAAATACTTTTAGGCGATAATAAAGATCTTGGCGAAAGTTACCTTTTTCTACTTCTTGAGAAAGATTCTTATTAGATGCGGCAATGAAACGTAGATCCAAGGCTAAGTCCTTAAGGCCCCCCAACCGGCGAAAGCGTTTATTTTCAATGACGCTAAGAATTTTTGCCTGCAGCGCGGGGGTCATATCTCCGATTTCATCCAGATAAATAGTACCTTTATTAGCCACCTCTAAGAGACCAATCTTACGTTCCTTAGCATCCGTAAAAGCCCCCCGTTCATAACCGAAGAGTTCACTTTCAATTAAAGAGCTGGGCAAAGCAGAACAATTTAGATCCACAAAAGGAAAATGGGCTCTTTTACTCTCTTGATGAATAATATGGGCGACTAAGTCCTTGCCCGTTCCGCTCTCTCCTTGTAATAAAACAGTGGCAGCTTCGCTTTGAGCAATTTTGATAATTTGTTGGCGCAATTCTTTTATGGGCCCAGATTCTCCGATGAGGCGGTGCAAACCAAATCGTTCGGAGACACGGGTTCGGAAATAAGAGACTTCTTTTTGGAGCCGGCTACTCTCTATGGCTTTCCGGACCGAAAAAGACACCGCCTCCAGATCAAAAGGTTTGGTTAGATAATCGGAGGCCCCTAAACGCAAGGCCTGAATTGCTGAATCAAGGCTGCCATAAGCTGTAATTATGTTGTTCAAATATTCTTTGCGCTAAAGAAAGGCCCAAACCTGTCCCTTTTGCTTTAGTAGTGAAAAAAGGGCGAAAAATATCTCCTTTTATCTCCGGAGGAATACCAACGCCCGTATCCCAAATCGATACTTCTACCCACCCTTTTTCAGGAGGAAAACCTTCGAGATAAGGCAAGTCATGTTGAAGCTGGTAGCCTGAGGGGTGCCATTTAGTTCTAATAGTTATAACCCCACCATCCGGCATAGCTTGACAAGCATTAAGGAAAATGTTTAATAATCCTCTTTCTATCTGCAGGGGATCCAAAGAGATGAGCGGCATAGCCGGATCGAAATCTCCTTGGATATTAATCCCGGAAAGATGGCATTGTTCCTTTATGCCCGTCAGGGCATGTTCAATTACTTCATGAAGATTTACAGTCTTTAATTGAGGAGGTTGAATCCGCGAATAAGAAAGTAAGTCGCCCATAGTCCTATCCAAGCGTTCTATAGATTGCATAATATCCTGGATCGTTTCGCGGTGCTTGGTAGCTAAGTCAGGTTGTTTGGCCAATACCTGGATGGCCAATTTAATTCCAGCTAAAGGATTTTTAATCTCATGCGCTACACTGGCCGCTAATTCTCCTATGGAAGCTAAGTATTTTACTTGGCGCATTTGTTGCTGATGTTGCCTTTCTAATTCTTTTTGCGCCAAAGAAAGTTTTTCAACCATAGAGCGAAAGCTTTTAGCTAAGATCCCTAATTCATCCTTGGAAGATAAATTTATTTCGGCATGAAAGTCCCCTTTCTCTACCCGAGACATAGCTTGAATGAGCTGTTCGATGGGCTTTTTAACTAAGCGATTAAGTAAAAGATTAATGGCCATGGCCATGAGCAGGAGGGTAATGCCCATAGAAGTTATTAAGAGATGGCGATGAAAGGATATAGCTCTCTGAGTAGTGTCCAGGGGTAAATCCACATTTAATATGCCTAGAATTTTTTTATCTTGGCCATGGCAGGAAAAACAGGGCATTTCATTTGGCAGAAGGTGAAAAGCTCTCAATAATAAGCGACCTTGAACTTCCTCCGGGAAGATGAGAGGCTTATTCCAGGGGATACTTTTTACCGATGGGCACTTAGGCAAGAAAGATTTTTCGGCAAATTTGGACGGGGAACGGAGAATTAAACCGGCCTCGCTCACAATGCGGACCTCGGGCAAGCCTTCTTGAATTCCCAGAAGACTTAGATAAGTGTCAAAGTCTTGAATATCCCCTCTTAGCATATGATTTCTTAAACTATTGCGAATGGTAATGGTGAGAAATTCAGCTTCCTTTTTTTTCATCTGGAGAAAGTTCTCTTTTTGGTTTTCCATAAGAAAATAGGCAAAAAGGGCCAGAGTAAGAGTTATTACGGCACCAACCGCGAAACTGATTTTAAGAAAAAGGCTGTTGAACAATGATTCGCCCCGGTTTGAGTCTTTAATTTATTCTAACCTTTTTCTTTTCTTTACTCAACGGGTAAGAATTCTGACCGTCGATCACTTTTGAAATTCGTACCTACTTCAGGCGGGAGGGGGA
>JBNAWB010000232.1:0-4908 GCA_049699975.1 Thermodesulfobacteriota bacterium
AGCTCCCATAATTAGATTCGCTATGCGCTATGCGCATTACGCTTGGCGATTATTATTTGCGCTCATCTGCGTCCTAAAAAATTCAATCCTCAATTCCGTATTCTTTAATTTTGCTTAGCAAGGCGGGATGGCTGATTTCTAAGATTTTGGCGGCTTGGGTGCGGTTACCACCGGTCTTTTGCAGGGCTTTGCGGATTAGTTCTTCTTCGAGGAGGCGGGTAGCTTTTTTGATGGAAATTTCTTCTTCCATTAGCTTTTTAATTCTATTCTGTTCAGGACTTTTTACTTCGGCAGGAAGATTTTCGGCCATAATTCTACGGCCCTGGCTAAGGATCATAGCCCGTTCAATAATGTTTTCTAACTCGCGTACATTTCCAGGCCAACTATAATCAAGAAGCATCGCTAAAGCATCTTCTGCTATCCCTTCAATACTTAATTTATGCCGCTCATTATATTTCTGAATAAAATGATCAATTAGAAGGGGAATATCTTCTTTTCTTTCCCGCAGGGGAGGCAGATTTATTTGGAGCACATTGAGGCGGTAAAAAAGATCTTCCCGGAATTTACCGGTGGCCACTTCTTTACTCAAATCTTTTACCGTAGCGGCGATTATGCGCACATCTACTGTGATAGAACGTTCGCTTCCCAATCTTTTAATCTCACCTTCTTGTAAGGCGCGGAGCAATTTTACTTGGGCGGAGGGACTTAACTCACCCACTTCATCCAAGAAAAGTGTCCCTTCATGGGCCATTTCAAAGCTGCCGCGTTTTTCTTTTTTAGCATCGGTGAATGCTCCTTTTTCGTGGCCGAAGAGCTCGCTTTCGAGGAGCGTTTCCGGTATGGCTCCGCAATTGACAGCAATAAAAACCCCTTTGTTTCTCGAACTATTATAATGGAGGCAGCGGGCGACCATTTCTTTCCCGGTGCCACTTTCTCCGACTAACAAGACTGAAGTTTTGTAGTCGGAGACTTTTTTGATTAAGTCAAAGATTTGGAGCATGCGTGGACTCTTGCCAATGATCTTGCCAAATGAGTATTCGCGGAGCACCTCTTGGCGTAAACGAATATTTTCCTGACGAAGATTTTCGCGTTCTTCGGCTTTCCGCAGGGCCATGAGCACCTCATCTGGTCGAAAAGGCTTGGAGATATAGTCATAGGCGCCCCGCTTCATGGCCTCCACGGCAGTATTAATGGTGCCATAGGCAGACATCATGATGATCGTGGCTTCTACTTTTCGCTCTTTTAAGGCCTGTAATAATTCAAGTCCATCCATTTCTGGCATGATTATATCGGAGAGAATAAAATCAAAAGAGAGAGAAGAGAGGAGATCTAATGCTTCTTTGCCTCCAGTTACTGCAAGTACCTCATAGCCTTCCTTTTTTAAAATTAAGGAAAGCATGTGGCGCATGGATTCTTCATCATCAATGATTAATATTTTTTTCTTTTCCATATTTCACCGCAGAGAGCGCCCAGAGCACAGAGGGATTTTTAAATAAAATATTTTTAGCCACAGAGGGCACGGAGGACCCAAAGAAAATTTTTAAATAAATTTTGCCACAGCGCGGAAAAGCCACAACCAAACTATTTAATCCCTCCATTTCCCTTTTCCATATTCACCGCTACTAACCCTTCCTTCCTCCCCTTAATGTAAGGGGAGGTTAGGTGGGGTTAGAAAAGTTGCCCCAGAGGGCACCGAGCTCACATTAGTTAAGATCGCTCTGCGCTATGCCCTATACGCTTGGCGCAGCAATTGGTGCGCAAATCGGCAATTGAATAATAAAATTTGCTCCTTTTCCCTCTTCACTCTGGACCAAAATGCGGCCGCCATATGATTCTAATATTCTAAGGCAAATGGCCAGTCCTAATCCAGTCCCTTCTCCGGGAGGTTTAGTAGTGTAAAAGGGATCAAAAATTTTATTAATAGATTCGGCCGCAATTCCCGGTCCATTATCTTCTACTTCAATTTGAATTATGGAGACAATTTCCCCCGCAGGTCGAGGAAATTCTCCTTTAAGGCGCAATTTAGAATAGTCAGTGTGAGGCGGATCTTCTTTTCTCCGGCGGGGAATTGTACTTATAAAAGTAGCAATCTCTTCAGGCGGGAGAATTGAGGTAGCCAACCGAATTTTCTTTTCTCTCCCCGTCTTAATAAAATCAGGAGACTTAAAAGCATCTAAAGCATTCAGTAACAAATTAATTAAGACTTGCTGGATTTGATGGGGATCACCTTTCCATTTAGGTAAATCATCAGCTAACTTTTTTTCCACCTGAACTTGGTCCCATAATTTTTTTTGGTGAGAGAGTAAAGATAGAGTGTTTAAAATTAAAGCGTTAATATCTACTTCTTCTTCCACTCCGGGTGAAGGTCGGGAGAAATCCAGTAATTCACGAATTAGGCGGCGAATGCGCTCCGCTTCTTTGGCTGCGCGTTGCAACACTTCTTTTTCTTCTTCCGGACTCAAGTTGCCGGTGGCCAGAAGATCTAAATAGCCCAGTATAGCGGAGGTAGGATTGCCAACTTCGTGAGCAACGCCTGCTGCCAATCGGCCAATGGAAGCTAATTTTTCTGAACGGATTAGCTCATTTTGGGCTTGGCGCAGCTCGCGGTTAACTTTTTCCAGAGATTGAATGTAAGCTTGCAATTTTTGGCGATCCTCTTTGAGCCGAGAAGCCATGCGGTTGAAAGAAAAGATTAGACGGCCAATTTCATCTCCACCTCTTTCTTCGCTCAGGAGACTAAGATCTCCTTCAGCAATCTTGTCCGTCATTTGATCCAACTTTTTTAAAGGTTTGATAATAATCCGCGAAAGCAAAAAGGTGCCCACAGTAATTAAAATGAAGGCATCAAAAAGAATGTACAGAAAAAGCATAGATTGAGAACGGGAATAAATCTCGCGAATATCATCCAAAGCATATTCTGCGCGTATGGCTCCCCATCTCTCCTTTCGTAAGATTAAAGGGGCGGAAAGGTAAAGGGGAGTTTTTTTCACAAGGGAAAAAGAACCTTCTTCTTCCAGAGTATGCGTAAGAACGATGCCTTTTTTAAAAGCTTTTTCTATTTCGCCATCTTTAATAATTTTGCCATTTTTTTCCGGGTTAGAATCCGCCAATATTCGAAAATGGCTATCTACTATGGAAAAGTTAGAAAAGAGATGGCTTTGACCTAATAAAGAGGAGATTTTTTGTAATTGTTCATTTATTTTCGATGGGCCAGGCTGACCTAAATCTGCTGGATCAATATCTTTTAGAAAATGTTCAAGGGAGGCAATTACTTGCTGACCTCCTTTTATTTTCTGTTGGAGAAGATTATGCTCTTCCACTTTCAGGAAAAGAATACCAATGAGCGCAATGGCTCCGGCCATGAGGATGGTTAAGGTAAAAACTATTTCGGTCCTAATCCCCGGCCTGAATTTTAAGATCATTATTATTCACCGCAAAGCACGCAAAGTAAAATTTCAAAAAATTTGCCACAGAGCGCACAGAGTACACTGAGAAAAAATAATATTAACTAATAAAATTTCAACTACAGAGCTTGCAAAAGAAAAAGTTAAAAAATATTTTGCCACCGAGGGCAATGAGCACCCAGAGATTAAAGGGAAACTCTTTTTAATCCATCAATAAGTCTTTTTTGTCCAAAATTGATTAAAAGACCTCTTTTTAGTCCCGTACTCTTAAAATATGAGAGTAATTGGGCCGTAAAGATATCCTCTAATCTGCGCACAGATTTAATTTCTACAATAACCTCGCCATCAACTATTAAATCCACTCTTTGTCCCTTAATGACTTTTCCTTTATAAAGTACATCTAATTCTTTTTGTCTTTCAAACTTAATTCCCTTCAATTGGAACTCATAACATAAAGCTTCTTCATATATCGATTCCAGCAATCCGGGCCCTAATATTTTGTGAACTTCAATAGCGGATGAAATAATTTTTTCCGTTATGGTATCATTCATTCTCTGTGTCCTCAGTGTTCTCTGTGGCAAAAATTTAAAATTTGCCAAAATTTAAATACCAATGAATTAAAGGGGGGCCGAAGAAGATGTATGCCAAAGCCGCTAAAGCCAAAAAAGGACCAAATGGTATGGCATAATATCTTCCTTCTTTCTGAATTAACATGACCGTTCCTCCAATGATTGTCCCCAAAAGGGAAGCAAAGAAAAGCGTAAAAAGAACAGCTTGCCAACCCAACCAAGCCCCGATCATGGCCAGGAGTTTGATGTCTCCTCCACCCATGCCTTCTCTTTTAGTTATGGCTTCATATACGTAGGCCACTAAAAAAAGTGAGCCTCCGCCAATCAAAAGGCCAAGCAAAGAGGATTTTATAGATATGGAAATTCCGGCCAGAGCCAATATGACGCCGACCACTATTCCGGGGAGAGAAATAACATCTGGAATGATCCTATGATCTAAGTCAATGAAGGTGATGACTAATAAAGCCGCGGAAAAAGCTAAAAGAGAGAAAAAGAGGGGGGATAGACCTAATCTTAAAAAAAGAGCCAATGTTATAGCTCCCATTAAAGCTTCTACCAAAGGATAGCGCCAAGAGATTTTAGTGCCGCAGTTCCGGCATTTTCCTTTTAAGATAAAGAAGCTGAATAATGGAATATTATCATAAGGACGGATGGGCGACTTGCAAGCAGGGCAGAAAGAATTTGGAAAAATAATAGAAAGATTAAGAGGAAGTCGGTAAATACATACATTAAGGAAGCTTCCCAGGCAGGCGCCAAAAAGAAAGATCATTAATAAAATCATCCATTGAGTCATGGTATTATTACGCGGAGCGATTAAATATTTACACTTATTCCCCTCACCCTCCCCGAAGCTGTGAAAAAATTGATTCAGTTCTTTTTGGGTCATTCCGGCGAAAGCCGGAATCCAGTGTTTTCAAGGCGTTACTAACTACCTG
>JBNAWB010000233.1:0-4824 GCA_049699975.1 Thermodesulfobacteriota bacterium
GCCTGTACTTAAGAGTTGACCCGCGCCTCATTTTAATGAGCCCCGCTGGCTTTTGCCAGAGGCAGGCCGGAGGCATATCAAGCTATTTCGCAAAAACTGATCGACGGTCAGAATATTTTCTGACCATCGATCATTCCCATCTTTACTTGACTTTCTATCTCTGGTACAGTATGAATCATAATTACTAATGGGGACAAATTAGGTAAAAAGAGCAAAAGGACCAGGCCATAATTATGGATAATAGAACAGAAATCAAGGGCCAAAAAGAACTGCGTACAGAAGTAATAGAAAATGGACTCTGTGTTAATTGTGGCGCGTGCGTTAATCTTTGTCCTTATCAAGCTGCTTACCAAGATAAGCTAATTATCATTGATCCTTGCGATCGCCAACAGGGTCGGTGTTATGCTTTCTGCCCGCGCACCTTTGCAGATTTACAAAATCTGCGGTCAATAATTTTCCCTTCTGTAGAATTTACTCCTGAAATTGGGCCCATAAGAGGTTTTTATTTAACGCGCGCGGCAGATCCTGAAATTAGAGACCATGGGCAACATGGCGGGACGGTTAGTGCCCTTCTTTCTTTGGCCCTTAAGGCAGGCATCATAGAGGCAGCAGTTGTCACCCAAGAAAGCGATACTTTTCTTCCCACAGGTGCGGTGGTGCGTAATTCTCTGGAAATAAAAAAAGCAGGCCGCAGCAAATTTGTCGCTTCACCGAATCTGGCTGCCTTTAATCAAGTTGCCAAATCGGAAATCGAAAAAATTGGGATTGTGGCCACCCCTTGTCAGACTCTGGCCATAGCTAAAATGCGCCAAAAAAACTACTTTGCCAAGGCTTATCATATAGACAAGCTAAATTTGGTTATCGGCCTTTTTTGCGGTTGGGCTCTCTCCTGGCGTGAGCTCAAAGAGTTAATTAAGAAAAAAATGCCGGAAGAAAAAATTATTGGTCTGGATATTCCGCCGAGCAAATATCAAGCTATGGAAGTGCACACAGAGCGAGGAATCGTAGAAATTCCTTTGGAAGAAGTGCTGCCGGCAGTTAGAGCGTCATGCCGTTATTGTTTAGACATGACTGCTGAATTTAGCGATCTTTCGGTTGGTTCAGCCCGCTTACCGGAAGGATGGGAAATAGCCCGAGGTTGGAATCAAGTGATTGTTAGGACAGCGAGAGGAGAAGAGCTTTTAGACCTAGCCAGGTCCCGCGGTTTTCTTGAATTTCGAGAAATTCCCGCAGGAAACTTAGAAAGATTAAAAGAAGCGGCCGCCAATAAAAAGAGAGCCGCTCTTAAAAATATTATGGAAAAGAGCGGTTCTCCAGACAATCTTCTTTATTTAAATAACGAAGATCCAATTTTAAAAGAGTTTATCGAAACAAAAAATATGGAATGAGGGAGGGATAAGTGTTGAGTATTAAGAAAAAAGAAATAGTGGAATCATGGAATAATGGAATAGTGGGAAAAATTTGCAGGTTGCGGGTTACGAGTTGCGAGTTAAAAGAGGAATAATGGAATGATGGTGGCAAAGAGTGCAAAGCGCAAGAGAGTTCTGCAGTTTATAAGTGCTGCGGTGCTACAATTTATAATTTAATTTTTTTCTCACCCCTTGCGCTTCACGCCTTCCGCCTTACGAAATGGTAAAATTTTTCTGTGAACTCTGCATTCTCCGTGGCAAATTTTTTAAAAATTTCAAATTTCCTCTGTGCTCTCTGCGGTCTCTGTGTGAGATGATTAATATTTGAGGTTTTTAACTATGTCCATAATTGATCTTGATGCACCCGGAAAAGAGTTGTTACTTATGGGTAATGAGGCCATTGCCCGAGGCGCTTTGGAAGCTGGAGTTAAAGTGGCGGCCGCATATCCTGGTACTCCTTCCACAGATATTATTGAAAACTTAGCGGCGGTAGCTAAATCCAGAGGCCTTTATGTGGAATGGTCGATTAATGAAAAAGTTGCCTTAGAAGTGGCAGCGGCAGCCTCTTTTTCTGGACTGCGGGCTCTCTGCGCCATGAAACAGAATGGCTTAAATGTAGCCTCAGATTTTTTGCTTACCTTAAACCTGGTCGGCGTAAAGGGTGGCATGGTGCTTGTGGTTTGCGATGATCCTTCTTCTCATTCCAGCAATAACGAACAGGATTCGCGACCTTATGCCAAAATGGCCGATCTTCCTTTGTTAGAACCGTCCACCTTCCAAGAAGCCAAGGACATGACTAAATGGGCCTTCTCTCTCTCCGAAGAGACTGGCGTTGTTTGTCTCTTGCGGGGAGTTACCCGCACTTCTCATGCCCGTGGAAATGTGGTCTTGGGGGAACTTCCGCGAAATGGGCAGAAGGCATTTTTTGATAAATCCAAGCAATGGCTCACTGCTCCTGTCTTGCAAAAACATAACCAGCTTCATTTAAACTTAGATCGTCTCGAAGAAATCTTTGCCCAGAGTTCTTTTAACCAATACCTTGGCCCAGAAAATCCTTCTTTGCTTATCATTACCTGCGGAAGTGGCTGGCTATATAGCCAAGAAGCAGTTGAACTAATGGGCTTGGAAAAAAGAGTAGGCATCCTTAAGATAGGTACTTCCTGGCCTTTGCCGACCAAGATCATAATTGAAAATTTAAAAAGGTGTGAGCAGGTTCTCATAGTAGAAGAAGTTGATCCCTTTTTGGAAGGTAATGTAAAAGAGATCGGGGCCCATTTCTCTAAAGAGATCGGTCCCAAAATTTTCTACGGAAAAAAATCTGGGCACATTCCCCATTTTGGGGAGATGAATGTTGATCGGATAACCGATGCCCTCGGAAAAATTTTTAATATAAAGTATCAAAGTCGAGATGAGCAATACGAAACCAGCGTTAAGAATTTACCTAAGCACCTCCTTCCTTCCCGCGTTTTAGGTTTTTGCCCTGGCTGTCCCCATCGAGCTTCCTTCTGGACTATTAAAAATGTTCTCCAATTGGATAACCGGCAGGGATTTCTAACTTACGATATTGGCTGTTATGCATTGGGGCGCGGACCTGCTGGATATTCCCTTCTCCGCGTAGGCGGAGCTATGGGTACAGGAACAGGATTAGCCAGCGGTTTTGGGAAACTTGCTCAACATGGCTTTACCCAACCGGCCGTGGCCATGTGCGGAGATTCCACTTTCTTCCATGCCGCCATGCCTGCCTTGGCCAACGCCTGTTATAATCAAGCCAACATGGTCATGATCGTCTTAGATAATAGTGCTACGGCTATGACCGGATTCCAACCTCATCCAGGTGTGGGCAAAAATGCCATGGGGGAAGAGGTAAAACCGATTAGTATTGAAGAAGTTTGTCGGGCTTTTGGCGCTAAGGTAGAAGTTACCGACCCTTTCGATCTCCAAGGAACAAAAGAAAAACTATTGCGGGCCTTAGCCGACCCAATAGGCGCTAAAGTCCTTATCATGCGCCGTCCCTGCGCCATGGTAAAACTCAAAGAAGAAAAACCACCTTATAAAGTTAAAGTGGACATCGAAAAATGTATTGGCGAAGAATGTGGTTGCAACCGACTTTGCACGCGCATCTTTAAATGTCCAGGCTTAATGTGGGACAAAAAAACTGGCCAAGCTAAAATTGACGAAGTTATATGTATTGGTTGCGGGGTGTGTGCAGATATTTGTCCGGAAAACGCTATCATCAAAGAGGAAAATAAATAATGGACTCAAATAAAGATTATTTTAATCTGATCATAACTGGAGTTGGGGGGCAAGGAAATGTTTTGGTATCTCAACTCCTCGGTCAAGCTTTTGTCAGCAAAGGTTTCTTTACTACTATAGGCGAAACTTATGGCGCTTCGCAGCGCGGCGGCTCAGTTATGAGCCATCTGCGCCTTTCTAAAAAAAAGCAACTGAGCCCTTTAATCCCCAAAGGGAAGGCCGATATATTAGTAGCTTTGGAGCCAGTAGAAGCTTTGCGGGTGCTAACTTATTACGGAAATGGCGATACAGTTGTTTTTTGTAATACTCGTCCCATATATCCCATCGATGTAATCTCGGGAGACGAAGCCTATCCAGATTTTGCCGAAATTGAGAAATTCCTGGCGCAATTAGCTAAGAAAATTTTCTATATTCCGGCGACCGAAAGAGCTATGGAGATGGGCAACCCCATCTTAGGAAACATGATCATCATCGGCGCATTGCTTACCGCCCAAATCCTGCCTTTGACTTTGGAAGAATTCCAAGAAACTCTAGCTGCTAATTTTAAAAGTCCAAGACTGGAAACGAACTTACAAGCTTTAAAAGAAGGGCAGAATTTGGTGAGCCGTGCAGGAATCGAACCTGCGACCACCTGATTAAAAGTCAGGTGCTCTACCGACTGAGCTAACGGCTCACCTAATCTAATTGGACACAGATTAACGCAGATTTTCTCAGATTTTTTAAGACGCCTTGCGCCCTCACGCCTAATGTAACTATTTTATTATTTTTCTCTTATTAGAGCAAGCAATTTTTATTTGAAAATTGTAATGCGCCACTTAAAACTACAAATTTGCCCCTCTCCTAACCTCTCCCCCAAGGGGGGAGGTTAGGTGAGGTGATCCTCTCTTTATCATGCCTTTCACCGCTGAGGCTGTGTTGCCATTCCCATTTCGTCATCACGGGCGACTGAATAAGCGTAGCCATCAATTTCAATTCGTTACGAGATTGCCACGGTCGCTAAGCTCCCTCGCGATGACATTACCACACCGTCTCAGGAGGCAGATGATAGATGAAGGGGGAAATATCATCTTGAGATTACAAGGTTCTGATTCTTAATCGAGATATTTATTATTACTCGGAGCGATTAAATATTTACACTTATCCCCCTCACCCTCCCCGAAGC
>JBNAWB010000234.1:0-4820 GCA_049699975.1 Thermodesulfobacteriota bacterium
AGATGGCCACGCTCCCCCGCATCAAGTGCGGGGGAGCTCGCCATGACGAAAAAGGCATTGCCACACAGTCTGGCTGGGGAGGTGACGGATTACTTTGCCATCAATTTTCTATTCTCATGCCTTGGCGACATTTAGCCAAAATAGATAAAACTTCAAAAGGTTCCTCAATAAGAAAAAAAGTGGGGACTCCCCGAGGTTCTAAAAATGCTTTGGCCGCCTCCATATGCTTTTTCTCCCCCGTAAAAGTTACATAAATGGGCTTATGGGGATATTTGCGCGCCAACTCAACTAAAAAGTCCAAAGGAGGCACTCCGGTCTCATCAGTCAAAAGAAGGATGGGGACTACGGCATCGATATTAGGATCTTTCAAGGCAGCCTCTGTTCCTTCGCGGTAAGCAAATTCTACTCCATGAAGGCCAGCGGCAAACCATATATCAACAGGATTGCGCATGCGCACAATAGGGGGGCTAATATCTTGCAAAAACTGCCGCGTCGACTCGGCGAAGTCGGGAACTCGCAATCCTAAAGACAAGCATAAATCTGTCAGGACAACTAACATGGCCCCAGAGGGAGCCAAAAAGCTTACTCTGTTCCCCTGAGGAAGGGACATGAAAGAAATTGCTTTAGCTACCTGGAAGAGATGAGAGTATTTATGGATGCGAACGATTCCGCATTGTTTTAACGCTCCATCCACTACTCGATCTTCAGCAGCCATAGCTGCCGTATGGGCAACGGCCGCCATGGCCCCTTCGGGCGTCTTCCCTCCTTTCAGGAGGATGACCGGCTTTTTCTTAGTTACTTCCTTAGCGACTTCCATGAATTTCCTCGGATTTTTAATACTTTCCAGATAGATGAAGATGGCTTTGGTTTCTTCATCGTCTCCCAGATAAGCGAGCACTTCGCTTTCTTCAATATCCACTTTATTGCCCAAGCCCACCACCCTGGCAACGCCAAAATTTTCAGCAGTAGCAATATAGCGCATGGTATGAGTGGCAAAATTTCCGGTCTGGGCAATATAAGAGATATTCCCTCGCGGAATTTTACCTAAGGGAAAAAAACTGGAGGTAAAATTATGGGGAGTCGAAGTGTGCCCGGAAGTATTCGGACCAATAACCCGCACGCCAGTCTCCTTAATGGCCCGGGCTAATTCTGCTTGCAATTTTTCTCCGCTCTCGTCGACTTCAGAAAATCCGCCCGCAGCTAAGACAATGGCCTTAATTCCTTTGGCCGCACATTCCCTAATAGCTTGAGGGTTAGCGCTGGCTGGAAGGATAATAATGGCCAGATCAATCCCTTCGGGGAGATCTTGAATGGATTTCTCTACTTTTAGGCCTAAGATTTCCCCTCCTTTTGGGTTGACTAAATAAATCTTTCCTTTATACCCATTGGCTAAAATATTGCGGATAACATCATTTCCTGGTTTATGGCGAATAGCCGAAGCGCCCACCACAACAACACTTTGGGGGGCAAAAAACTTCTCCAATTTTTCGGACATTTTATCTCCTTTAATTGCAAAATTTTATATGCTTTTTCAGAGCAAATTAATTTATCACAAAAAATAGATAAAAGGCAACATTTTAATTTATATCAAAAATTTTCTTGACATACTGAAAAAATGAACATAAAATTGAAAAAAATTTTAATGTAATTTCAAATGGAAAACTTAGGCGAGAAAATCCGCGAGGAAAGGCGCAAGCGGAAATTAACTTTAGAGCTGCTTTCGCAAAAAACTGGCCTTTCTAAGAGTTTCTTGAGTCAGATAGAAAGAGGTTTAGCTCAACCATCAGTTAGTTCATTAAAGAAGATTGCCCAAGAATTTGGGATAAGTGTAGTTAGTCTTTTTGCTAATGAAGCCAACAGTCGTAATTTTTTAAACGTAGGGCCCGCTTTTGAAGCTCGAAAACAAGATGGCCGGAGTTATGTCCAAGATGTCAAAGTAGTGCGCCGTAATCGCCGGAAAACCTTGACTCTACCAGGTTCTAAAATCTCTTATGAGTTGATCACCCCCGATTTAAATCGGCAGATGGAAGTTTTATTCTTACGCTTCTCCCCCGGAGACTCCTCTGGTGAAGAACCTCTTTTGGATCCACCTGGAGAAAAATGTTTCCTCGTTTTAAAAGGTTCTATGGAATATCGGGTAGGGGAAGAAGTTTATCATTTGGAAGCTGGGGACAGTATTTATCATCCAGCTGATATTCCTCACTCTTGGCGGGGGACGGGAAATGAGCCCATTGAGCTAATCGCCATTCTCACCCCCCCTTGGTTTTAGAAAAATTCTAACCCGGACAATCTTTCCATTCCCTGAAGAAAAGCTTGTAAATTAGATTCAGCTTGTGATGGGGGAAAAGTCTCGCGGATGATCTGCTCCAGGCTCTGCCTGGATAAGGGAAGAAGGCCAGTAGCGGCCAAAGCTCCCAACATTATTATATTCGTATACACTGGGGAGCCTAAAGATAAGGCAATTTCCGTAGCTTCGACAAACCATGATCTTTGCGTAAGCTCGGTGATAGTTTGTCTAATTTTTTCCGGAGATGGATATTCAGCATCGCCCACCGTTACCGCTGTAGGATAGATGGGGCGGGAATTGACGATGGCTTGCACATTTGGGTTTCCGTATTGGCTAATTACGCGTAAAGCTTCTACCGGTTCCAGAGCCACAATAATATCGGCCTGGCCCTCGGGAATGAGGGGGCTGTAAGCTGACTCCCGAGAGATGCGCATATGGCTCATCACTGCTCCCCCTCTTTGGGTAGCTCCGTATGTTTCGCCGATAGTTACAAAAAAATTTTCTTTTACAAAAGCTTTCCCTAAGAGTTGAGAAGCCAAGACATTGCCTTGTCCCCCCACTCCGGTGATAATGATATTTAAAGGATCTTTGGTCAGAACCATTTCAATTCTCCTCGCGGATGATGGCGGATTGGGGGCAGATATCAGCGCAGACTCCGCAACCAGTGCAGATGGCTTCATCTATCTGGGCTTTACCTTGATCTTTATTCCAGATCAGTCCGGGGCATTTAAAAATACGGGTACAAAGACGAGCGCAGCCGCAAGATTCCCCCAAACATTTTTCTTGATCTACCCGCATTTTGTATTTGGCTTTTTCTTCTTTGGCCCTAACCAGAGCACATTTTCTTCGGGAAATGAGCACGCGCACTCCCCCTTCTTCATTGATTAGGTCGAGTATCTTTTCGGTAGTTCCCTGTAGATCAAAAGGATCACAAGTTTCCACTCTAATGCCCAGTGCTGCACAAAGCTTTTCAATATCCACTACCGGAGCTGGCGAGCCCATTGCCGTCTCTCCAGTACCCGCATGCGGTTGGAAACCAGTCATAGCCGTCGCGCTATTGTCCAAAATGACCATGAGGAAATTTGCCTTGTTATAAACGCCGTTGATCAAGGCAGGGATGGCGGCATGGAAAAAGGTCGAATCCCCGCAAACAGACAATATGGGTTGGTCAAAGCCAAATTTATGGAGCTGGCCAAAGCCGGTAGCTAATCCTGTGCCTGAACCCATGGCGTGCATGGTTTTTAGTTGAAAAAACCCGGCCGGCCCTAAACCAATAGAATAACAGCCAATATCTCCCGTGACAAATCCTCCTCGACCATCGAGCTTGAGGGCATTCTTGATCGCCCAGAAAGTAGCCCGGTGAGGACAACCGGCACAAAATCCCAGATCTCGGTTGGGGACTAAAGACTTAGTTATTTCCATGGCCTTCTGACCATAGTTCTTTTCGCGAGGGGAATAAGGGCGGTCCATTATTTTGGAGACGGCGCCGATAATTAAATCGGGATTAATTTCGCCGAAGGGATGGATATGCCCGGAGCTTTTACCATAAAAAGTCCAGGAACCAAACTCCGCGGCCCATTCCGCAGCCAGTTCCTTCACATTGTTCTCTAAAAAAGGATCAACCTCTTCCACAAAAAGAATGCGCTTAGAATTAGCCATATGTTTAGCTAAGAGCTTAGCCGGGAGGGGCCAAGTAGTGCCTATTTTAAGGATGCCCACCCGATCTTGAAGACCTAGGACCTTTACGGCCTCTTGCGCATAAAACCAACCACTTCCGGAAGCGATCAAAAGAAGTTCTGGTTTCTCCGGACCAACGAACCAGTTGAAAGGGGAAGTTTCATACATCTCCCGCACTTTAGCTAATTTTAAATGGAGCGAGAGATGACGCAGGGGAGCAGCAACGGGGATGAAAATTTTGGAGGTGTCGTATTTAGCTTTTTTTCTTTCGGAAGGGAGTTCACCCAAGATTACGTTACCACGGGCATGGGAGATGCGCGAGACGCTGCGGATAACTACCAAGCTATTAATGGCTTCCGAGAGTTCAAAGGCCCATTTAGTCATGTCTTTGGCTTCTTGAAAGGTAGCCGGTTCTAATAAGGGCAAATCACCGATTTTAGCTATAAAGCGGGAATCTTCCTCATTAGTAGAAGAGTGGGCTGCCGGATCGTCAGCAGATATCAAGACCAATCCACCATTGCCCACTCCGGAAAGATTTAAATTCAGAATGAAATCAGAAGCGACGTTTACTCCATTTTGTTTCATGGCACTGAGAGCGCGCAACCCCGCAAAGGAAGCGGCAGCAGCGGCTTCCAGGGCCACTTTTTCATTAACTGACCACTCTACATAAATCCCCAATTCCTCAGCAACCTGCGCTAAGGAACCTATTATCTCGGAAGATGGATTCCCGGGATAAGCGGCCGCAAATTGCACTCCCCCTTCCAAAGCCCCGCGGGCAATGGCTTCATTGCCCATGAGTAATTCGCTACTTCCCGGGGCATTCTTCTTAATAATGGACATTTTCCCCTCCGCAGAA
>JBNAWB010000235.1:0-4798 GCA_049699975.1 Thermodesulfobacteriota bacterium
CTTTTATATCGGCTCCGGCAGAGAAACATCCTCCCTCACCTAAAAGAAGTAAGGCCTTTACATTCTCATCTCTATTGTATTTATTAATGACTGCGGCCAGTTCTTCTAAGAGGCCTTGATTGATAGCATTTAAAGCTTGCGGGCGATTTAGGGAAATTTTTAATATGCCCCCTACCAAACTCCATTGCACTTGAAGCATATCTCCCCCTTTATTCTTCCTCTGGGGTAAATTTATCCTCCCAGATTCTTTTTTGATCAATAATATGTTTAACTTGCCAGCCCCTTTCTTGTAGAGACCGACCGATAAAGCGTCTATGACACCGCCAGGGAAGACGCTCCGCGCAAATAACTACTGAGCGGCAGCGTGAGGCCATACGTTCTAAGAGTTCTACGCCCCCCAGATACGCCAATGTTTGCGTATAAGCTTCGTATCCCCCTTGGCGAAACCCACCCAATTCTTTCCCCAAATAAAAATAGCCAAGATTTTCTTCGGCCAGAGATTGCGCAAGAGCTTCTTTTTTAAAATGAGAAAACTTGCTGTTAGGAAAGCTGCGCACATCTATGACCATTTCAATTTTATACGCCCGGAGCATTTCTACAAACTCTTTAAACGTCCTCTTGCTCGTCCCCATGGTAAAAATGATTTTCTCCAAATTTTTAATCCTCATTTAAATACACGGGTTTTCCTTCCCCATATACCAGAAGGCGATATGCTTTCTCCACCCGGTCCCAATTCTCTTCGCGGTCTAAAGCCCAATAACGGCCAATTACCGAAACTATCTGGCCCAAACCAAGGGCGTTCATTTCTCGTTCAATCAATTCCAAGTATTGAACTCCGCTTTGTTTATGCTCTCCTCTCCGCCCAAGCAAGGCATGCAGGTAAACTTTCTTTAGAGATTCGCGCTGCGCCAGCCTTAATAAAGAAAGGAGATGATTTACCGATCCATGGGAGCTGAAGAAAGAAACTATGCCTAAAAGATGCAGATTTTTATCCTCCTGTTTCGCTCCCCGCATCGCCCATAAGAAAGCTTCGTTCTCCCAAAAGGAGCCATTGGCGATAGCTTGGTCGATAAGTAACCGATCGGATAAAACTCTGCGCCCGGCGCCAATATGCATGTGCCCTGCTTCTGAATTACCCACTGTTCCTGCCGGTAAACCTACTGCTTCCCCGGAGGCTTTGAGAAGGGATAAAGGATAATTGGCTATGAGGTTATCCATCACCGGAGTTTTAGCCTGGGCAATTAAATTTCCTTCTATCTCTTTTCTATATCCCCAGCCATCCAGGATAACAAGCAAAATGCGCTCTTTAGTTTTTAAAGGAGCAGGTTTTTCTAAGAGACTCCGACCAGTCATGGAATCCGGTTGGGGAATATGCAAGAGCTCTAAAACAGTGGGAGCTACATCCCTCAGTTCTCCTTGAGGAAGCAGTTTCCACATAGGTTGGCGCTTTTCATCATGGTCCACCAAAATAAAAGGAACAGGACTGTCTGTATGGCCGGTATCTATTGAGCCATCGGCATAAAACCATTTTTCTACCGTTCCATGGTCGGCGGTAATCAAAGTAATTACTTTCGCTTCTTTTGCTGCGCTTACACATTGACCCAGGAAATAATCCACGGTTTCCACTGCCTTTTTGATGGCCCGCTCATTTTCAAAATGCCCCACCACATCAATATTCGCCAAGTTAACTAAAATGAAATCAATTTGCTCATCTGGTAATTTTTGAATCGCTGCTTCGGCAACACCTGCCGCATTCAGCTCGGGTTTCTGGTCTAAATAAGGAACGTCTTTAGGAGTAGGAACGACAATCCTTTCTTCTCCGGGGAAGGGTTCCCGAATTTTGCCATTAAAAAAATAACTTACATGGATGGCCTTCTCTGATTCGGAAATCTTCACTTGCCGCCGACCATACCTACTCAGAGTTTCGCTCAAGGTATGGCGAATCTCTTCCTCCTGCGGAAAGGCGATTTTTGCAGGTAGGTTCTTGTGATAGGGAATCATAGTTACCAAATGCAGATTCAGTCCAGTTTTTATTGGAAAGTGAGGAAAATTTTTGTTTAGCAAACTCTGGCAGAGTTCCACTTCCCTCTCTCCCCTTAAATTATAAAAGATAACGTAATCTCCTTCCTGAAATCTACCCATTGGCCTTCCCTGAGCATCCACCAGAACGCGGGGCTTTAAAGTTTCCTCTTCTTCCCCAGCTCGGTACGCTTCCATGAGCACCTTTGGCCAAATCAATTTTTCTTTCTTTTCCAAACATACCTCCAAAGATATTATTCAATTTATCATCGCTTAGGAAGAAAGACTTGTCAACTTGGCTATTAACCTGCCCAAATGTAATTTGGGGTTGGTCCCTCCGTCAGAAAATTTAACATATTAGCTGGCGGGGAAAATGGTTATGCCAGAGAAATGAAAGTTAAAAAGGATAGAGAGAAAGAAGAAGGTAGCCCGCTGCTTGCAAATTATTATTAAAGACTAATGCCGGTGGAAAGAAAAATGGGAGTGCAGGTGTTTATGAGCCAATGGACCATGCAGGTGCTTATGGGCATGAATCAAGTTGACCTCGAGTAATAAATCTGAGTCCGCTAAGATCGCTTCGGCTTGGCCTACTTTGGCAATTTCATGTTCTTCGGAAAGGACCACTATTGACGACTGCAGTTCATCGACTAAAGAAAGGTCGTGAGTAGCTACAATTATTGTCCTTCCTGCTTCCTGGAGGGTGAGCATTAATTCTACGAAGAAGGACTGGGTCCGCGGATCTAATCCATTTGTGGGTTCGTCAAGAAGGAGCACTTCTGGATTCAAGGTAAGAATAGAAGCCAAGGCGACCTTCTTTTTCTCCCCACTGGAGAGCATATAAGAAGGTCGATCTTTTAATTTTTCTATGCCCAGAAATTCCATAACTTCTTTTGCTCTCTGCCAGGCTTCTTCTTCATCCATCTCCAACTGTTGCGGACCATAAAGAAGTTCATCCAAAACTGTGGGGCAAAATAATTGCGGGTCTGGATCTTGGAACAAATAGCCAACCTTTGTTCGAAAATATTTAAGCAACCCTTTATCTTTCAGCATTTTTTCGGTAATCTCATATCCATGAAAGAAATATTTTCCGGAAGAAGGAAAAAGAAGCCCATTCATGATTTGCAGAAGGGTGGACTTTCCGGTTCCATTAGCCCCGATAATAGCCAGGTTTTCTCCTGCTTTTACTTCCAACGAAATATTTTTTAAAGCCGGAATTTTCTCGTAGTAATTATAGTTAATTTTTTCCAGTTTGATGATGTTTTCCATGAATCTATTAGGCCATTAAAAATATCAACCCTATGCCCAAAAAGATTGAGCCTATCAAGCAATCGGGCCAGGTGAATTTCTTAAAGCTAAAAAATCTTATCTCATTATTAAAACCCCGGGAGAGCATGGCCCGGAAAGTTTCCTCTCCTTTCCTTCGGGTTTTTTTAAAGATAGTAAACAGGCGGCCAGCCACCCACTTTTGAGCTGATTCATTACCGCTTTTACTGATGAACCTGCTTTTATGAGCCAGATGCATAGCTTGAGCGGTATGGGCAAATAACAAGACATATTTATAGGCCAAGGTAATTATCATGAGCACGGGAGGGGGAATTTTCATTATGCTCAAGGATTTAATTATTTCTGGGAAAGGAGTGGTATGAATAATTAAAAAACATAGGGATAAGGAATTCACCAATCTCAAGACCAGTAAGACCATGCTCTGCAAACCTTCCTTTGTCATCCCCACTTCCTGCGGAATTTCATAAAGCCAGAATGAATATGGGCGGGAGAGGGAAAAAAGCGGAAGAATGACTTCGCCTTTATTTACCAAATTAAAAGTAGCTGGAAGAGTAACCAGAAAGCCAAAGAAAAAAGAAAGAAGAAAAACCCTTTTGTAAAAGGCAATTAAATTTAACTTAGAAAGGGTAACCAAAAGGAATAAAAAAATTCCCAAACCAAGCATTACTTCCAATTTATGCTTAATACTTATGATAAAGATAAAAAAAAGAAGGAAAAATACTTTGAGGCGGGCATCAACTTTTTGCAATAAACCTTCCCGCGAAGCAAGTTCCCACTGCGCGTAGGCGGAGTCAATAATCGCTGCTAAATGATTTATTCCTTTTTCTATAAAGGACACCCGCATTATTGGCCCGGAGAAATTAGGCGGAGAAAAGGGAGGAGTTTCTTTCAGAAAAGTGGGGATCTTATCTTTCATGTTTAATCCAAAACCTGCTGATTAAATAAACCACACCCCCCACCATAACCACCCCTATTAACCCGGAGATTAAATAAAAGATAACCTGCTTGGTCAGATTGGCCTCTTCATAACCAAAAATATAATCAGGGATGGGGGCTTTCCATAACTCGCTCATTTTCTTCAGTCCTTCAGGAATGTAGCCTAAGAGCTTTTCTAAGCTTTCAATTCCCCATTCTCCCCAGGCCTCCCCGGCCTCAAATAGTTCGGGCAGAATTAAGCCTAAGGGAGTAAGCAAAGCCATAATGACCAACCCCAACCACAGCTTCTTCTGCAAGGGAGTCATTTCATACTCTTTCTGGCTTTAAGGCATATATCAATTTAGCTTCGTGCTTAAAAAAATATCTTATGATCAAAGCAGTAATGACCCCTTCTATAATACTAAACAAAAAGAGATGTTCTATAGCCATAGCGGGAATTGCTATAGATAAAGGGTAAGGGGCATAAAGGGGACGACCATCAGGACCGCGGGCAATCAAAGGTTGAATGCCAAGTTCCACGGCCGTGACCAAAGCTGCTACAGTGAGGCCAAGATATCCG
>JBNAWB010000236.1:0-4751 GCA_049699975.1 Thermodesulfobacteriota bacterium
CCCTCCCGCCTGTCTCCTGCTGGTGAGAAAAATTAAAACTGATCGACGGTCAGAAGGGGCTTGTTTCCATGTTTTAACTATGATATTTTTTAAAAAAGTTTTTAAAGATTTTCCATATTTAGGCGAAAAGATAATAAAATCTTATTAATCTCTTAGCGCCTAATAAGGATAGCAAATTGCAGGAGTTAGAAATCCTCAGAAAAATCATAAGAGAAATATCTGCCAATTTCTTGGACTTGCCACCAGAGGAAATAGATGAAGGAATAAAAAAAGTTTTAGGCACTATAGTAGAGGTTACGGAAGTAGACCATGGGTATGTTTATTTATTTTCGGCAGATAAAAAAATCATCTATCGTACTCATGGATGGTGTGCGGGCCATTCCTCTTGGTTGATTCCCCAAGACGCAGGCATTGCCATAGAAAAAATCCCTTGGCTGGCGGAAAAAATTAATCAGGGGCAAACAATCTGCTTATCTAATATGGCCGATCTTCCTGCCGCAGCTCGATATGAAAGAGAGATTTTTCAAACCCAAGGGTGTCAGTCTGTCCTCTTGATTCCCCTGATTTATGAAAAAGCTCCGGTGGGATTTATGGGCTTCGAGTCCATTGGGCAAGAAAAAAAATGGCCCGAAGAAATAATCGGTTTATTGCGCATGATTGGGGAAATTTTTATTAACACCCTGGAAAGAAGACGAGCTGAAAAGGCGCTACAAAAATCTGAAGAAAGATATCGCCAGTTAGTAGAAAACATCAATGATGTTCTCTTCTCCTTGGATGCCCAAGGTCGGTTCGTTTACATTAGCCCCGTTATTGAACAAATAGCTTTTTATCGTCCGGAGGAGTTAATCGGTAAACCCTTGGCCAATTTAATTTATATGGAAGATCTGCCCGAATTCTTACGCAACTGGAATAAAGTTTTGATGGGAGAAGTATCCAACTTGGAGTTGCGCATAACGAATAAGGAAGGGAGCATTCGGCATGTGCAAATTTCGGCCCGGAGATTGATTGAGGAAGAGCAGCTTTTGGAGATTACCGGGATGATCAGCGACCTTACAGAAAGAAAATGGGCCGAAGTTTTGATCCGGCGGGCAGAAGAGAAATATCGCTGCATTTTCGAGAATGCTGTAGAGGGGATTTTTCAATCTACTCTCGACGGGCATTTCATAGTGGCCAATCCAGCCTGTGCGCGCATCTTAGGGTATAGTTCACCGGAGGAACTAATTACGCAAGGTCCCAATGGAGAGCGCCATTATTTTGCGGATCAGGAGCGCTATCGAGAATTACAGCGGCTCTTGGAAGAGAAGGGCGTAGTAGAAAATTTTGAAGCGGAAGTTTACCGCCGTGATGGGGACAGGATCTGGATTTCTATGAATGCTTTGGCTATTCGCGATCCGCGGGGAGTAGTGCAGTTTTATGAGGGCACGCTGGAGAATATTACTGAGAGAAAGTGGGCTGACGATCAGATCCGCTATCTCACTTTTCATGATAAATTGACGGGGTTGTACAACCGTCTTTACTTTGAAGAAGAGCTGCGCCGATTGGATACCGAACGGCAACTGCCCATTAGCATTATCATGGGCGATGTAAACGGATTGAAGCTGGTCAACGACGCCTTTGGCCACCAAGAGGGTGATAAACTTTTAGTCCGGATTGCCGGAATCCTCAAGGAATGCTGCCGGAAGGAAGACGTGGTGGCCCGTTTAGGTGGGGATGAGTTTGCCATTTTCCTGCCTCGCACCAGCAATCGGGTGACGACGGAGATTATGGATCGTATCCGCAATGCTTGTCAGCAAGCCAATTCTGGCCCTATCCAATTAAGTATGGCTATGGGCGCAGTTACCAAAGAAGATCCCCGCCAAAATATTCAAGAGGTTCTAAGAGAGGCAGAAGAACGTATGTACCGGAACAAGCTCTTAGAAAGCAAGAGCGTCAGAGCCTCCATAATTTCTTCTCTGCGGCGCACACTTTTTGAAAAGAGTCATGAGACCGAAGAACACACTAACCGGATTCAAGAATTAGCCCTGCAAATTGGCCGGGCTTTTGGTTTATCCGAGAGCGAACTCGATAATTTAGCTTTGCTGGCTACACTTCATGATATCGGCAAGATAGCCATCCCAGAAGGATTGATTGTCAAACCGGGCAATTTATCTCCCGAAGAATGGGAATTGATCTGGAAGCATCCTGAGATTGGCTACCGTATTGCCGGTTCCTCGCCCGAACTAGCTCCCATAGCCGAAGCTATTTTAGCCCACCATGAATGGTGGGATGGAAGTGGGTATCCCCGCGGACTGAAAGGGGAAGAAATCCCCTTAATTTCGAGAATAATTGCTATAGTCGATGCTTATGATGTTATGACCCACGGCCGACCTTATAAAGAGCCTATTGGCCAAGAGGAAAGTTTACGAGAATTAAAACGCAAGGCCGGTAGTCAATTTGATCCCACCCTTGTAGATTTATTTGTGCAAATAATTTCTTCTTCCCCTTCTATTTAAAGAGAAGAACTTAAAGCCTCCTAAGATAATTTATTTGCCAAGAACTTTTAGCGAATGGCTTAGGGGGTCTTTTTCTTGGCCGCGGATAATTCTTGAATTTCTTTGTTTATTTGTTGGGCTTCGGCAGATGGCGGGGGGAAGTATTGTAGGGCTTTCTGAAAATGAAGAAGGGCAGTTTTGTGATCGCCCATCATTTTATAATAATAGCCAAAGTTTTGGTAAGCCTGGCCAAGCATATTCTTTGCTCCATAAGCTTGCCCTAAGTGATAATAAACGTCAGCAAATTCTGGGCGAAGGGCTTTAGCTTGGAGATAAAAATGGAGCGCGGCATCGGTTAATTTTTTTTCCGCATAAACTCGCCCTAAATAGAAATGAACTAAATAATCCCGGGGAGATAAAGTGTGGGCTTTTTCCAGATTTTTCTCTGCCGCTGATAAATCACCGCGCAGGAAAAAAGATACGCCTAATTCGCGGAAAACTTCGCCATCCTGGGGGAGAAGGGTGGAAGCTTTGGTTAAACTAATTATGGCGCGGTCTAAGGCGCCCATTTTTTTTTGTACTAAGCCCAAGCCAAAATAAGCTTCGCCTTCTTCGGGTTCTCTTTTTACCCAATTTTCAAAGAAGGTGACTGTGCGCGAAACCTCTTTTTCCTCCACTAAAAGTTTAGTTTGCACTCTTCTGAGGTTTCCTAAAGACTTAAGGCTTACTTTTTCTAAGGGCCGGCGGGCCAATTGGACTTCCAGGTCGGCTAAACGGGCCTCCAAGGCCGGATGGGTTTGCATATAAGCAGGGATTTCACTGGCCGAAGGGCCTTGTCGACGCCGCAATTTCTTTAAAACGGCAAGCATTCCTTCGGGGTTGTACCCAGCCTGGTCCATAAATTTTAGGCCTAAATAATCGGCTTCATCCTCATCTTCCCGGCTGTATTTTAACATAGCTGTTTCCGAGGCCGCGACCGAAGTAGTGGCAATAGCCCCGGCAGCTGGCCCACCCAATAAGATTCCAGCCAAGATGGCTCCTAAGGTAGCCAAATTTATTTTTTGGACTTTTTCTCCTCGGCGGGCAATGTGGCGGGCTACGCCATGCCCGATTTCATGGGCCAAGACGGCAGCCAGTTCATCTTCTTTTTCTAACAGCAAAAGCAGGCCGCTGTTGATAAAGACTTTTCCTCCGGGAATAGCAAAAGCATTAATTTCCGGAGAGTTAAGCACATAGAACTGGTAGGCGAAAGGTTGCGGCTCAATAGATCTAATAATTTCTTGTCCCACTTTATTTACGTAATCATTTATAGAGGGTTCTTGGATAATGGGCCAACGTTTCTTAATTTCTTGAAAAACTCTTTCCCCTAATTCCCTTTCTTCTTGGATGGTCATGGCTCGAACAAAGGATGGGCATAATAGAAAGAGGAGAATTAAAAAAGCAAAGGCGAAGAGTAAGAATTTATTTTTCTTGAACATAATTAATTTTAGCTCAAAATGAGGAAACATGTCTATGGGTATTAAAGCTGACCGGCGATCACCTTTAAATTTGGTCAGGGCCGGGTTGAAAAATCCATTAGTGGCTCGGGCCGAAAGTAGGGAGAGCTTATTAAAATGAGCGCTAGTTCTTTCCTGGAGAGAAATCTTAATAATTTCAAAAAGTCAAGGAGGGCAAGAGTTCATCCCTGGCCATTTTTGGCAAGTTTGACAGTCCAGGGTTCTTCTAATAAAATTAAATTTGCTCCAGGGCAAATTGATAAATAAGCAAGGCCGTTGAAATATTTATTAATGAGAGCAAATTATGTTTTACACCATAACCTAAGAGTTGCTAATAGAAGTCCAGCCACGAGGCAATCTTAAAGCGAGGTGGCCGCGCCCTTCGGGATCGCCATGACCAAGCATGTAAAATGTTTAATGTTCTCATTAATAGCTAACCTTAATATTGATAAAAATTTATGAGAAAGGAGATGAGATGGCTATTAAGATTGTGCGCCTGGGTAGTCCGCACTATCTCACTAAATCAATATCTCATTGGGGTGCTACTGCGCAAATGAAAATCGGTGTCACCGCTCTGTTTTATGAGAGCTTTTGAAAGAAAGGGGAGCCGAGATTCGCTGATTAATGAAAGTAAATTTCAAAAATATTAAAAGAACTCTGTTGATTATTGGAGGCACGGCAAGTGTGGGCTTGGGTATTTTAGGGATGTTTTTGCCCCTCTTACCTACAACTCCCTTTCTTTTATTAGCTTGCTACTGCTATGCCCAGAGCTCAAAACGATTTT
>JBNAWB010000237.1:0-4739 GCA_049699975.1 Thermodesulfobacteriota bacterium
CGAGGTGAGGGGTTAAGAACAGCAGATGTCATTTATTTAATGCTCTCATTAATAAGTTAGGGATTACTAACCCTTTGATTTTTTTTTGACATAAAACTAAATGCCCATTAAAATATTTGCTTATAAAAAATGTATCTTTTTTCTTAACCCGTTGCATTTAAAAATATATCGAAGATGGGGGAGAAAGAAGAGGAAAGGGAAAACATGAAAAATGAAATAAGAAATTTAGTTCTGGTTCCTTTTTTTACTGCTCTAACGGCGGTGGGCGCATTTATAAAGATCCCCATCCCCTATGTCCCCCTTACTCTGCAAACTCTTATGGTCATGTTTGCCGCTTTAATTTTGGGCAGCCGGCTGGGAGCTTTAAGCCAACTTTTATATCTTATTATTGGAATTTTAGGTTTGCCCGTATTTGCTCAGGGCGGAGGCCCTGGGTATGTATTACAGCCCTCTTTTGGGTTTATAATGGGCTTTATTCCCGGGGCGTTCATTATGGGGAAAATCGTCGAGGATAGCCAAAATTTAACTTTTTTCCGGACCGTATGCGCGCTCATCGCCGGACAAATCATAATTTATTTAATCGGCCTCTCTTATCTTTACTTTAATCTTAATTATATTATCCAGAAACCAATATCCCTCTATACCACTCTAAAAGTTGGATTTTTCATCTTTATTCCGGGGGATATTATAAAAACAATGATTGCTGCGGCTGTGGTCTCTCCTGTGCGGAAACGTTTAATCCTTTTTCAGCAGTAACTATTTGGATTTATTGGCAAATTTTTTAATTCCTTCCTTCTTGACATATCCCCGTTTATGCCCTATGCTAAAAATAACTCAATGGCCCTCTTTGGAACACGAAAATTTTTCTAAAAGAGGGTCTTTTTCTGCATAAAGGATCTTTAGGCAATGTCCATAACCAAAAAAATTTTAAATAATTGGGAAACCAAGCTGATGGAAATGAATAAACCCATCAGTGAATTAAATTTGAAGATTAAAGGATCTATCTTAGAAAAATTAATTGATCGCCTTTACGCGGAGTTGGAAAGAAAAGGGATCTCTTTCAAACCCAAATGTTACTTAACAGATACCTGGGGATGCCCCAACAAAGTTCCGATCATCGGCATCCCTTTTTACTATGCCGATCCAACCTTATCTTTGATTGAAGATGAAATGCATGGCGATTTAGAAGATGAGAAAGAACTTATCATGACTCTTCGGCATGAAGCCGGCCATGCCATCAACTATGCCTATCTTCTTTATAAATCAAAAGAATGGCAGGATATTTTCGGCAATTTTAATGAGCCATATCGGGACTTCTTCCGCCCTGATCCCAGGTCGCGGGAATACGTTAAACACCTTAATCAAAGGGTAGGCCCCTACACTGGAAGAATTTATGCCCAGAAGCATCCTGATGAGGATTTTGCCGAAACATTTGCCGTCTGGCTAACTCCGCGCTCAAAATGGCGGCAAAAATATAAGAATTGGGGGGCGATTAAGAAGCTCAAATTTGTGGACCAGCTCATGAAAAAAATTGGACCTACTAAACCACTGGTCACTAATGGCGAATTAATTCGCCCTGTAGAAAGTTTAAATTTTACTTTACTGGAATATTATAAAAAGAGTGAGGAAAAATATCGCGAAAGAGCATTGGGTTATGTGGATGATATCTTAAAGGAGGTATTCAACTCTAACGGTAAAGGACAAAATCGGATTTCGGCCGGAGTCTTCATCGAAAAGAATCGCCCGCATTTAGTGGAATTAATTTCTCACTGGACTGGAGAAAGAACTGTTTCAGTGGAGCCTCTGATCGATAAACTTATTAGCCGCGCCAAAGAACTGAATCTAAATTTGAGCCCTCACCGGCAATCACGAAAATTAATAGAAATTACCGCTATGGCTACTACGCTTATCATGAACTATATTTATGAAGGCAAGTTTATTCTTAGATAATCTATAATAAATTAAGAATACCCTTAACCATTAGCGGCGATATTAATCAAAGGGTTGGATATAGCATTTCTCTGTTAATAAGAGCGTAAAATTTTTTCTTTAAGAAGCTGTCATGGCGAGCCCGAATGGCGTGGTTCGGATCGAGCTTTGCCCTCAATAACTTCCTAATTATTAATGAGAGCAAATTATGTTTTACACCATAACCTAAGGGTTATTGATAGAAGCCTAGCCTCGAGGCAATCTTAAAGCGAGATGGCTACGCCCTTCGGGCTCGCCATGACAAAGCATGTAAAATGTTTAATGCTCTCATTAATAAGTCAAAGTTTCATTAAGAGGGGAAAATTAGGGTTTACTATCCAAGAAAAGTTGCGTTTCTTGAAAAAGCTGCCAACGGTTTTTTTCCGCATTTATAAAATGAGTACCATCTCCGATAAGAATATACCTCTTATAAGGAACAGAGGTTAACTTTTTAAAAAGACCCCGCGCGTCAGCATCTAATGATTCTGTATCGGCATCCCCACGTAAAATCAAAACCGGAACTCTAATCTGGCCTGCATCATAAATTGGCCTTTCCGTAAAAATGTAGTAGATGTCCACTAATACTCCATTTGGTGATCTTAAACTGGGAGGTGTCCTCTGCCATGAAGTAGGGTCAGATTCTAAAATCAGCTTCGCCCATGTATCCCGCGCTTGGGGATCTATCCAGTCGGCAGACTTAACGCCAGCTAGCCATCTTTTTACTGCATCTTCCGCTTTGGTAAAACGGTATGCGCCAATCTTTAAATTTGGCTGCCCAGGATTGACTGGATCCTCAAACCTTTTAGCGGCGGGATGTTTTACACTATAAACCGGAGCAAAAAGAATAAGTTTATTAACTTTATCATTATGAAGGGATGTATACATCCCGGTAGTTACTGTGCCCCAAGACCAACCTAAAAGATTTATTTTATCAACCTCATGTTTCTTCCTGATATATTCAACGGCCGCGGTTATGTCTTTAACAGCAACTTCTGCCCTTACAATCGGCGGGTTGGCACTCGGAGGTTGATCCATCTCTGGTGGTCGAGTAGAACCGCCATAACCTCGAACATCAAGACAATAAGCTACATAGCCTCTTTGAACTAGATAATCCATCCAAGAATACCCGGGGAGAGGAATATCAAACCCAGGAATGGAGGGATAAGTCGCGCCGTGGATAAAAAGAACAATTTTCTCGCCCGAAACTTTGCCCAACTTGGCCATAAATTTTTCCCGAATGTGTAATTGAATTCCCGCATCAATACTATCTATAAGATAATCTTTCGTGATTATTTCTGCCGCATGGGTATCAATTAGAAAAAAGGTAGAAATGGCCAAGAAAATAACTATAAATAGATCTCTAATAATATTTATACCCCTTGATCGCACAATCGCCTCCTTTCCCAAAATTTTTTCCCAAATTTCTTTTCTTAATTCTAAATATTTTCCCTAAGCCCTATTAATCTGTGTTTATCCGCTTCCCTTGTGAAAATCATTCTACTTCTAAGATCATTTCAATTTCCACAGGAATATTATTGGGCAAAGCCTGCATCCCTACGGCAGACCGGGCATGTTTGCCTGCATCACCAAATATTTCCACTAATAAATCTGATGCTCCGTTGATTACTTTGGGTTGGTCCTTAAAATCTTCGGCACAGTTCACCATGCCTAATAGTTTTACCACTCTTTTAACTTTATCCAAGTCCCCCAGCACATCCTTTACTGTAGCTAAACAATTGAGAGCTACATTGCGGGCAACTTGGTAACCTTCTTCCACAGTTAGCTCCTTCCCTACTTTCCCAGAAATTTTTATCTTCCCATCGTTATAAGGTCCATGCCCGGAAACAAAAAGAAGACTGCCAGCTTTCACTGCGGGAACATAATTGGCCACAGGGCTCGGAGCTGATGGCAAAGAAATTCTCATTTCCTCTAATTTTTTTTCAATCCTCATTTTCCACCTCCGTCTTTGTTTGATTTATCTTCAAAATATTATTTCTGATTTTAAAAGTCAACTTTCATTCTATTGGCGCCGGCATGGCCACATTTAAATAGTTATTTTATTAATGAGAGCATTAAATAAATGACATCTGCTGTTCTTAACCCCTCACCTCGGTACGAGTCGATTCCGACCTAACCCTCTCCCCACGCGTGGGGAGATGGGAGGAGGAGGGGAATAAGTGTAAATATTTAATCGCTCCGAGTAATAACTTTTGTTCTTCTTCTTCAATTTAGTTACTAAAATTTGCCGAAAAATTTAATGCCTATTTCAAAAAGGAGGTGAAATTAATATTACTAAGAATATCGCCCCATTACATCTGCCCTGGGGAGTATTAAAGCTTACTTCACAGGTCTAGGCCTCCCGCTAACGAGACTGTGGCGCAACCCCTCTTTCGTCATGGCGAGCAACCCCGCACTTGAGGCGGGGAGCGTGGCCATCTCTTTAATTTCCAGGCGTTAAGAGATCGCCACGGTCGCTTACGCTCTCTCGCGATGACCTTATGACCCACTCTCAACGGAGAGATTCATTAAAAATCGACCAGGAAAGAAAGTCGAAAGCGACTCGTACCGAAATTAATTTCTACTTTCCCTCTTGAGAAAAGAAGGTTTGGAAACATGCTTAACAAAATTTGAAGAGCCTACATTTTGGGGAACCATGAACGGACTTATAAATAAAATATCTGACCGTTGATCACTTTTTAAATTACAGCTTAATTCGGGCGGGAGGGGGAGAGGCTCATTAAAATGAGGCCCTTATTCTTTCATAGGTACGG
>JBNAWB010000238.1:0-4636 GCA_049699975.1 Thermodesulfobacteriota bacterium
CCGGCGAAAGCCGGAATCCAGTGTTTTCAAGGCGTAACTAACTACCTGGACTCCGGTTTTCACCGTAGTGACGGGTAAAATTCAATTTTTCACACCTTCCCTCTCTCCCTGATGAAACTTGGTCACAATTAGCGATTGATTTGAATTAGCTGAAAGGCCCGAGGCTGGCCGCAGATTAATGTTCACTTCCATAATTATTCTTCCTCATGATTCCTTTTTTCTTTAAAATAATCTATAAATAATTTTGATTTTCGAAAAAGGAAGAAAATCAAAGCCATGGAAAAAGTTTCTTCATTGATTTTAATAGGTACAGTTCATCGGGATCCTTATGGTTATAAGAAACTCTTTCATCTTCTTTCCGAAATAAAACCGAAGATAATTACGGTAGAAATTAGCTCATATTCATTATCTTTTCGGGCCAAGTATGTTCCAGAAATTCGCCGAACTTTGCGCGAAAATCTGCGCCGGATGAAAAATGAAGATGGTCTTTCTTTAAAAGAAATTATTTCCCACGGAGCAATAATGAGTATCTTTTGCCTGCTCAAGGATCCTTTCGAATGGCGAGCCGCAGAATCTTATGCCCAAATGAGTAATGCTTACCTCTTTGATATCGATCTTTCTATTTATGCCCAAGAAAAACTTACTTATCTAACAGAGCTTGTCTCCCTTGAAAATTTAAAGAGCTTAAATAAGTTATCCACCATATCCTTTTTTGAAGAAATCTCCGCCCAATATGCCAAAGCTAAGCATCTTTTTCAAAATCCACCAAAAATTTGGCCAGTAGCCAAAGAAATCTTAGAACGAGAAATTTATATGGCCGAGAAAATTCGGCAAATTTTTAAAAGCAACGAAGGAGTAATTTTTTGCCATATAGGGGGGTGGGAACATCTCCTCGAACGCCCCGATGGAAAATCTCTTTTTCATCTTCTCCAAGATTTAAATCCACAAAGAATTCTTTTGCCAAATTATTAAAAAAAACTTTTTTAACAAAATTGGCGACTAAAATTTTTAATTTTTTTCTATCCACAATCTCTGTGGAAAATTTGTGGAAAAAAATAGGAATAGAGTAAATAATTCATGAAAATTTTTAAGTTTTGTAAAAATTGCCTATTTTTTAATCAGCATTTTTTATAATAATTTCAATATGTTATCCTAAAAATGGCTTTCCATTTGTCTTTTCCTAACTGAACTTAGAGAATGCCTTAACTCATCAACAATTTTCCTGACCTAGTTGCCGCGAATTCAAGAAAAAAGCCTATATTAGAGCGCATGAATTAAAGAAAGCAGATTTAATCGAGACTGTGTCCCAGCCCCTTTTTTGTGATGGCAAGCGCAGCGTGGCTATCTCATTATTTTCAACAAATTACGAGATTACTTCGATCGCTACGCTCCCTCGTAATGACCTATAATTTTTTAAAAATTTTTTACAGTTTTTTCTCTGTGCGCTCAGCGAGCTCTGGGAGAGTTGATCTTTTTCCTAACAAAATTTAAAGAATTGGCAAGTATTTAATAAAGAGATTTTTATAATTCAAAAATTTTTAACTTACCTTATTTTCTTCATAAATTCGCCGCTGCCGCACTTCCCTACGGCAGCACTTCTTTTCAATTTTCGTTCTGAGCTCTGCGCTTAGCGCTTTGCCCTATGCGTTTTGCTTTTTCTCCTTCCGCGCTCACCCCTTGCGCCTGACGATAAATAATTTCACTCCGTGCTCCCTGCTCCATGCTCCCTGCTTTTTTCATCTACGTTCATCTGCGTCCCATATTTTCCATAAATTACGAGATCGCCACGGTCGTTAGGCCCCTCACGATGACCTTATGACAAAGCCTCGCTGTTTTATAAACCCACCCTTCAGAGAGGGGTTATTGATAAGTAGCAAATCTTCTTGACTTTAGTTTGCCAAAAATTATATCTTACTAAAAAAATGAGAAAGGGGGATTTCTATGAATGAATTCAAATTTGATTATGAAATTCCGAGTCACTTAAAGCGGGAATTTACTTTTCAAACAGCCGGTATTCTTCCGCCTAATGGAATTTTATTTGGCTTCAATACGATTTCTAAGGTTGGCGAGCAAGCTAAAAAATTAGGCGCTCAAAAAGCTCTATTAGTTACCGATGAAAACATGGTCAAATTGGGTTATGCAGGTTTTGTTAAAGACAAGTTAGAAAAAGAGAGAATAAAAACCGCCGTCTTTGACCGCGTAGATCCCGAACCACACATGGAGACCGCCGATGCGCTTTATGAAATGGCCCGGCAAGAAAAACCGGACTTAGTGGTCGGTCTGGGTGGAGGGAGCGCCATGGATATGGCCAAGCTTACTTCCATTGTAGCTACCAACCCGCAGCCCCCCTTAGAATTGATGACCAAAAAAGTTGTGGAAAAGCCAGCCTTGAAGAAGATTCTAATCCCCACTACCTCCGGCACGGGAAGCGAAGTTTCTATGTTCTTTGTATGCTCGGTGGGGAAAGATAAATATTTTATGGGTTCTCCCTACGCTTATGCCGAAATAGCTATTATAGACCCTGGGCTAACTATTTCTTTACCGCCCAAAATAACTGCCTCCACGGGCATAGATGCTCTTTCTCACGCTGTGGAAAGTTTGATGAATAAATTAGCCAATCCTTTCTATGATTGTTTGGGCGTAGGCGGCATCGAGTTAATCGCTAAATACCTGCGCCGGGCCACATTTAACGGTCAAGATTTAGAAGCGCGGTATTATATGTCCATGGGCGCTACGCTCTCGATGATTTCTTTTACAGGCACGGGCGGATTATATGCCCATAGTATTTCCTACGTATTAGCCATGTTTCAGCCTGTACCTCATGGTATCGGTTGCGGAGTTGGACTTCCTTATACCATAGTCTTCAACCTGCCCGTAATTGAAGATAAATTGGCGCTTATTACGCGCGCTATGGGAGCAAAGGTAGAAGGCCTCTCTACCAGGGAAGCTGCTCAAAAAGCGGCAGAACTTGTATATGATTTGACGGCTGATGTAAAGCTGCCTGTAAGCTTAAAAGAAATGGGCTTCCGGCATGAAGACGTGCCGCAAATGGCCGAAATATGCTTAACCAAATATCCGCGTCCCAATAACCCGCGGCCCATGTCTCCCGAGGAATGCCGGGCTCTCTTTGAGGCCATGTGGGAAGGGAAACTCTGTCGTCTCTAATAAGATTTTTCTTGGAAGATTTTTTTATAAAATTCGGAATAAATTACACAGCCCGTAGGCAGTTGGGAACCAAGAAGAACGGAACATCCTCCACAGGCTCGGCAATAATTTATCTCTGAATTCTTGCCGGTTAAGATTTTCTGGGCAAAAAGAGGATCGGCTAAAGATTGGCGACCTATGCCTACGAAATCGCAAATTCCTTGCCTTAAATTCTTCTCCGCCCAATAAAGTAAGCTGCGCTTTTTAGGATCAGGGTCTTTTAAATTGTTATTTCCATCGCGGAGATAACTGTACCCTGATCCGATGATAGGGATGCGCACGTTACTTTTAATTGCTTTGGCCCAGCCAAAGTGCCGGTAAACGCCCTCGGGATAATTCTTGGTCGGCCTCACAATTTCCGGAGTAATAGCGGGAATCCCAGCGGATACGTTTATATAATCAAAACCTGCTTCTTCTACTATCTTGGCGAAAGCGATGGGCTCGGCTAAATCTTCGATCACTTCTTCCGGGCCAGATGTCCCAAATCCTCCGGGAATTCCTTCGTAAACTGAAAAGCGAACTCCGCAGAGAAAAGAAGACTTGCCCACTTTACCTTTAATTTTCTGGGCTGTCTCCTTAAAAAAGCGGACTCGGTTTTCAAAACTTCCTCCAAAACGATCCGGGCGAGTGTTGGCCGGACGCAACATCTCAGCACACAGATAACCATGGCAGTGTTTGAAATCAAGGCCATCAGCCCCTACCTGCTTGGCGATCAAGGCCGCATGCGCAAAATCATCGCCTATCTTTTCTATCTCTTCTTCAGTTAATACATGAGCCTTCAGATCAGCAGTTGGATAAACTGTAACTAAACGAGAAAAACCAGCCGCACTCTGCCTCCCGGAGTGAGTGATTTGGAATAAAATTAAAGATTGTTGGTTAAGGCCTTTCATTTCTCTAATTAATTTTTCTAAAATCTTGGCCGTGCGTTCATAAATTCCCAATTGATTCTTACGCGCGCGACTCTCTTTGGTAATGGTTAAGGCCTCCATAAAAATTATTCCTGCTCCTCCTTCGGCCAATTTTCGATACCGTGCAAAAGTAAGATCAGTGGGATTACCTTCCTCATCAGCATCATTACATTCCATAGGTTGATTTACAAACCGATTAGGAGCAATCTTTTGCCCAATTAAAAATGGTGTATTTAGCAAAGACATCCTTTTCTCCCCTATTAAGGTTTTTTCTATTGCCTTAAGAAATATAACAATTTTTTCTTTTGTCAAGTTTTATTTGTTTACCTTTTTACCCGATCTTATCGGCTCTCCTCCCTGGAAAGAGGTGGAAGCCCTTGTTCTTTCTTAAGGACGGGCAAGTCACATCAATATTATTCTGCCTGAACCATCATTTAGAAATTGATCAGAAAGCGTAGGGCCAGGGCATGGCCCTGGCCGAAATAGGCCAGCTTGAGGATCTTCTCGCGGTTCTGGCACAGCTT
>JBNAWB010000239.1:0-4629 GCA_049699975.1 Thermodesulfobacteriota bacterium
CTGCCTCTGACCTGCCTCTAACAATAGTTCTTCCACTTTTCAGTGACGGATTACTTATTTTTAGGCCGGGCAGGATCGGTTTTCATCTTTATGGGTCATAAATTAACCAGATATGAAGACAAGAAATTTTGGGGCCTAAATCGCCAAATTTTTGTTCTTGGTTGGGTCAGCTTTTTTACTGATGTGAGCAGCGAAATGATTTATCCTCTCCTGCCCGTCTTTTTGACCAGTGTTTTAGGGGCCAGCCCTACTTTTTTAGGTCTTATTGAGGGCGTGGCGGAAGCTACGGCTTCCCTGGGCAAGCTCCTTTCTGGTTGGCTGTCCGATCGCTGGCAAAAAAGAAAAGCTTTGGTAGTCTTTGGCTACCTACTTTCCTCTGTCGTTCGTCCGTTGGTAGCTCTTTCTACTTCAGCCGGCCAGGTGCTCATAATTCGCTTCCTCGATCGGGTGGGGAAAGGGATTCGCACGTCTCCGCGTGATGCTTTAATCGCCGACTCAACGGCCGAAGATGTCCATGGAAAATCTTTTGGCTTTCAAAGAGCTATGGACCATACGGGGGCGGTCGTTGGGCCATTGATCTCATTTTTATTGATCTCTTATTTCACCCAAAATTACCGCCTTATCTTTGCCTTGGCTTTTATCCCAGCTTTTTGGGCTGTCTTCATCTTAATTACGGGAGTGCAAGAAAAAATAATTTCCCCACCGCCTGCAGTAAACCCCTTAGGTAAAATTAGCCTAAAATCTTATTCTCCTTCTTTGCGCATTTTTCTTTTCGCCGTTATTATTTTTAGTTTAGGAAATTCCAGTGATGCTTTCTTGATTTTGCAGGCTAAAGAAAATGGGGTAGGGGTGGCTTGGATCCCTGTACTTTGGATGATCCTGCATGTGGTGAAATCTCTATCGGCCACCCCCGGGGGAATTCTTTCCGATCGATGGGGAAGGAAGAAGACCATCATTCTCGGGTGGCTTCTTTATAGTGCTATTTATTTTGGATTTGCGGCAAGCAAATCCCCAGAGACAATCTGGGTTCTTTTTACTGTTTATGGCCTATTTTATGGCCTTACGGAAGGGGCGGAAAGGGCGTTGGTGGCGGATTTAGTTCCTTCCTCCGGGCGGGGTACGGCTTTTGGATTATACAATTTTTCTGTTGGCCTAAGTACTCTACCCGCGAGCCTCCTCATGGGTTTTTTTTGGGAAAAATGTGGCGCCCCTTTTGCCTTTACTTTCGGGGCCTGTTTAGCAATTCTGGCCGTTTTTTTATTGGGGTTTGGTCTAAGAAAATAAAAACCAAATTTTTAAATTCTATGAATGGGGAAAATTACTTTTTTTAGATAAGTCAAAATTCGATCAACCTCCTTAATTATGCGCTCTTTTTCTTCCCCTCGGGCATAGAGGGGAAGGTCGTACAATTCTCCCGCCTCGATTTCCGGGCCGTACATCATGCCTCCCACTGATCCCGCATATTCATCTTTGGGCTCTTGGCGGCTAAGAATAGCCCAAGCTAAAGTCCAATTCCGGGCCGTTTTGTACAAGTCATAGCCGCCCCCACCTAAAGCCAGGATAGAAGAAGAGTTGTTGGCGAGTATCTTTATCGCTTGGCTATAACCGGCATTTGTAATCTGTAAATGAGTTAGGGGATCGGCTACGTGCATATCAGCGCCAATTTGGGCTATAAGAATGTCCGCATTGTAGCTTTCTAAAAGCGGGGACACAATTTCTTTAAAGGCTCTAAGAAAAGCTTCATCATCGCAGCCCTGAGGTAAAGGAAAGTTAACATTATATCCCCTGCCCTTTCCTTCCCCAATTTCATCTTCAAACCCTGTCCAAGGGTAGAGGAAGTGCCCGCTTTCGTGGAAAGAAATTTTTAAAACGCGCTGGTCGCGATAAAAAGCTTCCTGCACTCCATTTCCATGATGAGCATCAATATCCACAAAAGCTACCCGCCGGCCTTCTTGTAAAAGATTAGCAATAGTTACCCCTATGTCATTTATATGGCAAAATCCTTCCGCTCGATTTCTGCGGGCATGGTGAAAACCGCCTAATGGATTAAAAGCTACGTTAACTTCCCCAGCCGTAACCAATTTGGCCCCTAATTGGGTGGCCCCCGCACAAAGAGCGGCAAAATCAAATACTCCAGGGAATATAGGGTTATCTTCGGTACCCAATCCATATTGTAAGAGTTTACTGGCCAATTCATCTAAACCTTCGCCCAAAATATTACCGTTTAAAGTATTGGCCCTTTGCAAAACTTCTAAATAATCGGGATCATGGAATCTACTCAATTCATCTAAAGTCAGAGGTAAGGGTTTAATTATTCTTATCCAGGGTCTTTCGAGAAGTCCGTAGCGATGGCAAAGATCAAGCATAATTTTGGCCCGCACCGGCTTAAAAGGGTGATTAGGGCTGAATTCAATACTGGTCAGCTCTTCCGCATAAATAAATGCACAATTAAATTTCTCGCTCTGTGGTTGCATAATCTTAATATCATATATATTATTTGGGGAGGGTCAATATTTTTTTCATCTGGTCGGCGATCAACTTTTACAATTGAACCTATATCGGGATTGACAAAAGTAAGTGGAGCTCAGGTAAGAGCCAATTTTAAGTATTTTTCAAAAACTGAGCAACGGTAAATTTTTCCGCCAGACCGTCGGTCCCTTTAGAAATTTATGCGGAATTCAGGCGAAAGATGGAAGGATAAGCGAGTCATTTGCTGACTTTTATTTCCTAAATCATGCTTCAAATTTAATTATAGAGGGGGATTGATGATGGAAGATTACACGCCGCCTATTGGTCAGTTATTCCAGGAAAAGACGAAGTACCTTCGCTCCACCGTTGAATCTTCTTGGACCGCGAAGAAGAAAGTTGCTCGTGATCTCTCACCCGAGAAGATTATTCCTTTACCTAAGCCGCGCTTCGAAAAAGGATTGGATTTTTGGACAATTCTTAAGAAGCGCCGCTCAATTCGGGACTACCAAACAGGCTCCCTTTCCTTGGTTGAGCTGGCTAAACTCCTTTGGGCGACCCAGGGGATAACCGGGGGAACGATTTCTCCCTGGTATCGCACAGTTCCTTCAGCAGGTGCTCTCCACCCCATCGATACTTACTTAGTAATTAATCGGGTTGAAGAAGTGCCTGCCGGGATTTACTTTTTCCAAGTGGAAGATTTTTCTTTGCAGGAGAAAAGAACAGGAGACTTCTCCCGCCCCATAGCCAGCGCCGCTTTGGGACAAGAAATGGCTCTGACGGCCGCTGTGGTCTTTGTCTGGGTAGCGGTTATTAATCGTTGTCGGCAAAAATATCGTCAGCGAGCTTATCGGTATATTTATTTAGACTGCGGCCATATCGGGCAAAATCTCTATTTGGCCGCCACGGCGATGAATTTGGGGTGCTGTACTATTGGTGCTTTTTTCGATGACGAAGTAAATGCTCTGCTCGAGATAGATGGTCAGGAAGAAACCACAATTTATCTGGCCACTATTGGCAAAATATAATTAAGGCAATTTATTTGGGCAAAGAAACTCGATTATCTGTTACGGCCACTCCTTCAAGCTTTAAGAGGTTAGCTTTCAGAGATAAACCTCCAGGTGCGGAAAAACCAGTCAAATAGCCATCTTGGCCTAATATTCTATGACAAGGGATGACTAATGGCCAACGGTTTTTAGCATTAGCCAAACCTACGGCCCGCAGAGCCAGCGGTTTTCCAATTTTTTGCGCTAACCATTGATAAGTTCGTACTTGGCCAAAAGGAATCTTGGCCATGGTTTTATAAACTTTTCTTTGGAAAGGAGTCGCGGACGTCAAATCTAAGGGAACTTGGAAAATCTTCCTCTGCCCTAAAAAATATTCTTTAAATTGGCTTTTCACCCCTTTCCAAAATTCGGCATCTTCCTTACAACCGGGAAATTCAGAGATAATTTGCTTTTTAAGTTCTTGCTTTTTTAATCCTGGAAGATAAATGCGCTGTACCCCCTTTTTATTCCCTACTAACCCCATCCATCCCAGGCGCACGCGAAAAATAGTATACGTGCTTTCCATGCTCCCCTCCATTTTTGTTGAAGTAGGACTGGTTTCAGCGTCCTTTAAGCAAATCTTTTAAGCGCGATTCGTTCTGCCCTAAGCCAAAACCAAAGGTATTATAGAAGCTTTCCAACCATTCGGTAATACTCATTTTAACCTTTTGCTCAACCTTTAGGCCATAGCGCCCGCAAAACTCACAAACTTGCCAAAATAAATCGCTTTTTAAAATCTCCTCTATATTATTTTTCTGTTTTTCCCCGCATTTTGAGCAGATAACTTCTTTAATTACTTTCATTCCTTCCCCACTTTCCCAAAATTTACGAGGCGCAGACGCGCAAATTAATTCCCAGATTTTACTGGGAATTAATAATCAGCAGCAAATCTTGTCGAATTTTAATTTTCTTATCGTCCAAATTTAAATATAAATTTAGCATAGCAGAAAATGGTCATCATGAAAACAAATATTTTCCCTTTCCCGTAATCCATCACTGAAGGGTGGGATTATTAGAGGAATTTTTATTTTTGTAAGCGCCCGAGGGAGGTCAGAGGCGGGCCAGAGGCGGGCATGAATGAAGAAGCATCGGCGGGAGAAGAAGCTGCTCAAAGCCC
>JBNAWB010000240.1:0-4610 GCA_049699975.1 Thermodesulfobacteriota bacterium
GAAACCAAGGTTATCCAGAGAATTGAAGGACCGAATTGTACGGCTGCTGCCGGCCCCATTAACCATTCGCCGCTGCCGATGGACATAGAAAGGCAAATCGTTCCTGGACCAATTACCGAAATGACATTACGGAATTTAAACTCTGGCGGGGCAGGTAAATCAGCTCTTCCCCAATCCGGCATCTTACCGTGATTTACTTTTTCCTCAGCCATTTTTAACCTCCTTTCTAATTTAATTTTTCCATCTTCTGAAATAGGTTCCTTTTAGAAATATTTAATCCTCTCACCTCCTTTCTATTTTGGTTGACTCCTGTTAACGAGAACCTTTCACTTCCTTACCGGAAATTGGAGTTCAATCACATATTCTTGTCCGCCTGGTTCGTTGAGCCCTTTTTGATAGATTTCTCGGACTGGGCCAGCAATCATATAGCCATTTTCTTCAATCCATTTCAAAATGACTTGATAAGTCTCGCCTAATTTTTCTAAAGGTCCTTTATGGGTAATACAGGCAAAAGCTCCTTTAGCTAATTCTTTATCTTTAACCGTACTCTCCCCTTTAATCTTCCCTGATATAGGCAGACAAATTTCACAATGGGCTTGACTGGGGTCAACCGCCTTGGGATCATCATGAACTAATGCCAAAACCGAGCCCAGGACTTTAACTTTTTTCTCTTTTAGAAAAGTATCTATTTCTTGTATGGCCTTTTTAATCTGTTCACGCGGACTCATCTGCTCGGTCGAAGCTACCTTTACGGGCATGAAAAATTTTAAAGAAACTTCCGGCATTAATTTGCCCTCCTTTCCCCGTTTTAAATGATTACCAAACACTTTTTACTTTTTGAGTAAAATCAAAATAAGAATCTCTTGGGTCTAAAGTATAATTTGCCCTTTAATATTACCGGTTAAATTTCAGGCTAATTCCCTTTACCTGGGATTTTTTCCTTTTTTTCCTTTTTGGAAGAAAAAAATTTTTATTGAAGTTTAGTTAAAATAATCATCAAATTTAATCAAGACCTGTTTAGTCTTGAGCATTAAGCATAGTTTGGGAGCTTCTATTAATTTGGTAAAGGGATCAAAAGGCAGGAAATTTTTACAAATTTTTGTCTGAAAATTCAACTACAACAGCTCAACTCCCAAAAGCTATTCTAATAATTTGAGTTTAAAAGTCAACAAAATTTTTCCTGGTAATCCTTCACTGAAGGGCGAGTTTATTAAACCAGCTAGGTTAGGTCGTAAGGTCATCGCGCGGGAGCGCAGCGAACGTGGCGATCTCGTTATGTATTATTAATGAGAGCATTAAATAAATGACATCTGCTATTTTTAACCCCTCGCCTCGGTAGGAGTCGATTCCGACCCTCCCCTCTCCCCACTCATGGGGAGAGGGGAGGGTGAGGGGAAGATGGCCACGCTCCCCCGCATCGATTGCGGGCTCGCTCGCCATGACGAAAAGAGGATTGCGATACGGCTTCTAAATGGAGGATTGAGTGAATGTGGGGAGTGATAGGTTACGAAAAAATTTGATTGCAATTTATTATGGCGGTATATTATACCTGAATTGGGCGATTCTCAATCGTCATGGCGCGGCGAAGCCGAAAGTCGATGCGACCCGTTCACTCATTGGTTCCTCCCCATGGCTGGTAGCCATCGATATTTTGAGAAAAATCGCTCAAATTAAGTTTTATGAAATTTAAACCTGGAAAAGAGAGGAAAAAATAATGTTGAGCAAAGAGATTTTAAAAGAGCTTACCAAGATCGTAGGACCGGAGAGAATTCTAACTTCCCGAGAAGATCTTTTAACTTATGCTTACGACGCCTACGTCGAGGAATTCCTACCCGATGCCGTCGTTTTTCCCAAAACGGCGGAAGAGGTCTCCCGAATTTTAAAAATGGCTGGTCAAAAACAATTTTTCGTAACTCCCCGGGGAGCAGGTTCTGGTTTAGCATCTTGTGGTTTGGCCAAGCGGGGAGGAATTATCCTTTGTTTTACGCAGATGAATCGCCTCTTAGAGATCAACCGTGCTAATCGCTACGCAATCGTGGAGCCTGGCGTTGTCATCTCCGAACTGCAACAAGAAGTAGAAAAAGCAGGCCTTTTCTATCCTCCAGATCCAGGAAGCGCTTCTGTAGCCACTATTGGCGGAGCGGTAGCTATGAATGCAGGAGGTATGCGCGGAATTAAATACGGGGTAACGCGTGACTACTTGATGGGTTTAGAAGTCGTACTCCCCTCCGGAGCAATCATCAAGACAGGAAGTATAACCAACAAAGATGTCACTGGATACGATCTCACCCGCTTGTTATGTGGGTCTGAAGGTACCTTAGGCCTTATTACAAAAGTGACCCTCAAACTTCTTCCTAAACCTAAGTTTAAAAGAACGCTCCAGGCTATTTACAACAAAATAGATGAAGCTGGCCAGACCGTGTCCAAGATTGTCGAAGAAGGAATTATCCCCGCTACTCTGGAACTCATGGACAACACAGTCATCAGAGCCCTGGAAGACTTTGCTCATCTGGGATTACCAACGGATGCGCAAGCCATATTAGTTTTGGAAGTAGATGGCGATGATTTAGAATATGTGGAAAAGCAAACAAATATAATTGCCGACTTTTGTCGTGGCCAAGGAGCTCGCGATGTGCGCGTCTCGCGTACGGACAAAGAAAGCGAACAGCTTTGGATGGCCCGCCGAGCAGCTTTCGGCGCGGTAGCTCGCTTACGGCCCAATTGCGTTATCGAAGATGCCACCGTCCCGGTAAGCCACCTCACCCAGGCCATTAAAGAAATAATAGCCATTGCCCAACGGAATAAGGTGCAAATCGCTGTCTTGGCTCACGCCGGCGACGGTAATCTTCATCCTTTAGTACTCTGTGACCTGCGAGATAAAGAAGAGATGAAACGTGTGGACAAAGCCATGGACGAAATAGTTGATCTGGCTATATCTCTGGGCGGAGTTTTATCTGGAGAACATGGCATCGGTATAGCTAAAGCTAAATATCTCTCCCGCCAAATAAGCCCGCCCGTTTTAGAATTGATGCGCACCATAAAAAAGACTTTGGATCCGCAAGGCATTTTAAATCCCGGAAGCTTCTTGGAGTGCGCCCAATGAAAAACGCAAAAATCTTAGAAGAAGTTTATAACTGTATCAAATGCGGTATTTGTTTAACACCCTGCCCTGTTTACAAACAGAAGCTCATCGAGGCTACCTCACCCCGAGGTAAAGTCCAATTAGTACGGAATATCTTAGAAGGCAGGCTGGAGCCATCTGAAAATTTTATGCGTATCCTCTTCACTTGTCTTCTCTGTGAAACCTGCACCGTTAACTGCCCCAGCGGTTTAAAAATTGATCAGATACTCAAGTCCATGCGGCGAGAAATTGTAAAAAAATACGGTCTCCCCCAAAAGAAAAAATTCCTCTTTGAACTTCTCACTGGAAAACGCCTCTTGCCCTTTTACCTTTTCTGGGGGAGAATGCTTATGAATTCCCTCCTCCCCCTTTATCCGGGAAAAGGCAAATTAGGCACAATTCCTTACCAAAGGCTTCCGCGGCTTAACTCTCCCCCCTTTTTAGAAAGAATTCTCGAAATTACTCCCGTTTCTAAAGCCAAAGGCCGGGTGCTCTATTTTACGGGCTGTGCCACTAATTACCTTAATGGAGATGTAGGCGATGCTGTCCTTCAAGTTCTTTCGGCGTTGGGTGTAGAAGTGATTACTCCTAAAGAACAGATGTGCTGCGGCTTACCAATATTTTTGGCCGGAGCGCCGGAGATGGCTATGGCCAATATTAAAAATAATCTCTCCATATTCAAGGCCCACGATGTAGAGGCCATAATAGTTGATTGTGCCACCTGCGGATCAGCCTTTAAAAAAGAATATCCCCGCATCTTGGCCGAAATGGGTGAAAAGACTACTGAGGCCGAAGAACTGAGTAAAAAAGTTTTTGATATCTCGGAATATTTAGCTCGCTTCGACCTCAAAAAAATACTCAAACCATTATCTAAAAGGGTAACTTATCATGATCCCTGTCACTTAATTCGCAGTCAGAAAATAAGAGAAGAACCACGATTTTTACTCCAGCAAATTCCTGAGCTTGAATTTGTAGAAATGCCAGGAGCTGATGTGTGCTGTGGCGGAGGTGGAACTTTCCAATGGGAACATCCTGAAATAGCTGGTCAAATTACGGCTCAAAAAATCAAAAACATTGAAAAAACGCAAGCTGAAATAGTTGCTACGGGATGCCCCGGCTGTCGCCTGCAGATTTATGGTAATATTACCAAGGATGAAACAAAAGTACTTCATCCAGTCCAATTGCTGGCGATGAGTTTGCAGGATAAGAAATAGCTATTCAGTGATATTCCATTTATCACAATTGCGACAATCCCTAACTCTCCCTCTCCCTGCTGACTCTGGGTCGTAATTGGCATTACGAGGGAACGCAGCGGTCTAAGGCCGATAAGGTCCACCCTCCCCCGCATCAAGTGCGGGCTCGCTCGCCATGACGGAAAGGAGATTTAAAATACACCCTCTATTTACTGACCGTCTAACAGTTTTAATATTTCTCGCCAGCAGGAAATAGGCGGGAGGGGGAGAGGCGAAATTAAAATCGGCTGGGAAAT
>JBNAWB010000241.1:0-4562 GCA_049699975.1 Thermodesulfobacteriota bacterium
ATTTATTCGCCGCATATTCATCATAAAATGTACAATTTAAGCAGCAGTGCAGATCGCTTAAGCAGTAAGGACAAGTATCTTGGCGACCTACCTTCTCGGCGTCCGGAATTGGTTTCTGGCAGTGATAGCAAACTTTCATAAATATATTATACAGGTAAATTTATAAATAGTTAAGCAGGCTTCCAAGTTGTTCCTCCGGGACCATCTTCTAAAATGATTCCCCACTGGGCCGCTTGAGATCGTAACTGATCAGCAAGGGCCCAGTTGCGGGATTGCCGAGCCGCATCTCTTTGGGCAATCAAAGAAGAAATTTCCTCTTCCTTTAGCCCGCGGGATTCTAAAAACCTCTTTTTTTGCCGGGCAAAATAGACGGCCGGAGACATTTGGAAAAGGCCTAAAATGTGACCGCTTTCCAAAATAATTCTTCTTCCCATCTGGAAAATGCTTAGGGCAGCAGTATCTGGAAGCAAATTTTTTTGGGTTAAACCCCGATTCAGCGCCCGGATGAGTTCATGCAGGTAGCCTAAAGCAAGAGCGGTATTGAAATCATCGGCCATGGCCGCTAAAAATTTTTCTTTGGCCTGGGTTATTTTTTTATGAAGTTCCCGCAGGGGCAGGGACAAAGAAGATACAGGCGGCAGAGGATAAGCATCTTGACCGCCAGTAATTTTTTCTAGGTCTTGGAGGGTAGCGTAAAAGCGATCCAGGCTCGAACGGGCTTCGGCTAAGCTGGCAAATGAAAAATCTAATGGGCTACGATAGTGGGTGGAGAGCAGGAATAAGCGTATTACCTCGCCTTCATACGCCTGTAATAAATCGCGAATGGGCAGAATGTTACCTAAAGATTTGGACATCTTTTCTTTATTGATATTTACGAAACCATTATGCAGCCAATAACGCACAAAGGGCTTGCCCGTCGCCGCCTCCGATTGGGCAATTTCATTTTCGTGATGAGGGAAGATTAGATCTTGGCCGCCGCCATGAATATCAAAAGTTTCCCCTAAGTAACATTGACTCATGGCCGAACACTCGATATGCCAACCGGGACGTCCTTTTCCCCAAGGGCTGTCCCAGCTCGGCTCTCCAGGTTTGCTGGCTTTCCAAAGGGCAAAGTCCAGGGGGTTATTTTTTCTTTCGTCAACTTCGACACGGGCGCCGGCGCGCATTTCTTCCAGGCTGCGGCCTGATAATTTGCCATAGTCCCCAAATTTTTCTACGGCGAAATAGACATCGCCGTTCACTTGGTAAGCAAAGCCCTTGGCCATTAACTTTTTTATTAGTTCAATGATCTGCGGAATATGCTCCGTAGCTCGGGGTTCATAAGTGGGTCGTTCCAGGCCCAGGCTTTGCATGTCTGCGGCATACTCTTTGATATAGCGCTCGGCAATTTCCTGGCAAGAGACGCCCTCTTGATTTGCTCGTTTGATTATCTTGTCATCCACATCCGTATAGTTGCGGACATAAGTAACCTCATACCCTAAATAGCGGAAGAAGCGATAAATTATGTCAAAAACTAAAGCCGCCCGAGCATGGCCGATATGGCCCCGGTCATAAGCGGTTATGCCGCAAACATACATAGAGACTTTTCCTTTTTCTAAGGGAATGAATTCTTCTTTCTTTTTGGTTAAAGAGTTATAAACCTGCACCAGCATGAGCTGCTTTCCTGCCTTTCGCCCTAATATATTTTAAAAAGGCACTCTATTTTCCAGAGACTTGCCCAAGGTAACTTCATCAATGTATTGCAGATCTCCCCCCATGGGCACACCGCGCGCAATGCGCGTTATCTTGATGGATAAAGGTTTGATTAACTGGGCCAGATATTGAGCGGTAGCTTCTCCTTCCGCCGAGGGGTTGGTGGCCAAGATAACTTCGGTAATTTTTTCTTGATGCAAGCGGGCAAGCAGTTCCTGGATCTTTAGGTCTTGGGGGCCGATGCCGTCTAAAGGAGAAAGCACTCCATGGAGTACATGGTACAGCCCGTGGAAACTGCGGCTTTTTTCTAAAGCCATTAAATCCTCGGGCGAACTCACTACGCAGATGATTTTGTCATCCCTTTGGGGATCAGTGCAGATGGCGCAAGGGTCTTGTTCGGTGAGATTAAAACAGCGGGAGCATAAACGGATCTTTTCCTTTACTTCGCGCAAAGCTCGGGCCAGGTTTTCAACATCTTCGGGCGCAGAACGGATGATGTACATGGCTAATCTGGAAGCGGTTTTTTCGCCCACGCCGGGAAGTTTAGTAAGTTCTTTAATTAAGCGTAAAATGGGTTGGGCTAGAGCCATAGTCTTTTCTACATTAGGCCGGGAATATACAGGCCACCAGTCAGCTTTTTCATCTCCTCCGCCACCATTTCCTGGGCCTTTTTTAAAGCAGCATTAACGGCGGCGACGACTAAGTCTTGGAGCATCTCTACGTCCTCAGGATTAACCACTTCTTTTTCTATTTTGAGAGCAACTATTTCCTGCTTGCCATTGGCCACGGCCGTGACCATCCCCCCGCCGGCCGAAGCTTCGGCCGTGCGGTTAGCCATTTCTTCTTGAACCTTGAGCATTTTGGCCTGCAATTGTTGAGCTTGCCTGATGATATTGCCAAATCCTTTACTCATTTTTTTCTCCTCATAAATTTTTAATTTCTACCACGCGCCCGCCGAAAATATTAAGCGCCTCTTTAACGAGGGGGTGATTCAAGACCTCTTCTTGGGCATTTTTTTTAGAATTTTGACCATTATTCTCCGGGCGGGGGTTGCCCAGGATATGGTTGGAAATACCCGCTATCTTAATCCGCATCTGCTGCTGGAAAAATTCCTTGGCCAGATTCGTTAAGACTGCCTTAGTTTCGGTTTCTTGCATCCGTTCCAGATAAAAAGATTTTTCAGGATAACCAATCTCCAAAAAATCTCCCTGGAAAGATAAAGGAGAACCATGTTCTAACAAGGAAGCCAAGGGTGGTTTTTTCTTTTTCACGAATTGGACAAAACTTTTCCATTTTTCTTCTTCTACCCCCAATTTTTCTATGGTTTTTTCCGCAATTCTTTCTTCATTAACTGGCATGGGGGTGGTCGCTAAGGAGGCCTCATCCCTATTGGCTAACGGAGATGTTTCCGGGGATAAAAGGCCTGCTGTTTGTTCAGCCTCGCTATCTATTGTTGGGGGGGCAGGAGAAAGAGAAAAAGAAGGGGCAGGCTGCAGACTCAGCCGTTCTTCAAACTGCTGGAGTCTTTCCAAAACTTCGGGCACAGAAAGAATTGGCCGGCGAGTGGCCAAGCGCAACAAGGTCATCTCCATAATTAGCCGGGGAAAAGTGGAACGAGCGATTTCATCATAGGCCGAGGTGAGGGAGCGAAAGATGCTCTGGAGTTCAGCCATGGTGAACTTATCTGCTTGTTGGGCTAGCTCTTGAATTTCTTCCTCGGGCAAATCGATTAAATCAAGTCTGGTTAATTCGGGAGGAGGTATGATTTTTAATACTAAAAGATCCCTGGTTAAACGAATTAATTCGGCACAGAATTCTTTGAGATCATAACCAAATTGGCCCACCTCGGCCACAATTTGGAGGAGGGTAGCTTTATCTCCCTCGCCCAAGGCTTGCAAAGTACTTACGAGCAATTTCTGGTCGATTAAACCCAGGACTTCTAAAACCTGTTCATCCGCGATGGTATTTCCGGCGAAAGAGAGGACTTGGTCAAAGAGACTTTGAGCATCACGAAGTGAGCCTTCCGCCTTCCGAGCTAAAAGATAGAGGCTGCGGTCACTGATCTCTATTTTTTCTTCCACCTTAATTTTTTTTAATTGCTCCACAATAAAGTGAGCAGGGATACGCTTGAAATTATACCTTTGACACCGGGAAAGAATGGTCAAAGGAATTTTGTGCGGTTCAGTGGTGGCCAGGATGAAGATGACGTGAGGCGGAGGTTCTTCTAAAGTCTTCAGGAGGGCATTAAAAGCCTGATCCGTGAGCATGTGGACTTCATCGATGATATAAATTTTATATTTATTCTTAGCCGGTAGGTAACGGGCGTTTTCTCTAAGTTCCCGGATTTCATCGATGCCTCTATTAGAAGCTCCGTCAATTTCTAAAACATCTACGGAAATTCCTTCGCGGATTTCGATACAAAATGGGCAGTGGTCGCAAGGGTTAGCTGTTGGTCCCTCTTGGCAATTGAGGGCTTTGGCCAGAATGCGGGCTACAGAAGTTTTGCCCACACCCCGTGGTCCGGCAAAGAGATAAGCATGGGCCACTCTTTGGGTAAGGAGAGCATTCTGTAAAGCTTGCGTAATAGGCTTTTGCCCTATTACTTCGGTAAAATTCTGCGGGCGCCATTTGCGGGCTAAAACAATATAGGACATACTTCCTTTAAAAATTATTGTTTTTAATTCTAAGAAAACCCAATTTATTTTTTGGTGATAGCCAGGCTCCCCCGCGGCACACGAAGTTAGTTACGGCCGCTGCTTCCTTCCGGACCTGACGGGGTTGGTAACTCTTCGTTGCGCGGGACCCGGCTATCACAAGTTATTAAGAACGCAGATTAGGGCAAATAAACGCTCATCATAATTAAAATCCTC
>JBNAWB010000242.1:0-4550 GCA_049699975.1 Thermodesulfobacteriota bacterium
CATTTTAATGAGCCTCTCTCCCTCCCGCCTGAAGTAGGTACCAATTTCAAAAGTGGTCGACGGTCAGATTTGGAGATACTTGACAACCCCTTATAGCCATCCTATATTTAAAAATGTCTTAAGAAAAAATAAATTCGCCAAAAAATTTACTATAAAGATGATTAAAAAAATCGAACCCAAATACCAACCAAGTTACGCGCCAAATGAACCCGGCGGTTCATAGAAATTTGGTCCACCCAATTTTTTTGCTCAGCTTCCTACAAAAAATTAATCCCCAATTTTCTAAATCAATAAATTAAAAAAGAAAAATTTTTTCCTCTTCTAAGGAAAAAGCAATATCGGTAATTTTATGGCGGAGACAAAATAGTATGGAATATTATGTTTTGGTCACCCATCGCTGTAATATGGCCTGCACTTATTGTTCTGCGGGCAATGCCGTCACCACTAACCCATCGGCCAAGACGCTATCTCCTGACCAAGTACTAAGCATTGCTGAATATATAAAAGAAGACCTCATAGCCCGCGGCAAAGATGCTGAGGAAAATAGAATCGTCTTCTTTGGTGGCGAACCACTATTAGCCATTGATGCTATGCGCAATTTGTTTCAGGCCACCTTAGGTCTGCCAGCTTCTTATTGTCTTTACACTAACGGACTTGCCTTGAACAAAATTCCTTTGGATATTCTATCGGCCCTGAAATTTATTTTTGTATCCTTTGATGGGGACAAACATGCTCATGAGCAGCATAGAGGTGCGCACACTTACGATCGAATTGTTAATAATCTAATCGAGATAAAGAAAAAAGCTTCCCTTCCTTTAATAGGTAGACTAACTGTTGAAGAAAGCACTAACCTTTTCGAGTCCGTAACTACAATGTTAGAGCTTTGCGATCATGTATATTGGCAGATAGTTAACAAACCCCGCTTCGAGAATCCCCGAAGATTTATTCAAAATTATGAATCCGGAATTGAACAACTCTTTTTTTTCTGGCTAAATCAACTTAGGCAAGGAAAAATTCTCAAGCTCATCCCTTTTGAGAGCATCGCCAATTCTTTGCTTAATGGCTCAGACACAGACCCTGTTTCTTTTCGCTGCGCTTGCGGGACTGAATTTCAGGCCATAGACCTCGATGGCACAGTGTATGGATGCGATGAATATGTGGGCACACCTTTGGCGCGTCTTGGCAATATCAAGGATGGGACTCCCTTATCCCTAAATTACCGATCTCACCAAGATCTTAATCCTGATTGCGGGACATGTAAAAATTCGCTCATCTGCTTAGGTAGATGTCGAAAGATGCTCCAGTCTTTTGCTAAAGATCAAATCCAAATCTATTGCCGCCTAACCAATTTTCTAATAGATCTTATCAGCGCAAACCTCCCGAAAATCGAAAAAGCCCTTCAGGATAATGGACTTCAAGAAATATATATTAGCCCGCCCATTACTGAAGAAATACCTTGACTCTTTTCTCCTCCAGAAGTTAAAAAGCCTCGTCCACTACTTGGATAAGATGCTTGACTTTAACGGGTAATCCCTGCTGAGTCAATTGATCTTTTAACTGCAGCATACATCCAGGACAGCCAGTAACCACAGTCGAAGCCTGCGTGGCCTCTATATCCTTGATTTTCTTCTGACTGATCTGTTTGGACAGCTCGTAGTTGTAAAAGCTAAATGATCCTCCCCCGCCGCAGCATCTTTGGGGCTCGCGCATTTCCACCAGCTTGACCCCGGGAAGATTTTTCAATATCTGGCGGGGCTGAGCAGTAATCCCTTGGCTGCGATTGAGATGGCAGGGATCGTGATAAGTAACCGTTTGGACGATTTTCTCTTCCGATTTACCCAGTTCAATTTTTTGTGTCAGAAATTCGGAGATATCCATCACCTGACTGCTAAAAGCATTTACGCGATCTATCCATTCCTGGCTTTGGCCGGACACTAAGATCTTATAACTCTCTTTGAAAGCCGTGCCGCAAGTAGCACAGGCCACGACTATGGCGTCCAATTTATAAGGGGCAAAAGCTTCCAAGTTAGCCTTGAGTAAGTCTAAACCATCTTCTAAATCACCGGACATGAAGACCGGAATTCCGCAGCAGGTCTGCTCTTTCGGGAAAATAACTTCAACTCCATGACGGCCCAGGACACGGATTAAGGATCGGCCGATTTCTGGATCTACAAAATCGATGAAGCAACCGGTAAAGAAACCAACCCGCATCTTCGCGGCCCCTGGGGAAGGTGAAATAATTGCCGGAAATTGTCTGCGTAATGGTACCGCACTCAAATCTGGGATCAGTCTCCCTTCCCCGAAGGCCGAAAGAAAGAAAGGAAGGTGGCGCAACCAGCCATCTCCTTTCGGAGGGGTAAACATTTGCAAGTAAGAAAACGCCTTTAAGACCTTTTCAAAGCGGGAACGATTCTTAAGTAAATATTTGAAAGCCACCTTCTTGGAAAAGGGTAAACCCATTTTTTGGGCCAATTGGGCGCGCAAACCCAAAATTACTTTACTCTGATCAACTCCTGCCGGGCAATTTGCTTTGCAAGTCAAACAAAGAAGACATTTGCTAAAAAGATCTTCTGTGTAATCAGAAAATGAAATGGTTCCTTCCAAGATGGCTTTGGCTACTTCCACTTTTCCACGCGAACTATAAGTCTCTTGAAGCACTTCCCGAAAAACTGGGCAGTGGGAAACACAGGCTCCGCACCGCGAACATTTTTCTGCCTCTTTGAGCATTATTTCTTCTGGGTACATAAAAACTCCTCTTGTTTATCAAAGCATTAAACTTTTTCCCTCGGGCCTACCCTCTCCTCATTGAGACTGTGTCTTAAGGTGATCGCGAGGGAGCGTTGCGACCGTGGCGATCTCGTAACATAATAAAATAAAGTAATGGCCACACGGTCTCATCATGAAGAGGGTTGGAGGAGGAGAAATATGGTCACTTTCAGACATAATTTTATCAATGTTTTTTCAAACAAATTTCCCAGGATTAAGGATGCCGTTAGGATCGAAGGAATTTTTGATATTTTTCCAAACCTGAACTTCGGCCGGAGAAATTTCCAAAGGAATAAAAGCTTTTTTGGCCAGGCCGATCCCATGCTCTCCAGTAAGAGTTCCGCCCAAGGCAATGGAGGCTTCAAAGATTTCCCGTATTAAGTTGTCAACTCGCTCTGCTTCATCTTTGTTCCCTGGATCGTAGGTCAACAGGGGGTGCATATTCCCATCACCAGCATGGGCTAAGAGATATATAGTTATGTTGTATTTCTTCTCTATTTCTTTCAATCTGCGCACCATCGCGGGAATTTTGCTAATGGGCACAGTCGCGTCTTCAGTAACCATAGTTTTACTAAGCCGATAAAGAGCCACGGAGCCAAGTTTCCGGGCCATCCACATGCGGTCAGCTTCTTCCTCACTCTGGGCCAATTTAATATCAAAAGCTCCTTGTTTTTCGCAAAACTCCTTGACTATGCGCGCTTGGCGATCAACAGTTTCCAAAAATCCATCTACCTCGATGATTAACATAGCAGCAGCATGGGTGGGTAAGCCCAAATGATATAAATTCTCGCAATTCGCTATATAATGCTGATCCATAAGTTCCAGCGCCCTGGGTACTATTCCTGCAGCCATAATGCGTGAGACGGTAGTACTGGCATCATCAATAGAATTGAAAGCCACCAAAAGAGTTCTTCTGGCTTCGGGTTTAGCGATCAACTTGACGATGATCTTGGTTATGACAGCCAAAGTGCCTTCGGATCCGCAGAGAAGGCGAGTTACGTCATAGCCAGTTACGTTTTTGATTGGTCGGCCTCCAGTTTTAATGACTTCTCCCGAAGGCAAAACTGCTTCCAGGCCCAAAAGATAATCTCTGGTTACCCCGTACTTAACACACCTGGGACCACCGGCATTGGTAGCTACATTTCCTCCTATTTGGCAAATCGTCTGGCTTGCCGGATCAGGAGGATAAAAAAGACCTTGCTCCTCAACCGCCACTTGCAAATCGTTAGTAATTACGCCAGGTTCTACGACCGCCAGGCGATCTTCGGGGCTAATTTCCAAGATTTTATTCATCTTGGACATAGCCATTACTATGCCGCCATGCTCTGGAACACACATCCCGCTTAAGCCTGTGGCTGAGCCGCGAGGAGTTACGGGGATTTTTTCTCGGTTGGCGATCTTTAATATCCTGGACACTTCTTCCGTGCTTATGGGCAGGACCACTACATCCGGCTTTTTCTCCGCAAAGACATCATGAGCATGAACCAATAAATCTTCGGGGGCAGTCAAACATCTCTCTTTACCTACTATATTTTGAAGTTCTTTAATAATTGAATTGGTCAGCATATCCTTCTCCTGCTTATCCTTTTTTATTTTCTCCTAAACATTTGCCCTATATATGGACCAAAAGGTCCAATCCCAAGCTAACAAATTCAATTTAAAAAAGTCAATTTAAAATTATTCCTTTCCGTAATCCGTCACTGAAAAGTGGGAGAAGTATGGCCCTAGACAGGCCAGAGGCAGGCATGAATGAAGAAGCATCGGCGGGAGAAGAAAGATGCTCA
>JBNAWB010000243.1:0-4513 GCA_049699975.1 Thermodesulfobacteriota bacterium
GAGCCTCTCTCCCTCCCGCCTGAAGTAGGTACGAATTTCAAAAGTGATCGACGGTAAGTTCAAAATTAGCTTGATTTTATTCTTTAAATCATTAAGAATGGCTATTAATTATTGATCATTGCCTCAAAATTTTATGGACGTTCAAATAGCCCAGGCGCTGCGCCTTATCCCTTATGGGATTTACCTATTAATAACCGGGCCCAGGGAAAAAGAAAAAGCTATGATCGTTTCCTGGGTAACTCAGGTTTCCTATTCTCCTCCCTTAATTGCCGCTGTGTTGCGCTATAATCGGTCGGTCCTAAAACTCCTGCAGGAAGGTAGTCTGCTCAGTCTTAACTTACTCAAAAATGAACATAAACCTTTTATCCCTATTTTGAAGAGTTCATCTTCCTTAAACTTAGCCGGATTTAATTTTCAAAGAGGAATGGCCAATGTCCTTTATTTGCCGGACGCTTTGGCTTATTGGTTCTGCGAGGTTCATTCTCTAATTTCTATGGGAGACCATATGCTGGTGGTGAATAAAATTAAGGCTGCCCAGGCTACGGCCGGAATCCCTTTAACCACCTTGGATTATGGTAAAACTTACCTTGGGCAAGAGTAAAATATAAATAAGAAGAGGAACTTTAGGCTATGGAATCTAAGGCAAAGGTGATTAAGGTTCTAAACATTCTGGAAAAAGAATATCCAGATGCGCGGGTGACCCTTAATTTTCAAAACCCTCTTCAACTTTTGATAGCTACCATTTTGGCTGCCCAATGTACGGACGAACGGGTCAATCAAGTAACCAAAGAACTCTTTAAGAAATACCCCACTGCCCAAGACTACGCCCAAGCTGATCTCGAGAAATTAGAAGAAGAAATTCGTCCTACGGGCTTTTATCACCAAAAGGCCCGGAGCATTATCCAATGCTGCCAAATGCTTGTGCAGAAGTTCCGTGGCCAAGTACCTCAATCAATGGCAGAATTGACTACTCTTCCCGGCGTGGGTCGGAAGACGGCTAACATCCTCTTAGGAAATGCTTTTGGGCAGCAAGGAATTGCCGTAGATACGCATGTGAAACGACTGGCCTATCGCTTAGGCTGGACCAACTCTACTGATCCTGATCAGATTGAAATTGATTTACAAAACTTAATTCCTAAGAATCGGTGGACTCAAGCCTGCCACCAGCTCGTTTTCCACGGGCGGGCGGTCTGCTTAGCCAAGAAACCGCGATGCTCTTCCTGCCCTATAAAGCACTTGTGCCCGCGACTGGGCCTTTGAATTTTTCCCCTTATCTTGAGTAACTCCTTTTTTTCTTGTATTATATAATAAAAGACCTAAACCTAAGCTTTCCGGGAAGAAGCAAATTCATAGTCCGCAGGAATTTAGGAAGGAGGGGATGACAACTTAAACTTTTATGCCTGCCAATCTTCCCCCGCAGTACAAAGAAGCTGAAGAACGTTATCGCCAGGCCAAGACCAATGCCGAAAAAATATTGGCCTTAGAAGAAATGTTAGCCATTATTCCTCACCACAAAGGGACAGACAAGCTAATTGCCCAGCTCCGCCGAAGGCTATCCCAACACAAGGAAGAAGCTAAACGGCGACCTTCCACTTCTCGGCAAGCTGATCCTTTTACGGTAAAGAAAGAAGGGGCCGCCCAGGTTGTTTTAGTGGGCTTGCCCAATTGTGGAAAGTCCCAAATCTTGGCCTCTTTAACTAATGCTCTGCCTTTAATTGCTGATTATCCCTTTAGCACGCGCCTCCCCTTGCCCGGGATGATGAAATTTGAAAACATTCAAATTCAAATCGTTGATTCTCCCCCCTTGATGGACGAATTTGCGGAAACAGGAATCTTTAATTTAATCCGGAATGCCCAGGCCCTTATGATCGTCCTTGATCTCACAGAAGACTGTTCTACTCAAATTGATATTATTCTCGAGGAGTTAAATCGCCGGCGCATTAAGATTCTAAAAAAAGATGAAGCCCAAGGAAAAGAGATTGGTTTTTTTTATAAGCGGGCTGTTTTTGTGGGCAATAAAGCAGATCTTCCTGAGGCCCAAGAAAATTGTCAAAAATTCTTGAGCCAATTTTCTCATTTTTATCCCACGATCTGCATCTCGGCCAAAGAAAATTATAACTTGGAAGCACTAAAAAAAGAAATTTTTTTGACCTTGGATTTAGTTCGGGCTTATACCAAGGCCCCTGGCAAGCCGGCTGACTTAGAAGATCCTGTGATTTTGCCCAAAGGAAGCACAGTGCTTGATTTTGCCGCTCAGATTCATAAAGATTTTATCCAGAAATTAAAATATGCCCGGATTTGGGGGAAAGAAAAGTATAACGGCCAGATGGTGCAGCGTGATTATGTCCTTATGGATGGGGATGTGATTGAATTGCATATTTAATCTTAAGTTTTTAATCCTGGGGTGCCAGGAGGTTAAAGTTTTCTCCAGGGCACCCCATTAATTTTGTAATCTTATAGAGGGTTAACTGAAGGCAACAGTTGTTGAGGTTCTCCCAAAAGAAATTCCCCTTTTTGAATCCATTCTTTTAAAATCTCGGCTATTTTTTTAGCTTTTGGGTAACTGGAAAGAGGCGTAGTAGGAATTTCTCGACCATTAAATTTTATCTTGCCGCTCTTCAACTGTTTATAATTAACTTCCCCTAGACTTTGTACCGGCCCACCTTCGGGATAGTCTTTACTATAATCAACGATTTGGGTATAAATATCCTCATCTTTTACGGCCGTGTACTGGGCTATCTCTTCATTCAAGAGCGGAATGGGTACCCCCACCCCCACGATTAATGTACAGCCATAACCCTGGAAACTCGCTCCTACCAGCCATTCCTGACTCATTTGTTTTAAATCTCCTAAAACAGCTAAGGTACCTGCTGGAGTCCGAGGTACTTGATTAGGTCCGCGCTTTACGTGAGGGTTATGTTGTGTTCCTCGCCAGACAACGAACCCCTGGCCACCTCCTAAAAAAATTCTTGTCCCTACCCCTATAGTTTTATAAAGAGGGTCGTTTAGGAGAGGACTTAACTGCCCAGCGCTACAGTAATTGGCATTTCCACCATTGGGCCGCAGTACGCCCATATAGGTATAAATCGTCCTGCTCGACATATTGACGGCACAGTTATAATTCTGATAAGCATTGCGCGGGTTAAAAAGAAAGGCATCTGGAAGACCTTGGAGAGTAATTTCTTTTTCTAACTTCTTCCGTGGATAACAATCGGTACCATAAGCCTCGGCCCGCAGGAGCACAGTCTTCCCGGCCACCAAATCTTGGATGACATGACCACCCCCATATCTGAATTCGCCCGGATAAACCTTATTGAGCGGATCATCTTCGGCTGGTTCCGTAGCCCCAATATAAATGTCCACGGCCGCTATTCCTGCATAAGCCGGCACATTATTTAGCCAAACCTTAGCTGCTTTTATGCGCGGTTGCGTGTGTCCAAAATTGATAAATGCTCCAGAGGAGCACATTGGTCCGAAGGTGCCCGTGGTCACCACATCTACTTCTAAAGCGGCCTTTATCGGCCCTTTTTCTTCTACGATATCTATAATCTCTTCCGCCGTAACCACCACAGCTTTCCCTTGGCGAATTTTCTCATTGATCTCCGCAACTGTTTTATTTACTTTATAAGGGTTCATTACTTGTTACTCCTTTCTATTCCTCCTGCATCTAATTTGGAAAGCTTTCTTTTATCGCCAGCCAGATTTTTACATTTTCTCCACCTCCTTTCTGCGCATAAAAAAAACCCCTTCTTGGTTGATAAGAAGGGGTTTTTTATCTTTATCCCATCTTATCTTCCAAGGTATTGCTACCTTGCTGGAATTAGCACCAGCATCCCGCCTTTAGCGAGACCGGTTGCTGTGGCTTCTCAGGGCCAGTCCCTCCACCACTCTGGATAAGATGTTTTTATTTACATTTTAAAGAGGGTTAATTTGTTAACCCTTTATGTAAATTCTTATCTTTCCTCCTTTTATATAAAATACATGAAACGATGGTCTAATTGCTTCTCAATCCCCATCTCTTGGGCTCTTTGGCACATTTGAGCTATAGAAACAGAGCTGAAGTATTGATTAAGGAGCTGGCCGGCCTCCTGCCAAATTATGCGCGCTACACAATTCTTTTCCCGTTTACATTTCTTTTTATTGCTTTTCACCTTGGATCGGCTGGTGCAGAATACTGGATCGATGGTTTCCTCCACCGCCCAAATCACGTCCGCTACCGAAATTTTTTCTGGGGCACGGGCCAAATAGTAGCCTCCTTTTGGGCCGCGGATACTCTTTATTAAGCCAGCTTCCTTAAGTTTTTGAAAAATCTGTTCCAGATAACGGGGCGTGACCCCTTGCCGTTTTGAGATCTCTTTGATCTGCGTCGGTAGCCCGCCCGCATGGTAAGCGATATCAAAAATTGCTCTTAGTCCATATCGACTTTTGGTTGATAACTTCATTATTTAATCACCGTAATATAAACCTTATATATAACTTTATTAAAAATGTCAAGTTAAATTTTTTTATTTTC
>JBNAWB010000244.1:0-3562 GCA_049699975.1 Thermodesulfobacteriota bacterium
CAATTGAACCCCGGGGACGAAGTAGGAATTTTTCCCCCCATTGGAGGTGGTTAACTTGCAAAACACTACTATCGATGTATGGCTTTACGGTCCCTTAGCCAGATATGGAAAAGAAGCTGATCAGGGAAGCTTTGCCCATCTGCCAGTTACTCTTCCTCAAGGAAGCAATATGACCGACTTGTTAAATTACTTAGGCCTTCCAGATGAAGAAAGAGGAATCACATTCATTAATGGGCAATTAAGCGCTATGCCTGGATTAAAGCCCGATTTGAAACATATTCTTCAAGACGGAGACCGAGTGGGTATCTTTCATACCAAAAGTATGTGGCCCTTTCAATATCGCCATGGAGTTAAAGCTACATCGGAAATGGAATCGGCTATGACCAAAGACCAAACTTCTTTCCTGCATCATACTTATGACTAAAATAAATCTCCTCTGCTCCTTGCGCTGGGCTTATAAATCACTTACACTTACGAAGTGTAAAGACACTTCGTAAGTGTTTTTTAAGGCCTGAGTGTTTCGTCTTGCGCCAGGCACATAGCCTTTACTTTCTTTTACTGCAGCACGGCAGCACTTCATAACTGCAACACTTTTCGCTTTGCACTATGCATTATTTCTTTTTCACCTTCCCCTCTCACGCCTTCCGCCTTACGATATATAGTTTGGCCCCTTGCTCCGAGCCCCTTGCTCCGTGCTCCCTGCTTTTTTCATCTGCTTCCCATAGTTTCTTTTGTTTTTTAAAGGTCAGTATGAGAGAAATGTTAAAATACAAGAGCTGACCCCAATTTAGCCAATTTAGTAAAATTGACTTATTTTTCATTCATGATATTATTAGGTTAAATTTATATGAAGGGAGTTAATTTTATGTTAACAGAATATATTCAAAAAGCTTTACAGAAAGCTCAGTATAAAATTTTAGAAGATGAAACTTGGTTCGCTGAAATACCAGGTTTTCAAGGAGTTTGGGCCAATGCAAAAACCGTTGAGGAATGCCGACAAGAGCTTATGGAAGTTTTGGAAGAATGGTTAATTCTTAAAATTCGAGATCAAGAACCTATCCCAGAAATCGATGGTTTTTCCCTCAAAATTAAAGAAGTCGTCGCCGCATAGATGGTAGCAAATCTTTCGCGAAAAGAATTAATTCGCAAATTTAAAGCCTTGGGCTATTCTGGACCATTCTCTGGTGGAAAACACCAATTCATGATAAAAGCAAATCAAAAAATCCGAATTCCAAATCCCCACAAAGGTGACCTTAGTGCCAGTTTAATTAAAGAAATTCTTCGCCAAGCAGGTATCTCATCTGAAGAATGGGATAGTGTGTAATATTTTGCTTTCATTATAATTCATTACTACCAAGCCAAAATTTTTTAATTCTCCTTGTTTCCATCATTCCATTATTAATTTTTCTTTTATGGTAGCACCGCAGCACTTTTTAACTGCAACACTTTTTGCTTTGCACTATGCATTACTTCTTTTTCCCCTTCCGCCTCACGCCTTGCGCCTCACGCCTTACCCCTTACCCCTTACAATTCCTCTATCTTCTCTTCATCTAAATCCACTTCAGATGATATTAATTCAAAATCGCTATCTATATGCAGAAGTTTCGCTTTTCCATAGGCTGCCGAAGCAATAATTAGGTCTGTGGTTGCTACTATCTTCCCTCTTCTATCCAAAATAAATCCCCACTTTGCTGCCCTCTGGATTACTGAATCATCGATTGAAATCATCGGCAGCGAGGTAAGAGATTCACAAAGAGATGCAAAATCTTTCTCGTTTCTTGCCCCTCTTAATATCTCCACTATAACAATCCCGCAGGAAACCGCTTCCTCTTTTTGCAGGATATCGCGCACCCTTGCTTTAACTTTTGCTGACCCTTTTGGCCGAAGATACTCAATCCAGGCCGAACTATCTATGAGGAACATCTTTCCTCCTTCTCTCGATAAATTCCTTGAGAGTGAAGGATAGATCAATTTTCCCTTCCAGATCGACTAATTTTTTTGCTTTCCTTCTACGGATAAATTCCTCCAGGGCTTTTTCCACCGCCTCGCTTTTCGTTTTAACCCCGCATAAATTTTTTACTTCCTCCACTAATTCCTCATCAATCATCAAAGTCGTCCTCATCTATGCCTCCAAAAGCATTTTTAAGAGCATTTTATAATATGCTAAATAAAATGTCAAATTAAGGCATAAAATAGGACGCAGATCGACTCAGATTCACAGGATAAAAAACAAAAAAACAAAATCTTATTAAATGCACTATTAATTTATTAATTTATGAAATGGTCTTTATCTGCGTTTTTCTGCGTTAATCTGCGTCCCATTAAAATTTTTCTTTTGTAGTTCGCTTTGCCCTTTGCGCCATGCGCTACGCTTTTCCCCTCCCGCCTCACGCCTTACGATCTTCAGTATTTTGCTCCAAGCTCCTTGCTCCGTGCTCCCTGCTTTTTTTTCAGCGTCCCGTTTACTTTGTTTTCTCAAGCGTAGTGGGAGATAAATGTTAAAATACAAGACCTGACCCCAATTTACATTCTCAAAATAAAAAGCGCCCCTCAGTTTCTTAACCAAGGAGCGCTTTTATTTTCTAAATATCTTTTAAATTTACTTAATCTTTATTTCTGCAACCGTTTCCTTCCAAATATCGCCAATCCAATTAATCCAGAGCCAAGTAACAATAAAGTTGATGGTTCTGGAACACGCGTGCTTTGTGCATCATGAGAAAAAGGAGCAAATTGAGTTACATCAATATCACCGGAACGTTTTATCTTTGTGTTATAAAGATCAAAATGGAGAACATAATTGGGGTCTAACGATGAAGTATTGACCACAAAAGCTGCATAATACATCCCTGATCCATTTGTGGGGATAGCACCTCCATTTATTGCTCTATCTTGGGTATTATAACTGCTTATTTGGTAATCAATGGAGAAATTAAACTTAAATTCATAAAAATATGTCGGGTAAATTTCATGTTTTGGCAAATCACCAGCATCCCAACCTTGTAAAGCAACAATAATTTCTAATGGCGGGACGCCATAAGTCATTTTGGAAGTTACATTAATTTTGGTTCCTCCAAAAGAAAAAGAACCAAGATCATCCCCAGTTGGGCCTATTTTGGGAATCAATGCGGCTGAAATATAATAATCATCATTTAGCGTATTGCGAAAATCCGGAATTAAATAAGCATAAAGAGTAAATGGGTCTGTACTGGCAATAATAGTTTTAGTCGAATAATCATACGTTCCGCCTGCTATATCAAGCTGCAAAGTTGGTATTGCATGAGCAAATGGTTGAACAAAAAATAAAAAGGAACTGCTAAAAAGCAATACAAACAACAAAATTTTAATTTTATTTAATTTCATCATTTTCACCTTTTTACCTTTCTGATCAATTCGTATAATATTTATTCAAGTTTTATGCCAAAATGATCAAAAATTAATTGGTTAAAAATTTTTTTAATTATTTCAATGATTTTTAATAATTAAGGGTTTAATGAGTTAGAAATAATTTTAAAAATCCTCTGCTAATTTGTAAAAATTTCATACACTTTTTAAGAATTATTTT
>JBNAWB010000244.1:3572-3960 GCA_049699975.1 Thermodesulfobacteriota bacterium
TTTTGTCTCCAAATCGCCTCTAAAAAATTAAATAAAAACAACCTATTATCAAATTTATCCCCAAAATAGCGATTTCAAATATTGTAAACTTTTCCGACACTTTTAAAGTCTATCTGGTTTTTCTGGTCTATTTAGTCTTTCTGGTCTGTTTAGTTTCTCTGGTTTCCTTTATCTTTTGTGTTTCCATTTCTTGCATTTCATATGATACTCAACTACTTCAGCACTAAATAACGGCAGCACTATTTTCGCTTTGCCCTATGCGCCATGCAACCAAAAATCATCCCCCACATTCCTCCCTCAAAGACCGCATCGCCATCCTCTTTTCGTCATGGCGAGCGCAGCGTGGCTCGCATCGACCTACACTCCCTCGTAATGACCTAAAATTGGA
>JBNAWB010000244.1:3970-4486 GCA_049699975.1 Thermodesulfobacteriota bacterium
CATTTTCAGCAAGCGATAAAGGCTTGCCCTACGTTTTATCCTTAATCACCCAAGGACCGCCATCCAGAGCATAATAATTTTTAAGAATATTTTACAGTTCTTTCTCTGTGTGCTCTGCGAGCTCTGTGAGAGTTTCCTTTTTTCCTAATAAAAGAATTTGCAAATATGTAATACAGAAAAAACTTATTTTATTTTTCATAATCCTTTCCTTATGCTTTGTCTTTATTACAGAAATTTTAAATTAACTCCTCCCTTCGCCTTTCCTTCCTGCTTTGACTATGTCGTAATGTCATCGCGAGGGAGCGGAGCGACCGTGGCGATCTCGTAATACATTAAAAATAACGAGATGGCCACACTCCCCCGCATCAATAACGGGGTTGCTCGCCATGACGAAAAAGACGTCGCACCAAATTATCATCAGGAAGGGTGATTTACTTTTTCAACCGCAGCATTTCTCAACTCTTTCACTTTTTTCACTTTGCCCTTTGCCCTATGCGCTTTTCTTTTTCCCCTTAC
>JBNAWB010000245.1:0-4471 GCA_049699975.1 Thermodesulfobacteriota bacterium
GAGAGGGGAGGGTGAGGGGAATAAGGGTAAATATTTAATCGCTCCGAGTAATAATAATTGTTGACAAAATTTTTATATTGCTTATATGATTATATATACATAATTTCATAGCATTCGTCACCGCCCTTTTTTAAGTTTTACTAAGCCCCCCTTTGAAAAGGGGGACAAAGGAGGGAATTATGATATTAAAGAGCTATAAAAAGAAAATATTTAGGGCGGAATGCAACCCGAGCTTTGAGTCTTTGCATTGTATTGCCGATTTAGATCAAAACATAAGCGCAGCCCTTCCCTACCTAAATGCTAACCTTGGCGGTTATACTTACATAAAAGATCCTCCTTCCGTTACCTTTCGCGTCCACGGGAAGTTGATCACGGTTTATGGCGATCGCATCGCCATAAATGCTTTAAGAGACGAAGAAGAGGCAGATAAAATTCTGGAATGGCTTAAAGGAGAAATTAATGAGGCCTGGGAAAAACGGGATCAAATCCAACCCAGTTATGAAAGTGCTCCTCAGCCGCAGCTAATAGAAATATTGAAATTATTACCGAGGAGAATGGGTTGCCGCGCCTGCGGCCAACCGAGCTGCCTAGTCTTTGCTCAACTGGTAGCCGAAGGGGCCAAAGGGCCCGAAGACTGTCCTTCCATGGAGGATGAAGCAAGAGAAAAGCTGCGTAAATATCTTGCTCACTTTGCCCAACGGGCTTATTTCTGAATTTAAAAATTGAGAAGGCAAAGGGGGAAAGAAAATGACGATCATAGGGTATGTGGCGCTTTTTATCGCTGGAATTGTTGCTGGTATTATTGGTGGCTTATTAGGGACGGGTGGGTGCGTCATTATGCTGCCTATGGCTCGTTTTGGTTTTGGATTTTCGCCAGCTATGGCTGTGGGGACAACTATCACCGCAGTCATTTTTACAGCCACATCGGGAGCAATTAAACATTTTCGTTTAGGTAACGTGGACACAAAGACGGTCCCTTGGGTAGCATCTTTTGGAGTAATCGGTGTTATTTTGGGATCGTTAGTTTTTAGCTATTTGCTGCCCTATGGTTCGCTTATCGATTTGATTGTTGGCCTGGCCTTTATAGTTTTGGCATTGCGCATGCTCTATGAAGGCTTTTTCTTGAAAGAAATGCCCTCAGGAGAAGGGAGCCAAGTGCCCGGCAGGAAAAGTGGCAAAGGATTGTTGGGAACTGTTATTGGATTTTTGACAGGCATAATTGGTTTGGGAGGTGGTTATGCTCTGGTGCCTTCCTTCATTTATTTTTTCAAGGCCCCAGTTAAGATAGCCATCGGCACTTCTATGGCCTCATTTATTTCTATGGCGGTTGTGGGAAGTGGTTTCAAAATTTATCAGGGTGTAGTAGATATCCCGGCCGGAGTTGTTATGGGTGCTGGAGCAGCAATCGGCGCTATCTTTGGAGCAGGCTTAGTGGCCAAAATAAAAGCCTCTACATTAAAAGCGCTATTCGGAATTTTGTTCTTATACGTATCGCTCAAATATATTTTCCGTTATTTTGGCATGCATATCTGAAAAAAAATAAAATAGAGAGCATGATAATCGAAAAAAAATGGAGGTAAAGCGATGGAAGAAAAAAAGCAGATGAACGTGGAAGAAATTTTGAAGATGATGGAAAAAGGACTGGGGGAGGAACCGAAACCCATGGTCCTGATGTCGAAACTCATCCCCGAGTGGATTCCCCGCCAGGCCCAGGAGCGGAAATTCGTCATGGAGGACTTGAAGCACATTCCTCCCAAATATAAACATTTAATTATGATCGCTGCTTCCACGGCCGTGGGATGTCACCTTTGCACGGAGACTTTTATCAAGATAGCCTACCGCGCTGGAGTATCTAAAGAAGAGATAGCGGAAACCATTCTCGCTACACGATTTGCCCTGGCGTCAACCACTTTTGCCACGGCCATCGAGGGAATGGAATTTTTGACCTCCAAGGAGTAAGAGAAAAATCGAGCTCTTAGATGAGGAGGAGATAATACGATGGAAACAAGATTGGAATGGAAACAGATTCGGGAGTATGGAATGCGGATGGTTTCCATCCTTGGCCTTTCAAGTTCTCCAGTGGGAGTTCGCTTTCTATCGAATGATGGAAAAGTTTCAGAAGAAACAGAGCGGTTGCTGCAGCACCGTTATTGCCAGGCGGTGATGAAGGCGCGTCGAGGGGGAGATGTCCTTTTGGACGGGGAAGGAATTTCCTGCCCGGCGGCAGCAGCGGCTTTTGGATTTAGACCCCTCCCTCAAAGCCTCCAATCCGGCCAGGGGCTCATTGGCTTTGGAATAGTATCTGATAAAGCTATTGGGAAACAAATGTTTATTGAAATGCCCCGGCTTGACCCGGGGAAAATCACCAAGATTCACCTCTTTCCATTGGAAAAGGCTCAATTTGTACCGGATCTTGTGGTGGTTGAGGATGAGGTGGAAAAACTTATGTGGATCGTTCTTTCTTATTTACATGCGAATGGCGGCCGACGAGTTCCTTCTTCGACGGCGGTTCTGCAGGCTACATGCGTAGATTCTACCTTAATCCCGCTTCTTAAAGACCGTTTAAACTTCGGGTATGGTTGCTACGGGTGCCGTGATGCAACAGATATCGGAAATAATGAAACCCTGCTCGGCTTCCCGATTCGATTCCTTGCGCCCATCATGGAACATTTAGAGTTTCTTGCTCGGAAAGCGATTCCCACTTCCCGTTCAAAAAAAGCCTGGCATGCACTTCAAAAAGAGGAGACAAGTTGTGAAACGTTAAAAAGATAGAAAAAAATAAGGAAATTTTCGTAAAGAAAAATTTAGAAAAATCCAAAAGAAGTTCGTTACTAAAATTTAAACGAAAGAAGTGATTTCTTTATGTCCGATCAGGAAAAAGTTCCAGCGAATGCCTTGTTTGTATGTTTTGGGGTCATGTCCAGTGCCGGCACCCTGACGGGTGTCGCAGCGCTGGAGGCCATGAAGAAGCTCGATCCTAAAAAGACGGGCCTTTTCTGCACTTCGGCCCTGGCGGTGGATGTACCCAAGCACAAAAAGACGACTCAAGCTGCAAAAAGGATCATCGCCGTCGACGGCTGCGCCAATCGCTGCGCGAGCAAAATAATTGAGAAGTCCGGCTTTAAGGTGGACAGAAGCCTTAACCTTGACAAAGACCTGGGGATTGAAAAACGAGGTCCCTTTCGTTGCTTCGATTACACGCTAGAGGAACTTCACAAGGCAGTTGAAGCGATCGTGAAGATTTGTGAAGAGGAGTCATGAGGAAAATCCCAAGTTAAACCGTAATGCTAAAGATGATTTCGCTGCCAAGGTGAAAGCAGTATCTTGGAGAGGATAAGAAGGAAAAATCCGTGTTGAAACAACTGCAAAAAATTTCCCAGGGGCTTGAATCAAACCTGATCTTATTTATTGTCTTCAGTATCAGTGTCGGGATAGCCTTTGGCTGGCTTTTTCCCAAACAATCCGCAAGCCTAAAAAATTACACACCTATAGTTACGTTTGTCATGCTTTATCCCATGATGATCGGGCTGCGCATTGAGGAAGTAGGTAAAGCCGCCGCCAACCTGAAGCTGATCAGCCTTTCCATGGTCTTCAATTTTGCTTTTTCGCCGCCTTTGGCCGCAGGATTGGCTTATCTTTTTCTGCATAATCGTCCCGATTTTGCCGTCGGTCTGATCTTGACTGGTACGGTGCCTTGCGCAGGTATGGTCGCGGCGTGGACGGGCTACGCCAAGGGCAACGTAGCCTTAGCTATGGTCATCGTAGCCCTCAGCCTGCTCATTAGCATCGTCATGATTCCCATATGGATGCCCGTTTTAGCCGGGGTATATGTGCAGCTTGATGCCTGGGCGATGTTTAAAGACATCTTGATCGTAGTAGTTTTACCGCTCATTTTCGGCGATCTGACTCGACGTTTGATCTTGCGCTTCAAAGGGGCGCAAACTTTTCAACAGATAAGGCCGATTCTGCCTGGAATATCTATGTTAGGCATGGGCATGATCATGTTTATTTCTATGGCGCTGGAAGCGAAGACCTTAGTTAAAAATCCGCAATACTTTATAATTGTTTTTTTCCCTTTAGCTGTTCTTTATGCGCTGCTGTTCATTTCTTCCGCCTTATTTTCCAAATTAGCCAGGTTTTCCTACGAGGACATGATTGCTTTCTCCTACGGAGTAGCAGGCAAAAATATATCTATTGCCTTAGCGCTGGCCACCATTTTCTTCAGCCCGATGACCGTACTCGTGCTGGCTTTAAAGCCAATCATCCAGATTATTTTCATGACAACCTTCCTCCGGCTTTCACCCTGGTTGAAAAAGAATTATTTTTTATGAGCTCCCTTATGCCTATCATCTCCTCCGGTGTATCATCTTAGAAATTTGTTGAATATTTTTGGTTTTTATCCAAATTAGCTGCTTATATTATTAATGAGAGCATTAAATAAATGACATCTGCTGTTCTTAACCCCTCACCT
>JBNAWB010000246.1:0-1480 GCA_049699975.1 Thermodesulfobacteriota bacterium
TATGGAGATAACCACCTACCTTTAAGCATTCTTCGAAATGTTTCTGATTCTTGAAAAGAAAGCTGAGATTAAAAAAACTCATTTCGGGAACATAAGTGGCGACGTTGCCCGTCCCACCTACGTAAAGATCTACAGTTCCTTCCCGCAAACTTGTCAGGGTTACTTCATCACTCCCCAACCTTCCTGCGTCATATAATGTAACATTAATTTTTCCCCCACTTTTTTCCTTGAGGGTTTTTTGAATATATTGCCCCGAGGATATCCAAGGATGCGGCGCTTTAACTACTGTTGACATTTTTAAGTTAAATTCTTGAGCACCAATTTGGTTAAGATTGCCCCAAATTAAGATGGCCGCGATCCCTATAACAATGATTGCGCAAAATATTGCCCAATTTTTTCTCTTCATTTTTATCTCCTCCCCCAAAAATTTTTTTATAACATGACCTATTTCATCGAAAATTTAATAATGTAACTTACCCTGCTTTTAAAAGATGAGTATAGAACTTTAAACGATTTTCATATGCCACATATCACCTCGATAAAATTTTTCTGAATTTCAGAACCACTTTATTTTTAGAAAAGCAACAATTTTTAAAACAATGGACATCAAACAATTTTTTTAATGCGCTCAACAGCTTTCCTAATTCTATCTACTCCAACAATAAGCGAAATCCTTAAATATCCCTCTCCATACTTGCCATACATTGAACCAGGGATCATCCATACATTAGCTTCTTCCAATACTTTAAGACAAAATTCCTGAGAACTATATCCTGATGGAATGGTCGACCATACATAGAAGGTAGCTGAGGGGGATTCAACTTCCAAGCCGACATCCTTTAATCCCTGGACCACAATGTTCCTTCTTTCTCGAAAAACTTTATTGCGTCTTTGCATAAAATCAATCGGACCATTCAAAGCATTAGTAGCAGCCACCTGCAAGGGGTAAAAAATGCCCCTATCTGAATGGGATTTAATCTTGGCCATACCAGCAATAATATCCTTATTTCCAACGAGCATTCCTACTCGCCACCCACAGCAATTATAAGCTTTTGACAAGGAATTTAATTCTACACCAACTTCCCTTGCTCCTTCAACCTCCAAAAAACTGGGAGGCTTATGCTCAAAATAAATCTCCGAATAGGGATTATCGGATACCACAAAGACGTCATAAGTCTTCGCCCAAGCCACAAGCTCCTGATAAAAATCTAAATCCGCTACCGATCCCGTAGGATTATTGGGATAATTTACCCAAATCATCTTTGCCTTCTTAGCCACATCCCCAGGAATAGAACGTAAATCCGGAAGAAATCTGTTCTTTTTTAACAAAGGAAAACTATATACTTGCCCTCCAGCCAATTTAACTCCTGCTTCGTATGAAGGATATGAAGGATCTGGAACCAAAGCAATGTCTCCCACATCCAAAAGGCAAAGGTGAATATGAAAAAGGCCATCACATGATCCTAATAAAGGAAGAACC
>JBNAWB010000246.1:1490-4455 GCA_049699975.1 Thermodesulfobacteriota bacterium
CCTTTAATGGTTTGCTTGAATAAAAACTCGGATAATGGTGATTATCTGGATTGCTAACTGAATCTCGAAGATTTTCCAAAAGGTGCTCGGGTGGAGTAAAATCAGGATCGCCGAGCCCAAGATTAATTACATCCCGGCCTTCTTGTTTCATCTTGACCAGGCGCATGTTCATCTCCGTACCTAAATAACCTCTAAATGTCTCTAACCTTTTAGCCAAATACATAATCAACTCCTATAACATCTTGATTTTTCTTAAATACTTTCCTCTTCATAAACATTAGCGATACAACAAAGGAAGGTAACGGACTCTTTATCACTATCATTCTTCATACTATGCACTTCCATAGTGGGGATGAATACAAAATCATTTGGGCCAAGAATTCGCTCTTCTACAACTTGGTCCGTTTCCGGATCATGCCTAAAACATCTTACTTTCCCTGAAAGAATATACATAGTTTGATAGTATAAATGGTTATGGATAGGAATTTCTCCTCCAGGCTTTATAGTAAAAAACCGCAATCCATACTCTACCGAATCCTTAGGACCAGCCTGTGATAACCAACGAATCCAGACATCTTTTACAGGAATTGGCTTCCCTTTATATGGATAAGATTCAATCTTTTGATCTGGCTTTTCATTTACATTCATAACTATCATAGTTTTCTCCCCTAAATCTTGATGATTTAAAGAAGCTGATTTTTGATTTGGTTGATAAAATAACGAACATGATCTTCCATCATCTGCTTTACTTTCTCTGCATCCCTTTTTTCTAAGGCAACATAAATATTCTTTAGCTGATCAAGAATTGTTTTCATGGGAATCATAACAGAAAGAGCAGAGTTCCAAAGGCGAGCGCATCGGCCATGAAGATTCTCTAAAATTTCCTTGAGAATTGGATTCTGAGCTGCTTCGTAAATAATCTCATGAAAACGCGTATCAATTTCAATGAGGAAGTGATGACTTTCCTCTTTTAAAGAATTATCTAATTTTTCAATTAGTGATTTTAATTCCGTCAATTTGTCGGGCGTTATCCGCCTCGCCGCCACTTCCCCGGCCAAACCTTCTAACTTTATCTTAACCTCAAAAGCACAGCGAATTTCGTTTATGTCTATTGCGGAAACATAGCTACCATAACGGGGAATAACAGTTACCAGCTTCATATCTTCTAACTTTTTGATAGCTTCCCTTAAGGGAGTACGGCTTACCTTGAATTCTTGGCAGAGCTCTTTTTCGGAAAGAAGTTTGCCTGGAGGATATTCCAAGTATATAATGCGATTCCTCAAAACTTTGAAGATTTTTTCTGGAAGAATTTCTTTTAAAATAACCATATTAAATTATTGATGTATTTTTTAGAAATACTTAGCATATTATTTAATTTATGTCAAATAAAAAAATAGTCTTCCATCATTCAATAGAGGATGATTTCTTTGTGAACCCATCTTATTTTTACCCTTACTCTCCCTTCTCCTGGCTGAGACTCCATAAATAATCGTTTTTCGTCGTGGGGAGGGAGCCCGCCATTGATGAGGGGAGTATGGCCAGCTCATTATTTTCCATACATTACAAGATCGCCATAGTAGCTACGCTCTATCGCGATGGCCTTACGATCAAACCTCGCTGGTTTAATAAACCCACCCTTCAGCGAGGGGTTACATATAACTTTCTACAATTTTTTAACAGACCATTAGAAAGGATGGATCGGCAATTGATACCTTCTTCCACTTGCGAAGCGGATACTTGGATTATTACCGAGAGAGTATCTTTAATCAAAAATTATTTTAAAGTTAGATCTTCGAGCTTTTCTTTTCTCCTTCTTTTTGCTATAAAAATTTGAGGGCATAAATTCGCCTTTTCTTTTTTCTTTGGCGGGAGCGGAGGAAGGAGAAAAAAATAAAAAGAGGTCAGGAAAAAATGCAGACCAAAATAAGGAGATCGAGTTTAATTTTACCCGTGAATGTGCAAAGATTTGTAGAGAAGGCCTATTTGCGCGGAGCGGACGCCATCGTTTTAGATCTGGAAGATTCTGTGCCTTTAAAAGAGAAAGATAATGCCCGCCAGAAAATTAAACCTTCATTGCCTTTGGCAGCCCGCGGGGGAGCAGATGTTTTTGTGCGCGTCAATAAAGAACCTTCTTTACTTAAAGAAGATCTCCAGGCTTCCATCTATCCTGGCTTAGATGGTCTCGTCTTTCCCAAAACAGAGACAGCCGAGGAAGTAGGCAATTTGGTCTACGAAATTGAGAAATTGGAAAAAGAGAGAGGGTTGCCAGAAGGTGAAATAGAATTAGCTTTGTTAGTGGAAAGCCCCCGGGGCTTATTAAATCTACAAAAAATCGCCACGGCCTCACCCAGAATCCGATCCATCAGCATCGGTCCCGAAGATTATTGTCTGGAACTAGGCATTGAACCGTCGCCCGAGGGATTAGAGCTATACTATGCTATGTCCAAATTAGTAGTTATTTGCAAGGCAAATGGACTCATGCCCATGGGGGTTATGGGCAGCATTGGTGATTTTCGAGATCTAAAAGGTTTTGAACAAGCGGCGCGCCGGGCAAGACAGATTGGCTGCGAGGGAGCTTCGTGTATCCATCCTGATCAAGTAGAAATTTTGAACCGTGTTTTTTCTCCTGATCCGGCGAGGGTAGCTTATGCGCGGCGAGTAGTAGAAGCTTTTGAAGAAGGCTTAGCCCAAGGTACGGCCTCGGTTAATGTTGACGGGAAAATGGTGGACATTCCCGTATATAATCGGGCTAAGCTTATTTTACAAAGGGCGGAAGCTATCGCTGAATTGGAGCGGAAAAAAGATAACGCTCTGGCTCTGTTGAAATAGCCTTAAAAAGTAAAGGGAGAGGAATTTTATGGATAGTCAAGATCTTAATCAATTTATCCGCGAACAGCGGCAGAACATCCAAGATGCGGATTTGCCTTTAAAAGATATTCGCGTGATTGATTTAGGTTCCGTGGTG
>JBNAWB010000247.1:0-4425 GCA_049699975.1 Thermodesulfobacteriota bacterium
AAGAAGGAATAAAATTATTTTATCTTTTAGCCACTGAGGGCACAGAGTTCACGGAGAATTTATTAAAAAATTATTTTAAATTTATCTCTGTGCTTTCCGTGTCCTCGGTGGCTTAATTTCTTTATTTTTTCCTTACGTAATCAACCCACTTTTTCGCTACTTTATAGCTTTCCCAGTAATATTTAATGAATTCTTCTCCTACCATAATTTTTACGGGCTGGCCGGCCGCTTCTAATTTATCCATATGTTCTTTGGTCATCATGGCTTTTTTAAATACTTCTTGGATCTTCTTTAAAATTGGCTCAGGAATTCCTTTGGGGCCAGCTATTCCTCTTGTTGAAGCTGAGATCACCGTGGGAAAACCGAGCTCAGCCGTAGTGGGTAGATCAGGATAGAACTTGGTTCTTTCTTTATCCATAATGGTTAACATACGGATACGGCCAGCTTTCCATTGGGTGTAATTATCAGCTACGGTGCAGAAGAGAACATCCACATGCTTGCCAAGTAGGGCAGTTATCGCCGGAGCTGCACCATCAAAATAGACGCGCCGCAATTCCACTCCGGCCGCCTCCGCAAATTGGAAATACCCAATCTCGTCGTCCTGGAGGTAACCCACAATTCCAGCAGGAATTTGGCCTGGTCTTTTCTTGGCATCGTCGATCAAATCTTTTAAAGTCTTCCAGGGGCTATCCGGCCTGACGGAAATAGTAGTTGGATCAAGAGCCTGGCTAATGATGGGCAGGATATCTTCAGCTTTGAAAACCGCTTTACGTTCGGGGTCCAAAACTGTGGTAAGGATATGGGGGAGGTTTATGTATCCCAGATAATATCCATCTGGTTTTTGCCTAGCCAACTCCGTCCACCCTACCTGACCACCAGCTCCGGGTTTATTGACCACTACTATAGGCTGTCCAAATTCTTTTTCAGCAATTGCAGCCACAATGCGGGCCCCCACATCAGTGCTTCCACCTGCCGGGTAGGGAACTTGCAAGGTGATGGGTTTCGTAGGATAATCAGCAGCATAACTCTGGCCAGCCATAAAGATTAGAAATGCCGAAATAAAACTGACAAATAAAACTTTCTTCATTTTTGTCCTCCTTTAATATATTTATTTTACTTTGCTTGCCGCGCCTTTTCGACAAGTGGTTTTACTCTTTCATGAACGGCCCTTAAATATTTAGCATATTCTTCCCCCACCATAGGCACAATAGCTAACCCGGCTTTTTCCATCTTTTCTACGTGCTCATGGCTTTTCATAGCCTCTAAGAAAACTTCTTGGATTTTTTTCAAAATAGGCGCCGGAATTCCTTTGGGACCCAAAACACCTCTACTCGAAGATGAAATTACTGTAGGATAACCAAGCTCCACGGTAGTTGGTACATCAGGCAAGAATTTTGATCTGGATTTATCCATTACAGCCAAACCACGCAATTGGCCGCCTTTCACCCTGGGTGCCACACTTCCCACATTATCAAAAGAAACATCCACTTGACCGCCTAAAGTAGCCGTTAACTGGTGGGCCCCACCATCAAAGTGGACGATGCGGAATTTTATTCCCGCAGCTTCCTCTAACATTAATATGGCCAAATGATCATCACCTAATATTCCCGTAGTACTTGCTCTTATTTCTCCCGGCCTTTTTTTCGCATCCTCAACGACATCTTTGAGGGTTTTATAGGGACTATCGGCTTTCACCCAGATTAACCCTGGATCAACAACCTGATTGATGATGGCCACAAAAGAATCTAAATCAAAGACTGCTTTCCGTTCGGGGTCAAGAATGATGGTGTTGAAAGCGGGAACGCTGACAAAACCCAGGTAATAACCATCGGGCTTTTGCCGGGCAGTCTCTGTTAAACCCACTTGAGACCCCGCCCCTACTCTATTAACGACCACAATCGGCTGGCCTATCTTTTTTTCTGCAATGGAGGCTAAGATGCGGGCTCCTGTATCAGTAGAGCCGCCGGCAGGCCAGGGTACTTGCAGAGTTATAGGGCGAGTGGGATAATCGAGAGCCAGAGCTAAGCCGCCAAACCCTAATAGCAAAAACACCGCAATACTAATAAAAATTCCTTTTTTCATTTTCCCTCCTTTATCAATTTTTATTTATTATAAGCTTTCAACTGCCCATTAATCTTTTCCCGCCTTTTGGCCAATTAGGCGGATGGCGGGGCTAATTAAAACAATGACTGCTATTATAAGCAAGACAGCAGAAATAGGTCTGGTAACGAGAATGCTTAAATCACCTCCCGACATTTCCAGAGACGTGCGCAAAGTCCTCTCCATCATTGGTCCTAAGATAAGGGCTAAAATTGTTGGCGCCAGAGGCCAGTCTAGTTTGCGGAAAATATAACCCAAAACTCCGAAAAATACCATCACGCCCACATCAAAGATACTTTGATTCAAGCTGTAGGCACCCAAAATACAGAAAAGCAGAATGCCGGGATAAAGATATTGATGCCGAATTTCCAAGATTTTGGCCCATAAACCGACCAAGGGCAGATTTAGAATGAGCAATATTATGTTGCCCAAGTAAAAACTGGCAATGAGACCCCATACCACATCGGGACGTTCTTTAAATAAAAATGGCCCAGGCGTAAGACCATGAATAATAAAAGCCCCCATAAGGACGGCCAGAGTCGGGGACCCGGGAATACCCAAAGTTAATAAAGGGACCATCGCTCCGTTGGCATAGGAATTATTGGCTGTTTCCGGAGAAGCAACACCTTCAATAACACCTGTGCCGAATTTCTCGGGGTGTTTGGAGACTTTCTTTTCTACTACGTAAGCAACAAATGTGGGAATAATAGCTCCAATGCCGGGAATAAGGCCTAAGAAGAAGCCAATTAAAGTTCCCCTGCCGATTGCCGCAGCCGAAACGCGCCATTCTTCTTTTTTGGGAAAGAGATCGGAAATTTTTGTTTTTATAACTTCCAAAACTGGAGATTCCATGCTCAGCAGGATTTCCCCAACGCCGAAGAGACCCATGACTACCGGAACAAACCCCACTCCATCATATAGAGGAGGGATGCCCAGAGTAAAACGAGGTGCGCCTCTTACCGGATCCATGCCAATCATGGCCAACATTAATCCAAATAAGGTCATCAATAAGGCCGCTAAGATTGATCGTCCCGAAAGACCGGTGACCAAAGAGAGACCTACAACCAAGAGAGCAAAAACTTCTGGAGGACCAAAGCGCAGAGCAAAGTTCGCCAAAGGAAGGGAGACGACCATGAGCGCAAAGGTGGCAAAAGTCCCGCCGATAAATGAGCCAATGGCCGCAATGCCTAAGGCCGGTCCGGCCCTTCCTTGTTTCGCCATTTGATAGCCATCTAAGCAAGTTATCACGGAAGCTGCTTCCCCAGGCACATTCACTAAGACAGAAGTGATGGTCCCACCGTACATAGCTCCGTAATATATGGCCGCTAACATGATGATTGCCCCAATGGGGTCTAAATTAAAGGTAATGGGGATAAGGATGGCTGTTCCTGCTGCCGGCCCTAAACCAGGCAAAACACCTATCAAAGTGCCTAATACACAACCGATGAAGGCATAGAGAAGGTTAATCGGTAAAGTGGCTACAGAGAAGCCCTGAATCCAATATTGTAATGCTTCCAAAATTCCTCCTTATAAACCAAGAATTCCCATTGGTAAAGGAACTTTTAACCAATAATAAAAAACATGGAAAACCCCAAAGCTTCCGATTAGGGCAAAAATTAAATTTATGGCTAAAGAGCGCGCGCCCAAAAAGAAAGGTAGAAAAAATAGAAATAGAAAAAGAGAAATGCGGAAGCCGAGGAATTCAATTAATCCAGTGCATATGGCCAAAGCAATAAGGATAATCAAGATGTTTTTGGCGCCAATTTGATTAGGTAGGGGTGAGCCAGAGCCATAGGGTGGAGTTTTGGAAAATGAGGTTTGGAGAAGAAGGCCCAAAGATAAAACAATAACGATAAGGCTCAGCCAAAAAGGAAAGAAACCAGGCCCCGGCCCTAAACGATCCTTATACGGATAGGTAAAAGACGAAACGAGCATGATAATACCTGCTATCATGGAGGCGATACAAGCAATCTGCCATGCTTTTTTCATTTTATTATTTACTCTCCTTTGGTTTTACACAATCAAATATATTTTTATTTATCATGCCAAGAAAAAATGTCAAGAAAGAAATTAGCTACCGCGTGATGCCTCACTAAAGGGTGGGTTTATTAGACCAAAGAAGGGGTCGTAAGGTCATCGCGAGGGAGCGGAGCGACCGTGGCGATCGTGTAATGGATAAGAAATAAATAGCTGGCTAAGCTCTCCTAAATCAATTGCGGGCTTGCCATGACAGCTTTTCTATGAAAAGGAGTAAAACATTTGATGCGCTCATTATTAATGAGAGCATTAAATAAATGACATCTGCTGTTCTTAACCCCTCACCTC
>JBNAWB010000248.1:0-4406 GCA_049699975.1 Thermodesulfobacteriota bacterium
ATCGCCACGGTCGCTACGCTCCCTCGCGATGACTTAAAGGAATTGTAGGGCAAGGGTTCATCCCTGGCCGCATTTTCGGCTTGCCCTACGTTTTATCCTTAATCACCCATGGACCACTACCAGGGCATATAATTTTTTAAAAATATTATACAATCCTTTCTCTGTGAACTCTGCGCGCTCTGGGAGAGTTTCTCTTTTTCTTAATAAAATACGTGTTCCATTTGACACAAAAAAATGTTTATGTTACAAATAGTTAGGCAATATTTAAAGCATCGAAATAAAATAGTATTCCTATTGAGCTGAAAATTATTACCGAGCAAAAAAATTAGGAATAAGAATGATTAAAGAAAAAAAATTACCCCCTAATATTTTGGAAAAGATTCCCCAATTGATTGATACTCTTCAAAAATGTGAGGATGTGATTGCCTTATTCTTTTTTGGAAGTTTAGCTACTGGAAAGCTTAGACCATTAAGTGATTTAGATATTGCCCTTCTTCTTAAAGATAATATTAGCAAAGGCAAATTGTTTAACCGCGAAATTGATCTCATTTGCCTTATTGGTAAAGAATTGGGAACGGAAGAGTTTGATCTAATAATATTAAATACTGCTCCCTTGCGTTTTGCTCATCAAATTCTTAAAAACGGGAAAAAAATATTTGTGAAAGACCAGAGAAGGTTAGCTAATTTCCAAGAGGAAGTAATAAAAAAATATATCGATTTTAAATTTTATCAGGAACAGTTTAATCAAGCATTTTTAAGTGGGCTTATCCATGGATGAGAGAATTTTAGAACATTTAAAACTGTTAAATAAATATCTTTTATCTTTGCGTGAGCTGGCGCAAATAAGTGAGGAAGATTTTAAAAATGACTTTAAAAATTGCGCGAGCGCGGAAAGATTTTTACATCTGGCCATCGAAAGCTGCATTAATATAGGCAATAGAATTATTTCCCTGATGCAGTTTAAAAAACCAGTGCAGACCCCAGAAACTTATGGCGATATTTTTATAGAACTGGCCAAATTGGGAGCAATACCTCATAATTTCGTGGACACTATGCTAAAAATGGTAAAATTCCGTAATCGGCTAGTGCATATTTACTGGAACATTGAACCATCCCAGATATACAATATCTTAAAAGAAAATCTGGGTGATTTTGAAAAATTTAGGAATTTCATAATCAAGTATATAGAAATAGAAAAAATTTAAAACTCGCCTGCTTGTGCTGGTTTAGAAATAAGATGACCAACAAGGAAATCTGGGAGAAATTTTTAGAAAAAATAAAAATTTTTCTGAAAACTTTTTATCAAGAAAATCTTCTGGCGGCTGTTATATTCGGATCAGCGGCGCGGGGAGATTTTAACAAGAGTAGCGACTTGGATATTTTAATTATTTTGAAAGAATCTCCAGATTCTTTAGGAAAAAGAATAGATAAATTTATGCAATTGTTTACGGATATAAGAAATACTGATGAATATTTAAAAGCGAAAGAGGAGGGGTTACCTCATAAGCTTGAACCAGTAATTTTAAGCAAAGAAGAATTTCAAAGCCATCCGCCCCTCCTTCTTGATCTTACTACGGATGCGCTTCCACTTATTGATGAGGAAAATTTTTTTTCCCGCGAAATAGACATCCTCCGCCAGCGTCTTAAGGAATTAGGAGCTAAAAAAGTGATCTTAGATAACGGCCGATGGTACTGGATCTTAAAGCCTGATATCAAATGGGGAGAAGAAGTTACGATATGAATACCCGGGAGATGGGCAAAGATTATCTCAGCCGGGCCAAGAGGTGTTTAGTTGAAGCCCAATCTGCTTTAAATGAGCATGACTATTCCATGGCCGGAGATCCCAAGAATGCATAGAGATGGCCATAAAAGGGGTTTTACGTCTTTTGGGGATAGAATTTCCCCGCGAACATGATGTGAGCGATGTTATACTGCAAATAGGATGGAAAGAAATAGGCGCACCACCATGGTTTGCAGAGAATATTGAAAAATTAGCCAAAATTATGCGGGAAATAACCCCTAAACGAGGTCCAGCTATGTACGGCTTCGAAAAAGAGATGAGGCCAGCCGCAGAGATATTTTCCGTGGATGATGGAACCAAAGCCCTAAATGAAGCGAAATTCGTCTTCGAATCTTGTCAAAGGTTTTTTGAAGAATGGAAATAAAATGGAGATATATCTATGGGTATTACTTATATCGAGGGAACTGTTCGAGGGCCAGAAGGGAAAGAAGAAACTTTAAGATTTCTCGTCGATAGCGGAGCTACCTATACTCTTCTTCCTCAAACTGTATGGCAGAATATAGGGTTGATTCCTAAAAGAAAATTGTCCTTTAGCCTGGCTGATGGAACCATGATCGAGCGGGGAGTTTCCGAATGTTATATTATTCTTCCTCAGGGGGAAGCTCATACACCAGTGATTCTTGGGGAAAAAGATGACGAAGCCTTATTAGGCGTGGTCACTTTAGAAATTTTAGGTCTTATTTTTAATCCTTTTAATCGCACTTTACAACCCATGCGTATGGTATTAGTTTAAGTATATTAATGAGAGCATTAATTATTTTACATTTTTCCGAAAAAAGATGTCATGGCGAGCCCGAAGGGCGCGGCCATCTCGTAATGACCCGGGGTTCACGATGTAAAATATAATTTGCTCTTATTAATAAGATAAACTTTTATAGCGATTTTGAAGAGCGTATTCGATCCACGTGGTCATGGCGAAGGAAACGTGGAAGTCGGATGTGCAGCCATGGCGAAAGGAGCATGACCACTACTTTGATTTTAATGCTTTACGAGATTGCCACGGTCGCTACGCTCCCTTGCGATGACATTACGAAGCATCCTAAACGGGGGGAATAGCTAAAACTCAATCAGGAGAGTAAGGTGAGTGGGAAATTTACTGGACTAATCACGCAATCTTTCCCTTATCAATTATGGGTTACCTTCAATTTTAGAAAAAACTAAATGAAAAACACAATAAAAGTTTTGAATGAACTAAGGGAAAAAGGGTTGATCAAAGATTACGCTATTGGCGGGGCGATAGCGGCTTTAAGATGGACTGAGCCTTTTTTCACTCAATATTTAGATATTTTTATCATTATGGAAAAAGAAACGGATGAAAAGGGATTAATTGTCCTGTCGTCTATTTAAGAATATCTTAAAAGCAAAGGATATCTATGGAAAGACCGCTGGATAATGATCGAGGGCATTCCGGTTGATATATTCCCTGCTGAAGCACTATTCTCGTTAACCTTCAGAAACTTATCCGCGGATGGGGGCGTAAAAAAGATGTTATGGTATGGGAGATTCGACCATAGGATTCTCGTTATCGCCTTGTATCTGAGAATGAAAATTTAATTTTCTTCCATTGATACTTGATAAATAAAGATCGCTTATGATAAAAAAGCTATATCATTTACCAGAAGAAAAAAGAGAGAGAATAAAGCATAAGCTAAAAAATATTCTGGAAAACCATAAAGAAATCGAATTCGCTTTTTTGTATGGCTCTTTCTTAGAAAAATTACCATTCCACGACCTTGATTTGGGGATTTACGTGCAAAATATTGTTAAAAGCTCGGCTACGACCTATGCTCTTGCTTTGATTGGAGAGCTTTCCCGTGATTTAAAAATTCCTGTGGATGTGCAAGTCATCAATTTTGCGCCACTCACTTTTATTTTTAATGTGCTGCGAGGAGAATTGATCATAAATAGGAATGATGATCTGTTATCAAATATTATGGAGCAAACAATAAAAAAATATCTTGATCTTAAGCCAGTTCTTTATAAAGCCACCAAGGAGGCCTTTTCATCTTGAGCCTGAATGCGGATCTTATTCGCGAGCGTTGCATGGAAATTGAAGAATCTCTGGAGCGTCTTGGGCAAATTGCGCGTTGCAAAAAAGAAGAATTCTTGAATAGCCCAGACCTTAAGGACATAGCTTGTTACCGATTGCTAATAGCTATCGAGGCCGCATTAAGTTTATGTTATCATGTAAGTGCTAAAAAGTTGAAAAAAGTTCCTGAAGACTATGCTGAGTGTTTCGCTATCTTGGGTCAAGCAGGCATTATTCCAATAGACTTATCGTTTAATTTGCAGAATATGGCTCGTTTCAGGAACTTGCTTGTACATATGTATTGGAAAATTGATTATGAAAAAGTTTATAAAATCATCCAAGAAGATGTTCATATGTTGCGCAATTTTGCTAATTATATTACTAATCTTTTATAAATTCACGGATTTTATGACTTGATCCTTAATTAAAGTGACAAATGATAAGGGAATTGCAAAAAATAAGAGATCAGAATATAAAAAACTTCTAAGAAATTCTATAAAGAAGGTATTTAAAGTCATTGCTGTCCAAATTAAGCCAGTTTAAAAGACCCTCCTATTGATTTTATTAGTTTTTTGG
>JBNAWB010000249.1:0-4391 GCA_049699975.1 Thermodesulfobacteriota bacterium
TAGTCTTGGCCATTACCGGGTGGGCGGAGTATGCCCGGACTGTGCGGGGTACTGTACTCTCCATCAGAGAGAAAGAATATGTAGAAGCAGCTCACGCCTTGGGCTTTGGCCCCTGGACGATAATGGTTAAGTATTTGCTAATCAATGCCATTACTCCTGTTTTGGTTTTATCGGCAGTACAGATACCACGGGTGATTATGTTGGAAGCTACCCTTAGTTTTTTAGGCTTGGGGGTGCCAGTGAATACGCCATCTATAGGGTTGGCTATTGCCCGCGGTTATCAGGTTCTCTTCTCCGGAAGCTGGTGGGCTTCCATCTTCCCCGGATTAGCTTTAATGCTTTTAGTGGCCTGCATTAATATCATTGCGGATTGGCTCCGCGATGCCCTCGAGCCCAGATCTCGGGAGCAAGTCTAAGATGGCCCGCCTCTTAACTGTTCATGATTTAAAAATTTACTTCCACATTCTGGCCGGCACCGTCCGGGCAGTGGATGGGATTAGTTTTCATATAAATGAAGGAGAGACTTTAGGGGTGGTTGGCGAGTCAGGATGTGGCAAAAGTGTGACCGCCTTAGCGCTCTTGCAATTAATTCCTATGCCTCCTGGGGAATTGGTAAGTGGCCGGGCAGAATTTGCGGGACAGGACTTGTTAAAGTTAGATAATGAACAAATTAGGAAGATCAGGGGTAATCGCATATCTATGATCTTCCAGGAGCCGATGACTTCCCTAAACCCGGTCTTTACTATTGGCAATCAGATCAAAGAAGCTATTCAACTTCATCAAGGGTTAAATACTAAAGAAGCTGAAGAAAAAGCGGTAGAGATGTTGGAGTTAGTAGGCATTCCCGATCCCCGGCGGCGGATTAAAGAATATCCCCATCAGCTCAGCGGAGGCATGCGCCAAAGGGTGATGATTGCTATGGCCTTGAGCTGTAATCCAGCCCTTTTGATTGCGGATGAGCCGACGACAGCCCTGGACGTTACCGTGCAAGCCCAAATTTTAGAATTGATGTTAGAATTACAAAAAAAGATCAATATGAGCATCATGATGATCACCCATAATTTAGGCGTAATCGCTGAGATGGCCGAGCGAGTCATCGTGATGTACTGTGGGAAGATAGTGGAGGAAGCTGATGTGCGCTCTTTATTTCATAATCCGCTCCATCCCTATACGCGCCAGTTGTTAGCTTCTGTTCCCCATTTAGGTGAAAACCAAACCCGCCTGCAAGAGATTCCAGGAGTAGTACCTAATTTATACAACTTACCTCCTGGATGTGATTTTTATCCCCGCTGCGCCGCGGCCCAAGAATTTTGCACTGTGGAAGAACCAAGACTAATTGAAGCAGTTCCTGGCCATTTAGTTGCTTGCCACAGGGTGGAGAGGGGTTGAGGATGCAGAATACTCCTCTTCTAAAAGTTCAAGATTTAAAGAAGCATTTTCTTTTAAAGAAAACTTCGCTCTTTGGTCCTCAGGAAAAAGTATTAGCCGTCGATGGCGTAAGCTTCGAGTTACAGAAGGGAGAAACCTTAGGTTTAGTCGGGGAGTCGGGATGCGGCAAGTCTACCTTAGGGCGAACGATTTTGCATCTTATCGAGCCCACCTCGGGAAAAATTTTTTTCGAAGGGAGGGACATTACCAAACTTAAACCAAGGGAACTGAAAAAACTTCGTCCCCAGATGCAGATAATATTCCAAGATCCTTATTCATCTTTGAATCCGCGCTTGACCATTGAGCATATTGTAGGCGATGCCCTTAAGACGCATGGTTTGGCTCAAGGGAGTGAAATTGCTGATCGGGTGGCGGGCATCCTGGAAAAAGTGGGCATTCACCGGGAGAAGATGAGATGTTTTCCCCATGAATTTTCCGGAGGGCAACGCCAGCGCATCGGCATTGCCCGCGCCTTAATTCTTAATCCTAAGTTAATTATTTGTGATGAGCCCGTTAGCGCTCTTGATGTCTCCATTCAGGCCCAAGTGATTAACCTGCTAAGTGATTTGAAGCAGGAATTTCAGCTTTCTTATATAATAATTGCCCATGATCTAAGCGTCGTTAATCATGTAAGCAATCGCATTGCCGTTATGTATTTAGGGAAGATAATAGAGCTTACCACCAACAAAGAGCTGCTCACCAACCCTCTTCATCCTTATACGCAGGCGCTCATGTCGGCCGTTCCCGTTTTAGATCCGGATAAAAAGAAAAAAAGGATAATCCTCAAAGGAGACGTACCCAGTCCTGTTAATCCCCCTTCTGGATGTCGTTTCCATCCGCGTTGTCCTAAGGTGCAGGAGATCTGTGCTCAATTTGAACCGCAGTGGACGGAAGTTGCGGAAAGCCATTTCGTAATGTGCCACCTTTACGCTCCCTGCCGGCCCCAGTAAAGATAACCTTTTAAAAAAATAGTTGCGTGAAACCTTAAAAGATGGTCAATAAGTTGACTATTTTAGGTTCACAAAAAAGGAGAGGATAAAAAACTAAGATGTTTATTTTAAAAAATGCAATAATTTCAAATTATTAATTCCTATAAGAAAATTTGGATAAAGGGTATAAAATTTGCATATATATCTTTAGAGTTTAATAGACAAAGGAAGGAAGAGGGGATGGCGGAAAAAGGTAGAATATTGGTGGTAGATGATGAGATGGGGCCCCGAGAGGCCTTACGTCTAATTCTAAAACCAATTTATGAAGTATATACGGCAGCCAATGGGCAGGAGGCTTTAGAAATATTGCAGAAAGAAGAAATTGATTTAGTTACTTTAGATTTAAAAATGCCGGGTTTATCTGGTTTTGATGTTTTAAAAGAAATTAAGAAACTGGACAGAAAGATCGATGTAATTGTAATTACTGGGCAGGGGAGTTTGCCCAATGCTAAAGAAGCTATTCATTATGGAGCTGGAGATTTTATTTCCAAACCTTTTAATGTAGCAGACATTATTTCCGTGGTAAGCAAGGTTTTTGAGCGGCGCAGATACACGGCCAGACTAAATGAATTGATTAAAAAGATTAAAGAACTACGTCCCGCCGATGAAATCCTTCCCAGTTAAACTATCCCTCTTTCGGACAAAGGGCGTTTCTCTAAGATTCTTTTGGGGCTAAAACAACTTAAATCGAGAGTAGGTTTAAGATTAAGAATTAATTCGGATAGATAGCGGCCAGCAGCAAAAGATTGTTGCAAGCCATGGCCGGAGAAACCATTGATTAAGAAAAGGCCCGGCAACTCAGGCCAGGGACCTAAAATAGCGTTACTATCCAACAAATTTTGGTCATAAAGTCCTGACCACCCGCGGATTAGTTTGAGATGAGCAAAAGAAGGGACAATTTCAGCTAACTCTGGCCAGAGGATATTTTGAAAACGTTCCCAAGTCCAAGAAAGGTCAAAACCAATCTTATCTTCGGCGAGGGAGCGGCCCACGAGAATGAGTCCTCCCGTCTCGGGGCGGAAATAAAGGCCCGAGGGGGCAATCACTAAAGGAAGAGAATTGGGAATGGATGGCGCGGGTTTGACGGCGAATACTTGGCGGCTTATGGGTCTGATGGGCAAGTCTATACCCGCAGAGCTGGCGACTTCTGCTGCCCAGGCTCCGGCAGCATTCACCACTATTTTAGAAATGATTTTCTTCTCGGATTTTAAAAGAAGGCCTTCGATGGTGGATGATGATCTTAGGATTTGCTTAACCTCATCTATAATATAATGGGCGCCTAAAGAGATGGCTTTTTTGCGGAAAGCCATGAGTAAGGCATAAGGGTCAAGATAGCCATCTTGCGGTCCATAAGTTCCGCCCTCAAAACCCTCTCCCGCAAAAATAAGAAATTTTTCTTTAATTTTTTCTAAGGGCCACCATTCTGCCTCCGCCCCTAACTGCTTCTGTAAATTTAAGGATGCTAAAGCAGCGTGCTTCCCTTGAGAATCAATCAAAAAAAGATAGCCTTCCTGGCGAAAGTTCAAGAAAGGTTTTTCATCTCCCACAGCCATTTCTTCGCCAAAATTCTTGATCCTTTCCAAAGCATGAAGGGACATTAAAATATTCTCTTTTAAACTGAATTGCACTCTTATACCTCCCAGAGAAAGGGCCGAAGAAGCCTGGGTATAAGTCGGATCACGCTCGATCACCGCCACTTTTATTTTTGGTTCACTTCGCCGAAGGTGGTAGGCCACCGAAGAGCCCATCACTCCTCCGCCGATGATGGCTACATCATAGAGATCTGCAGGCATATCTTCTTCTCCTCATTTTTTAACTTTTTTAAAAAATTATGGATCAAATCTTTGGCAAAGGCAAACAAAATAAGGGGTCAAACCTTTAAAATTTAATTGACATTCATTCTATTTTCCTTGCTATTCTATCTGCCTGGCAAGACAACTAAGGATTGAATATAAGGGGGCCTTTTATCATGTG
>JBNAWB010000250.1:0-4351 GCA_049699975.1 Thermodesulfobacteriota bacterium
ATTCCTGCTGAATAAGCTGGGATGCAGATGGCCGCCGCTAAGCATAGATTAAATTATTAAAGTGAGCCAAGCTTAGGGAGGGGGAAATAAAATTCTTATATTTAGGGGCTTAATTAATTGGCCTAATTTGGTTAGGGTCAGAGGAGGAAAGAATGGGGCCTGACTTAATGCCGGTTTTGAAAGGAGCAAAGATTAAAGGCTGGAAAAAAGTGAGGGTCGAATTTTTGGGCGGACCGCTGCGTGTTTCCGTGCCTCCAGATACTGTTGAATTAACCATGAAAAAAGCGGAAGTGCTCAAAAATCCGGCCCAAGAGATTGAAAAAGCTCTCGATCACCCATTAGGCGGCAAAAATTTGGAGGTATTGATTAGAGAAAAGACCAAAGCAGTTCAGGATCTAAAAGTCGCCATCACGGTTTCCGATATAACCCGCCCCGTGCCCTATAAAGGGAAAAATGGTCTCCTCAAGCCTCTCCTAAGGAAACTCATTTCTTTAGGCGTGGAGAAGAAAAATATATTTTTCATTATCGGCACAGGAACGCACCGGGCTAGTACCCCTAAAGAAAAAGAAGAAATTTTAGGGAAAGAGGTAGTCTCGGCCTATCAAATTGAGGACCATGATTGTCAAAATCAAGAAACCTTAGTTTATGTGGGCAAAACTAAGACAGGCACGGAAGTTTTTCTGAATAAAAGATTTTATGAGGCTGATTTGAAAATTGTGACGGGTTTAACCGAAAGTCATTTCATGGCCGGCGCTTCTGGAGGGCGTAAGGCGGTTTGCCCCGGTTTGGTGGACTTACGGACGATTCAGAAGTTTCATAGTCCAGAATTCCTAGAATCTCCCTGGGCTACTAATTTAATCTTAGAGGGCAACCCCTGTCACGAAGAAGCCACGGCTATTGCGCAGGCTGTGGGCATTGATTTGACCATTACAGTTACGCTGGACAAAAATATGCGCCTCACCGGGGTCTTTGCCGGAGATCTGGAAGAAGTCTTAAACAAGGCGGTGGACCACATAAAAAAATATGTCCAGATTCCTTTAGAAGAAGAGTTTGATATCGTCTTGACCCATGGCGGATATGTAGGCCGTAATCACTACCAGATGGCTAAAGCGGCAGTCGGGGCTCTACCCGCCGTAAAGAAAGATGGGGTAATTATCCTGGCGGCTGATAATCGTGATGAAGAACCAATTGGCGGACCAGAATACCGCACTTTAATTCATCTGCTCAAGTTGCAAGGAGTTGAAGGTTACTTAGAAATTATCAAGTCGCCCAATTGGAAATTTACGAAAGATCAATGGGAGCCTGAAGTTTGGGGGCGAGTTTTGCGCCAGATTGGTGAACAAGGATTGGTTTATTGTTCCGCTGACATACCTCCGCAAGATTTTGCTCTCCTCCCTGGAATAAGTGGCTACGAATTTTTAACCCCGGCAGGCAAGAAAAAAGGACGAGCCGCAAAGGTACAAGAGATGGTGCAAAATGCGGTCATCTATTTTTATCAACAAAGAGCTAATAAACAGGATAAGGTGAGGGTGGCTTTTATAAAAGAAGGACCGTATGCGGTACCTATAAAAAAGGAAGGATAAGCAAGTGGTTTTAGGGATTTAAAGTAAGGGATAGAAATTTACCTTGGCGAAAAATTTTTGCTTTAAGGGGTCCTTTACTTTTAGCTAAGACATTTTTAAACGAATCACTATCTGCGATAGCTTCCGGACCAACTTCCACAATAATATCTCCGCCTTTAACTCCATCCTTTTCCGCTTTGCTTCCTGGTTGAACTTCCGCAACTAAAGCCCCCTTCGTAGAGCTGAAAGCGAATGATTGAGCAAGCTCGGGAGTAAGGTCTTGGATAGATAAACCGTAAATCTCCTCCGCCCCCTTCGTTTCTTTCAAAGAAATCGCCATTTCTTGGAAAAGTTTACGGGAGACAAAAATGGGCGCCTTGAATTTTAACGCTAGAACAATAGAATCGCTTGGTCGCGCATCGAACTCCAAAGTGACATTATTTTTTTTCATTATTAAAGTAGCGAAGTAAATGCCGTCTTTGCTGTGCGTGATAATGATCCGCTGCACTCGCCCACCTATTTTGTGAATCACCTTCTCTAAAAGATCATGGGTAAGGGGACGATGATGTTTAATTCCTTGCAGCTCGGACTGAATAGCATTAGCTTCAAAAGGCCCGATCCAAATAAGTAGAGCACGTTCTTGATTTTGATCAGTAAGCAAGACTACAGGTTGTTGGCTTGCGGGATCGACGATGAGTTGAAAGACTTTTACTTCTTGCACATCTTCTTCCGGGGGAGGCAAAGGAGAGGTTGCACAAAACACTAATTCCCCGCGGAGGAAAAAAAGACTCATGATGGCTATAAGAATTTTCCCTCCGCAGTTCATTGGCCCTGCCTCCTTTTATTTGATTAATATCCCCATTTTTTAAAAAAAACAAGCCTTATTTTTGATTCCATTCCCTATTAAATAAGATTTTTTAATGGCCATCCTTTTTTTGATTTGCCTCTTAGGGAGATGGATAAACCCATCCCTAAGTCAAGGGAAAGCAAAGGGGCTTATTAAAATGAGGTCATGGTTCTTTTATTTTTGATTTCACCTGTTTATTCCCGTCTGCCAATATTTAAGCTTTAACAAAAACTGATCCCCGCCTCCTGCTCTGGGGAATATCAAAGCTTGCTCCATAGGATAGAGGTGAGGGTAAAAATAAAATGGGGGCACTAAGGAAGCGCCCCCTTTTTAGAGATGTCTTATCGGTCAGCTAAAAATTCTGACCGTTGATCAGTTTTAATTTTTCTCACCAGCAGGAGACAGGCGGGAGGGGGAGAGGCGAAATTAAAATCGGCCGGGAATTGCTTATTTCCTTCTTACCCACCTTTTCTCCGCCATGAACGGCGGGGATAAACTTGTCTGGAAAACAAAAACCTGAATAATGCTCAGTATTTTTAAATAGAGATTTTTATTCCCCGCCCGGACCAATGAAAGAACCAGTGCCTCATTTTAATGAGCCTCTCCCCCTCCCGCCTGAAGTAGGTACGAATTTCAAAAGTGATCGACGGTCAGCTAAAAATTAGCTTGACGCCTTTTTCAAAATAAGGATATAATAACAAAATAAAAAAATTCGTAGCACTAAGTAATTTAACCTAAGAGGGAGTATATATTAGTGAATTATTTTTTATCTATATTAATATGGGCAATTTTTTGTCCATTTTCTTCCTTTGCTCATGCCGCTCACCCTCTGATTACCGATGACGCAGGGACCCAGGGGCAAGGAAAGTTTCAATTAGAAATCAATGCCCAAAATGACTACGATCGAGAAGGAGGTATAAAAAACGAAAAAGCTATCTTGGGTACGTCTTTCTCTTATGGAATTATAGATCCCCTAGATATTGTTTTAGGTATCTCTTACCAATTTTTAAGGACGGAAAATGGTGCCCCAATTAAGGAGGATGGTTGGGCAGATGTGTCCCTCGACTTAAAATGGAGATTTTACCAGAAAGGTTACCTGGCTTTGGCACTCAAGCCAGGAATAACCTTGCCTACTGGAGATGAGCAAAAAGGCCTGGGCCAAGGGAAAGCTACTTATCGCTTGTTCTTGGCCTGCAGCGTAGAAAAGAACCCCTGGGCTTTTCATTTAAATCTGGGTTATATCCGCAATGAGAATAAACTTGAGGAAAGGTTAGATTTATGGCATATTTCTTTAGCCGCTACGATGGAAGCCTCCCAAGATCTTAAATTAGTGGCGAACATGGGTTTAGAGAAAAATAGAGATAAAGAAAATGATGAACCGCCGATTTTCCTCCTGGGCGGTATAATTTATGGGCTGACTGAAAATTTTGATCTCGATTTTGGTCTGAAAATTGGGCTTAATGGACCAGAGACTGACCTTTCAGTTCTTGCTGGCTTAGCTTGGAGGTTTTGATGCACATTCCTGATGGTTATCTAAGTCCTCAGACTTATTTACCCCTTTATGGGGCATCAATTGCTTTCTGGGCTTTGGCCCTAAAAAAGATGAAGAGAGAGCTGCCTGCTGCACATATTCCTTACCTGGCCATGGCCGCTTCTTTTTCTTTCTTAATTCAGATGTTTAATATCCCAGCGCCAGGAGGAACTACCGGCCATGCGGTGGGATCAGGATTAATTGCCATTCTCTTAGGCCCTTGGACAGCAGTCATAGCCATCTCGGTGGTATTGATATTGCAAGCCCTTGTTTTTGGTGATGGGGGAGTTACCGCCATAGGGGCCAATTGTTTTAATATGGGCATAATCATGGTATTCGTCTCCTACTGGATATTTAAGTTATTAAGTAGGAATTTTAAAAGTAATTTCCGTCTGGGGCTGGCTGCTTTTC
>JBNAWB010000251.1:0-4338 GCA_049699975.1 Thermodesulfobacteriota bacterium
TCTCCCTCCCGCCTGAAGTAGGTACGAATTTCAAAAGTGATCGACGGTCAGGGAAAGATCCCTAATTTGCTCATTTTGCCAATTTATACTCTATAAGAAGGAAAGAAATAAAATTAAAATTTGGCATCCCCTTATGTAGGTAAAGAGAGTAAGATCAATTTATAAAAAGGATAATGCAACTATGGCCCAAAAAGTAGTTATTGATTGTGACCCCGGGGTCGATGACGCTTTAGCTCTAATCTTAGCTTTTTATTCTCCGGAGCTGGAGATTGAAGCAATAACAGGGGTGAATGGCAATGTACCCGTGGAATTGGTAATGCAAAACATTAAAAAAATGCTTTCTTTAATAAGACCTACTCATCTCCCCTGGATTGCTCAAGGGGCAGCCAGGCCATTGGTGGGCAAATCAATTTATGCTTATGAAGTACACGGAGCAGATGGATTAGGAGGGGCAAGATTAGATCGATTACAAGAAGAAGAATTTGGGCATTATTCTTCTAAGTCGGCGGATGAGCTTATCTTAGAGATGGCCGATAAATATGCCCAGGAATTAATATTAATAGCCATAGGTCCGTTAACTAATATAGCCTTAGCCATTAAAAAGGACCTGGCCACAATAAAAAAAATAAGAAAGATTATTATCATGGGCGGAGCAGTAAGAGAAAAAGGGAATATAACTCCTTATGCCGAGTTCAATTTTTACGTTGATCCTCTGGCAGCTAAAATTGTCTTGGAGGCCGATCTACCTATTACCCTCATTCCTTTAGATGTTACTCATCAGGTTTACCTAACTGCAGAAGAAATGGAGATAAAAGGTAGGCAATCTCATGCCCCTTTTTTAAGATTCCTTATTGAAGCCACAGGATATGATTTTCAAGCAAGAAATTTCCGGGGAAATAAGAAACTATTTTATCTTCATGATCCCTTGGCTGTGGCGGTGGCCATTGATGAGCAGTTAGTGGAAAAAGAAAAGATGCCCCTTTCAGTAGAGGTAGAAGAGGGTTTGGATTATGGAAAGGTTAAGCAATTATCACCAGAGGGGTTCACTCCCCAGGGGATTGATGTAGCCTTAAAAGTTAATAGGGCGGATTTTCTTAAGTTTTTTTGGGATAGATTGAGCGGGTGAACCATGGATAAGGAAATTTTAGTGGTGGGGAGTTCTAATATAGATTTAATTCTCCGTATTCCTCGTTTTCACCATCCAGGAGAAACTATTTTGGCCGAAGATCTGAAAACTGCTTTTGGGGGCAAAGGAGCTAATCAGGCCATAGCTGCCAAGAGGCTGGGAGGTAAAGTGTTTTTTTTGACTAAATTAGGGGATGACTCATATGGTGATTCCTATCGTGGTTATTTAAAGAAAATGGGGCTCCCTACCCAAGGATTGCTTCGGGATAAAAAACTTCCCACGGGATTGGCCTTAATTGAATTGGGACCTAAGGGTGAAAATCGGATAATAGTTTCTCCTGGAGCTAATAGCTCTTTATCCCCTAAAGATCTACATAGGCATAAGGCCATCTGGGAGAAAGCTGGATTTTTAGTAATGCAACTGGAAATTCCTATAACGACGGTAAAAGAAGCTTTGCAGATGGCCAAAGAAAAGGGGATGGTTACCATTCTTAATCCTGCGCCGGCAACAAAGCTTCCGCGGGAAATTTTCCCCTTGGTTGACTATCTAATCCCTAATAAAGAAGAAGTCCAAATCATTGCGGACAGGCCGGTAAAGAAAAAAGAAGATTTGCCCAAGATAGCCGGTTTTTTACATAAGATAGGGGCCAAATATATTATCGTCACGCTGGGAGCAGAAGGGGTTTACTGTTTTAAGCAGAAGGAAGAAATTTGGCTGGAAGCTTTTAAAGTAAAAGCGGTTGATACTACTGCCGCGGGAGATGCGTTTATTGGCGGATTTGCATGGGCCCTTTCTAAGGGAAAAGCACTGCGCGATGCTTTAAGATTAGCCAGTGCTGCAGGAGCTTTAGCAACTACTAAGTTAGGAGCTCAGCCCTCCTTGCCGACAAAAAAAGCATTAGAGGATTTTAGGCGGCAAAATTTCCCCCTTTAATTGCTCGGTCGATTATCTGTCGCCGATTATCGAAGGTTAATTCTACTTCGATAGGAGCATAACAATTCTTTTTCCCAACGAGCATTTTCCGGCAGAAATAAGTAGTTTCGCTCTCTCGCTCTCCGTACTCGGCGCTCAAATCATTCTCTAAATCAACACGAGTTTGGATTACTTCCCCGCAACGGGCACATTGCACCGTAACGATAAGAAATTTTTCCTGCGCCTTTTCTTTTGCGCCGGCAGAGGGAGTAAGAAATTTTTTAATAAATTTCATTTTACCTTTCCCCTTTTTATAGATTATCAGAAAAAAATAAAGTAGATAAGTTAGAAAATTAAAATATTTGGGCGGGGACTTAATTCTTGTCCGTAATGCGCAGGGCAAGTATTTATATGCTTTGCCAAATCTAAATGATAAAGCTCTCTCCCTGCCGACCCGGCATTGCAATCTATTTTTTATTTCCCTCTGCCTCAATTTTTATGGAGCTTCTGAGGCATTATAGAGGTCTAACTTTTTCATTGATTTTTTTGCGCAAAAAATGTTAATAAGGCTTTAGCAAATTTAAAAGATGAGGAGGATTTGAGTAATGCCATAAAAAAAAGCAAAAGGAGGTAAAGACTATGATTAGAGCGATGGGAGAATATTTTACTAATTGGGCCAGGAAATATATGCCTGACCCGTGGCTGTTTGCCATCCTACTTTCTTTCCTTACCTACATTTTAGGTCTAATCTTCACCAAAAGTGGTCCTTTCGATATGATCCTGCATTGGTATAAAGGTTTCTGGGAACTTTTGGCCTTCGCTATGCAGATGTGCTTAATCTTAGTCACTGGTTATTCATTAGCTACCGCACCGGCAATTAAAAGAGCTCTTGATGCATTGGCCCGTATTCCGCGGACAAATAGCGGCGCTGTTTACCTTACGGTTTTAGTGGTAGTAATTGCCGGTTATATTAACTGGGGATTAGGTTTGATTGTGGGCGCCATGATGGCCAAAGAGGTTGCTCGCCAAGGATATTTACGGAAAATTCCGCTCCATTATCCTTTATTAGGCGCAGCCGGTTATATTGGCTTAGCTGTCTGGCATGGAGGTTTTTCGGGATCGGCGCCCCTCTTGGTGGCCACTAAAGGACATTTTTTAGAAAAAGAGATTGGCCTAATTCCGGTGACCCAGACTCTTTTCAGCCCGCTGAATATTGGCCTTTTCATTGTCATGATCATTGTTCTACCCTTTTTAGCTAAATTTCTGGCGCCGAAAGAGGGGGAGGAAGTATTAACCATTGATAAGTATGACCCTACCCTCTTAGAAGAACCCAAAATAGAGGAAAAGGCCCGAGAAGAATGGACGGTAGCTGACAAGTTAGAAAATAGTAGAACAATCAGTTTAATCGTGTGCCTGGCTGGTTTTATTTACATTGTCTATCACTTCTATAAACAAGGATTTGACCTCAATTTGAACATTGTTAATTTTATATTTTTAATGGTGGGTATGCTCCTTCATGGTACTCCGATTGCCTATGTGCGCGCCATTACCGAAGGCACCAAAGGTTGTGCCGGGATTATCCTGCAGTTCCCATTTTATGCGGGCATTATGGGTATGATGAAATACTCCGGCCTCGTGGGAGTAATTGCCGGCTGGTTTGTGGCTATATCGACGGCGGTAACTTATCCTGTTTGGACTTACATTAGTGCCTGCATCATTAACATTTTTATTCCTTCTGGGGGAGGCCAATGGGCAGTACAGGGACCAGTAATGGTTAAAGCTGCTCAGGCTATGAACCTCTCTATTCCCAAAACCCTAATGGCTGTGGCTTATGGTGACCAGTGGACAAACCTCTTCCAGCCCTTCTGGGCTTTGCCGCTTCTGGGGATTACGCGTCTGCGCGTGCGGGACATCATGGGCTATTGCATGGCCATCATGTTTGTAGGCATCCCTATCTACGTCATCTTGCTCCTCTTGCTACCTGCTTAACTGAGCGGGCCGGTTAATCCGGCCCGCTCTAATCAGGAGTTTTATCAGATCGTCCAATAGGTCAATTTTCTTATCTGAGGTTAGCCTTGACCGCTCCTGCGTAAAGCATATTAAGCGCTTTGCCAAGAACTGATCGCCGTCTTCCCCCTCCCCCCTGTTTCCTGTGGGGGAGAAATATTAAAACTTTTAGGCGGTCGGCAAATATATCTGACCGTCGATCACTTTTGAAATTCGTACCTACTTCAGGCGGGAGGGAGAAAGGCTCATTAAAATGAGGCACTGGTTCTTTCATTGGTCCGGGCGGGGAATAA
>JBNAWB010000252.1:0-4253 GCA_049699975.1 Thermodesulfobacteriota bacterium
CTTCTTCTCCCGCCGATGCTTCTTCATTCATGCCTGCCTCTGGCCTGCCCCGGGCCATACTTCTCTCACTTTTCAGTGACGGATTACCGAGCCCATGAATTTTCCATAATAAATCCGGCTCTAAATAATTTTGCTTTGGCCGCAGAGATAATTTGGAATTATTGGCCAGGCAAATAGCCAAAGAGTTCAAGGCAGAGGTGTTTTTCATTAACAAAAAGAAAGAAGTTTTCTATAATGAAAATACACCGCCACATGATGAGACCTGGGCAGGATTAAAAACATGATTGTAAAAATAAAGGAGATAAAAGTTTATGCCATGGTGGGCCAGTTGGGCTATTTTCTTTATCATCATTTTTTCTTTTTATGGAAGTGGGCATTATTATCTTTATTCTTGGTTAAACCGGTTAATATCTTTCTCCCCGCCGCAGCGTTTTCTATTAAAGATAACTTTGGGGGGCCTTCCTTTATTTTTTCCATTAGCCAGATTTTTAGCCCGCTATGACTTTAATTTCTTCACCTATTCCATAGCATTATTTGCTTCTTTGTGGATTGGCTTTTTCTTTTACTTTTTACTTTTAGCATTAGCCCGAGATTTATTAGCCCTATTTTTTATGCTGGCGAAGCAGAAATATTTTTTTTCGCCGTGGATGGGGCGGAGGCAAGTAGTTTTGATCATCGGGGCGGTCTTGTTGGTTAATGGTTGGTCGTTCTATGAAGCCCGGCAGATTTCGGTCACCAGAATAGAAATCCCCCTCCGGGGGTTGCCTAAGGAACTGGATGGCTTAAAGGTAGTGCAAATTTCAGATGTTCATTTTGGAATGATCAATGGTCAGGAGAAGCTTACCCAAATCGTAAGAATGGTTAATGATCTTTCTCCAGATATAGTGGTGATCACTGGCGATTTAGTAGATGAAAGCATCGCCCATATGGAAGAGATGGCTATACCTCTTTCGCAACTCCGGGCCCGTTGGGGAGTCTTCGCTATTACGGGTAACCACGAATTTTATGCAGGCGTCGAAAGGACCGTAACCATTATGAAAGAAGCCCAGGTTAATGTCTTACGTAATGAAAAAAGAACCCTGCCTGGAGGACTGCAGATTTTAGGGATTGATGATCCGTCGGGAAGTAAGCGTTTAAGGCATCCGGTCCCGGAAATAACCAACCTTTTCTCCACCCTGGAGCCTGATAAACCATCTATTTTTCTTTGTCATCAACCAATTTATTTTGCGGAAGCGGCGGCCCACAGAATTGGCTTGCAGTTGAGTGGCCATACTCATGGCGGCCAGCTATTTCCCATTATTTTAATTTCGCGCCTCTTTTATCCTTTAACTCCCGGGCTGCACCATCAGGAGGAAAGCTACCTTTATGTTTCCCGGGGGGTAGGCACTTGGGGACCACCCTTGCGTCTGGGTTCGCCACCAGAATTAGTATTGGTAAAGCTACGCTCCCCAGGCATTTTTAAATAATTACGGAGAGCAATTCCTGGATTAAAGGACGGGCTTTTTCTTCTTCTAAGCAATATTGCATCTGCCAGAAGCGGGAGCGAAAACGAGTTACTTCCTCTTTGAGAAAATGGTGGCGAAGAATTATATCAGCCATCAACCCGGCCAACTCGCCAAAGTCCTTTTCGCGCATACCAAACCTGGTCATTTCCTGCACCCCCAGGCGGAGCCCGCTGCTAACCGTAAAACCTTCGTCATCGGGCAGCGCTTGATAATTGACGATAATGTTATTTTCTTCTAATTGCCGAGCTACCTCCGGACCCCGCGCATAGCCCACTCTAAGGATTACTTGGTGAGTTTCGGTATAGCCCAAGCGCGGATCTCCTTCCACTTGCAAACCAGCATCTTTTAAAGATTGGGCAAAGGCCCGAGCATTATTAATTACTTGTTTTTGGTACGCGGGAGCAAAAGCGTTCATCTCGTAAGTAGCCAAAAGGAGGCCTAAAAGAGTTCCTAAATGGTGGTTGCTTAAACTTCCCGGGAAAGTTCTTTTGGTGATAGTTTGCCAAAGGTCGAAGAAAGGGGAATCCTCCTCAAAGTTACAGGCGACAATGCCTCTTTGGGTACCAAAAAAAGTTTTGTGGGTGGACCCAGTAACTATATCTGCTCCTTCTGGGAAGGGGTTTTGGAAGTAAGGCCCTACCAACCCTAAGACGTGAGCCATGTCGTACATGATCCAAACTTTTTGGGGTAGAGTATTCACTAAGCGGCGAAGTTCGGCTAAGGGCTCGCGATAAAGGACCATACTCTTGCCCAAAATGATCAATTCCGGCTGATGGCGATGCAGAAGTTCTTCCGTGCGCTTGAGGTCAATTTGGTATGGGTTTTCTTCCAAGACTGGAAAGTTGATCGCCCCAAAGCGGTCATTTTCGGGGTTCACGGCCAAATAATCACGCAGGGCGCCCATGGGCTGAGAACTTAAATGACCGCCGCGGCCGAGATGATGGTTCATAACTTTGGTCAAACGGCGGGGTGTTGATTTCCGGTCGAAACGATTAATATAGTCTACCAATGCGCTGTAAACGGCGGCATTGGCCATTTGGCCGCTGATAATCCGTGTTTCCACTTTGGTGCAGCCCAGATAACGGCCAAACTCTTCTTGCAATTTAGCCTCTACTTCTTGAATGAATCCCGTTCCCTGATAATAATAGATGTCCTCTTCTCCTAAAAATTTATATTGCCGATGTTCTGCATAGCGAGCACAAGGATCGGCAATGGATAAAAGCTTGACTAAGGGCGAAGGAGTTTGTTCAGAAGGGATCAAATTGATTGTCTCTCTTTGACGCCAATAAGTATTTTCCTTCGCCTTCCGCGTTAGGATTTCTAAAGAAGAAAACAGCGGCAAGGGTGGGCTTATCTTTTGGCGGATAGGTTCTTCAATAAAAATTGGTCGGGCATAAGGAGGAGCCTCGGTGCTGATGAATCTTTTCACCACCATGGCCTTAAGGTATTTACCGCGACTCAATATTTCCACATCATCTCTTTCTCTCAAATGAGCATCGAGATAAGCCAGGGCAATTGATCGTTTTCCTTTTTCTTCACTGAGCTTAGATGATAATCCTTGCCCCTTGAATTTCCAATAAGGAACCATTGTCCCGCTGGTAATCAGGCCGACAGCCAGACCATTTTTAAAAATTGGAAAGTTGGGCCGGGCGATTCCCTCAGTAGTTAAAGCTATTGGCCAAATACGCCGCGGTACCAAGGGTGGGGATGGAATTTTTCCTTCCTCTCGGCCTTTTAATTCTTGAAATTGTTTCCAGAGCGCCTCTCGCCCAATATAATCACCTTTGATTGAGGAAAAACTCACAGCAATTTTTGCTGGCCCCAAAGCAAGTATGGGAATTTCCTTTCCTTCAGGGTCAAGGCCTAATTCATGACCATAAAGAGGCAAGGCGGCTTCTAAGCGCAAGGTATCCCGCGCCCCCAAGCCGACGGGAATAACTCCTCTCTCCGCTCCCTTGCTTAAAATTTTTTCCCACACGGCCAGCACATGGTCGACAGGACAGAAGAGTTCAAAGCCCAGGGGCTCGCCAGTGTAACCAGTGCGGGATATGGTTATTTGTTTTCCTTCTATAATTACCGAGCGGAGGTTGTTTCTTCCTGGATCAGGGAGTTGAGCATGATTTTCCGAGAGTATATCTTTAAGGATGGCTTTAGAGACTGGCCCTTGCAGAGAGATCATGGCTATTTCATCAGTTTGATCAATAAGTTCAACCTGGGAGAAATAGCGAAGATGTTCTTTAAGCCAAGATAAATCTTTCTCAGTGTTGGCGGCATTGACAACTAAGAGGTAGTCTTTTTCATCCAGGCGGTAAAGGTAGGCGTCGTCTATAGCCCCTCCATTGGCGTTGGCTAAGATAGTATATTGAGCTTGTCCTGGCTCTAAAGCAGCAGCATTATTGGTTAACATGTATTGCAGGAAGGGAAGAGCCCCCGCTCCGGTAATTAAGAATCTGCCCATATGAGAGATATCAAAAAGGCCTCCGTAACGGCGGGTGGTCAGATGTTCTTCGATAATCCCGGTCTTATAATTTAGAGGCATTTCCCAGCCGGCAAAATTAACCATTTGTGCTCCTTGGCTTTTATGCCAAGCATATAAAGCAGTTTTTTTAGGTTCAGGCATTTAATGATTTCCCTCCCGCGAAAAAATTTTATTTGAAACTATCATTGCTTGGGGAAGTTGTCAAGAAAAGGGGCTTCTGACCGTCGATCACTTTTGAAATTCGTACCTACTTCAGGCGGGAGGGAGAG
>JBNAWB010000253.1:0-4237 GCA_049699975.1 Thermodesulfobacteriota bacterium
TCTCCCTCCCGCCTGAAGTAGGTACGAATTTCAAAAGTGATCGACGGTCAGGGAATTTTTATATTGACAGGTTAATTGTAATTTGATATGAAATTTGTACAATCATATTAACTTGTAAAATGGTAATGATCAGCAGAAAAAAGGTCGCCGATGCAGTAATTGAAGAAATCAAAAGAATGATCCAGAGTGGCGAATTAAAGGAAGGACAAAAGCTTCCCAATCAAAACGTCTTCGCTGCTCAATTGGGAGTAAGTCGCACTTCCTTAAGGGAAGCTTTGAATACTTTGACGCGTTTAGGCATAACTGAACAGCGCCCTGGCTATGGGACAGTTCTTCGTTCGCGCATGCCCGCTATCTTTGTTGACCACGTAAATCCTCCGCTTATCTCTGATAAACAGGCCACCATTGAGCTCATCGAGGTTCGTCGGTTTGTGGAGACTGGCACAGCTGAATTATCAGTAAAAAATATCAAACCTGACCAGATTAAAGAAATGGACTCTCTAATCCAGGAGATGCATAGATCACTGAAAGAAGAAAGAATTGATGATTATATTGGCTTTGATTTGGCTTTCCATTACTTAATCGCTAAAGCCTCGCACAACCGCTTCTTGATCAACATTTTCATAACGATTCGGGGCTTCCTGGAACAATATATGCGCGAATCTTTTCGGGTCATGCCTTGGATGCTTGCCCGCTCTTTGAAATTTCATCAGAACATATATCAGGCGATAAAGAACCAAAATCTCAGTAAAGCTGTATGGCATATGCGCCAGCATATTTTAGATGTGCAAAAGGCTATCCAACAATATTACGAACATCAAGAAGGAAAGCTAGGCAAAGAAAAAAAATAATTATTATCCACCCGAAATTTCAAAAAGGCCTTCTGGAGATAAATAACAAAGGGGGTGAGAAAGAATCAAATAAAAAACCCAAAATATAATATAAAAATTATAAAACGGGAGGTAAAAAAATTATGGAGAAAAAATGGAAATTAGCTTTTTGTAGTGTGGTAGCTTTTTGTTTCATTGCTGTCAGCACTCTTTGGGCTGCAGATACAGTTAAAGTAGGGGTGATGTATAGCATTACGGGGGCCGGATCAGCAGTGGGTAAAATTCAAATAGATGGAGTGAAATTGGCCATCAAGCAGGTGAACGAAAAAGGCGGGCTCAATATGGGTGGTAAAAAACTTAAAGTTGAAGCGGTAATTAGAGATGACGAAACCAAACCAGATGTAGCTATTCGCCGATATAGGGAATTTCTGAACGATAATATAAAGCTCATTGTGGGTGGTACCTTTGCCCATGTAAGTCAGGCGATAAATGAGCAGATTAAGGGTGGGCAAGCATATTTTATGGCAACTAATGGGGTGGAAGAGAAAATTTTCCGCAAAGACCAAAAGGCTCCTTACTACATTTCCACTCTGGGGGCGGTTGATGGGATCGGAAGAATGTGTGCTGACTATGTCGCCAAGACTTATAAACCCAAACATGTGATGCTCTTTCTCCCTGACTATGCTTACGGCCGAGGAGCAGCCCGAGGAGCGCATGCTGTTTTCGGTAGTAAATATCCTCAGATCAAAATAAGTGAAACTTGGTCTCCCGTGGGTACTCCTGATTTTTCTTCCTACATTATTAAAATCAAAGAAGCCAAACCAGATGTGGTCATGATGGGCCACTGGGGGAATGATGCCATTAATGCTTTAAAACAAGTTTATGAATTAGGTCTCCGCAAGGATTGCAAAGTCTTCTTCAACTCTATAATCCTCTCCCAAGCTATTGGGGTTCCTGCGGAAGCTTTAGAGGGGGTTACCATGGGCTGGTGGTGGTATCATGACATGAGTGGCCTAAAAGATCCAGATACAGTTAAGGCAGTTGACGAACTTACGCAGGTATGGAAGAAGGAATATGGAGAACCTCCAGATCCCTTTGCTGTCTTTGCTTATCTCGGCATGGCCGAAACCCTTCGGGGTATAGAGTTGGCCAATTCTGTAGAACCGGATAAGGTATATAAAGCTTTGATGAATAAGCCAGAGTATATGAGTGTTAAAGGACCGGCTAAATGGCGTATCGACGGACGACCGGATTATAAATATGCCAAGTTTATCGTGGATGGTAAAAGTCCTAAAGACAGAAGAGATAAATGGGACGTAGGCAAAGTAGTCGATGTTTATATGGGTGAACAGCTGTGCTTGCCCTTGAAAGAAATGGGTTATTAAGCAGGGCTTTAAAATGAGTAAGTAGATTTAAGTCGAGTCCGGAGCAAAAGAAAAGAACAAAAAATTTTAATCTTTTGCTTCGGACTTCCTTGAAATTATCAATCCACACCAAAAGTGAGCAGCTAATCGTTATTAATATTAAATGCCTTGACAAGCTTTCCTGAGTAAGTTAATTTTCTACCCAGAATAAATTTTCCCATAAATCAATAAAAATTATGATCAAATGCTTTAACAAATTAGCCCTGGGGGGGGTGGTTTTATTTTTCTTCCTCTCTTGCTTTCCAGAAGAAAGCAGGGGGGCTAACTTGATAAAAATTGCTCTCTTAACTTCCTTTCGAGAAACCCACCTTTTTACCAGTAAATCTTTTATCCGCGGGGCCGAAATGGCTGTGGCGGAAATAAATGCGGCTGAAGAAAAGAAAGAAATCCAATTTTTACTTTATTTATGGACCGGCTTTACGAATAGCCAACAGAACCTCCAGGAGCTGCGGCAAAAAATAGAAACCGAAGAAATAAAATTTTTAATAGGTGCTCTGCGCCCAGAATCTATCCTGCCCGTTGCTCAAATTGCGCAAGAAAAGAAGATGCCCTTTTTAGTCTTCCCTGACGAATTAATGGAATTATTTTCTGCCCATCCTGAACCGCAAAATCTATTTTGGATATCTCCTTCTCCAGAAGCTTTTCAACGAGCAGCCGTGCGGCAAATTGCTAAATTGCCTGGGCAGAACATCTTTTTTTTAGCTCAGGATTCCCGCCTAAATCGCAGTTGGTCTAAATATTTTTGGGAAGAAGTACCTAAATTGAAACCCCAAACAAAACCTGTAGGCGAAATTTTTGTTCCCCCCAAATCCGAAAATTATGTCGAATATGTAAAAATTATCCTCTCCGCTAAACCTGATATCTGTATAAGCAATCTAAACCTCCAGCAGTGGTTGCGGTTTTTCCCTCCAGCAAAAAAAGAAGGCTATTTTAAAAAAATAATCCACTTCGAGCTGGCCAGCGGGAATTTAGAGTTTTTATCTTCTTTAGGCCGCGAATACCCGCGCGGAGTTTGGGGCGTGAGTGCTTTCCCTTTTTGGGGTATTACCGATGAAAAAACGCAAAAATTCGTTAATAAATTTAAAGAAAGAACAGATTCCTACCCTGGCCTGCATGCCCTAAGCGGTTATATATGCATTTATGCCCTAATAGAAGCTATGAAAAAGGGGAATACCTTAAATCCAGAAAAAATTTTAGCAATCCTGCCCAACTTGAACTTCCCCACGCCCATTGGTCCATTGACCATCCGGGCATCTGATCGCCGGGCCCTTTGGCCGATCTGGGCTGGAGTTAGCACTTTTTCCTCCCCCTACCCTTTTGCTATTCTAAGAGATTTACATTATTATGGCCCGGATGCCTTTCAGCCTTAAACAGCACCCCTCCATCTCTTCGCCTCTTATTTTGATTAATTAATTTAATTTGCGCAGGAGGCAGACTGTAATCCGTCACAGCGCGGCAGAGCCGCAACTAAAAATCATGCTTCAGATTCCATATCGCAATCCTCTTCTCGTCATGGCGAGCGCAGCGTGGCCATCTCATTATTTTCCATTAATTACGTGATTACTTCGATCGTTGCGCTCTCTCGTAATGACTTAAAGGAAATTGTAGGGCAAGGGTTCATCCCTGGCCACATTTTCGGCAAGCCCTAAAGGCTTCCCCTACGTTTATTGATTAATCAGCCACGGACCGCCATCCAGAGCAAATAATAAATTGATCTGGCATATACTTTCTTACTCTTGCCAAAGGAGATTAGGAGTAGATTAACAAAATTTAAAGAGCTTACAAGTATGTAATACGGGGAGAGTGGCTAAATCTAGACCAGGGGAGAAAGTCGGCATCGAATCGTACCGAGGTGAGCGGGAAACTTAATGGGCTGATCATGGAATATCCCCTTTCTCAGTGACGGGTTACGGCAGCACCCAAAGTTTTGACCGTCTAACAGTTTTAATATTTCTCGCCAGCAGGAAACAGGCGGGAGGGGGA
>JBNAWB010000254.1:0-4115 GCA_049699975.1 Thermodesulfobacteriota bacterium
TTGCCCCCTCACCTTCACCTCTCCCCATGGGGGAGAGGTGAAGGTGAGGGGGGCAATATTTCTGAAGTAATATGAATTTCAATATAAATTTCAGCTCCTTTTTGAATTGGGCATTAAATTTTAGGCAAATTTTAGCAACTAAATTGGAGAAGAACCTCTTTTTTAATCCGCGAAGGCCCAATCTCCACCCCGCACCACAATCATTTCAAAGGCATCCTTTTTAAGCCCTGTATGATCCTGGGGAGACATATTGAAAATTCCTCCTGTTCCTGGCCAATTCTTTATCTTGGTTTCTATGAATTCCCGAATTTTCCCTTTATCCGCGCCTACGGCCTTTAAAGCATCTACAAGCATCATCACCGCATCATAAGCATGACCACCAAAAGTACTTACTTCTGCTTTAAACCGTTTCTCATATTCCGTTTTATATTTTATTAAGAGAGCTTTCTGCGGATGCCCTTCTTTTAACTTTTCCGCTACCACCAGGCGCCCTAACGGACAAATTACTCCTTCTGCCGCTCCACCAGCAAGCTCGATATTTCTTTTGGACCCAAAACCGTGGCTTTGGTAAAGAGGGATCTTCATATCTAACTGCTTCCAGTTTTTAGTGACGATTACCTGCGGCGGGCCAACCGACCAATTGACTAATGCTTGAGCATCTGTGCCTTTGATCTTTGTTAATTGGGCAGTCATGTCTGAATCTTTTGGTCCATACCTTTCGTCAGCTACTATGGTAATCCCATAAGCCGGAGCAACTCTTTTCAGCTCTTGCCGTCCCGTGTCTCCAAACCCGGCGGTTACGGTGATAATGGCTATCTTAGAGATGCCCTTCTTTTTCATATGATCATAAATAGCTTCTACAGCGGAAGTGTCGGTCTGGGGCGTCTTAAAGATCCATTTATTTTGTTTCTTGGGCATTTCAAAGGTAGGAGATTTTAGAATTCTTTCCATCTCATCTTTGGGGGTAACGATCGATAGGGCAGCAGCACAAGAAATCAAGGGAGTCTGCGCTTTTTCCATGATGGGGACTACAGCCATACTTTCCCCAGTAGTCGATGGTCCTACGATCGCTAAAACTTTATCTTTTTCTAAGAGTTTCCGCACGGACAATACCGCCTGACTCTCCTCGCTCTTAGTATCTTCAATAATGATTTGTAGCGGCCGCCCATTAATTCCTCCGGCGGCATTTATCCAATCTTCGACCATCTTGGCCGTATTCTTCTCTGGCTCTCCTAAAAATGAAGCTGCTCCAGTAACGCTAAATACGGCCCCAATTTTTAAAGGCTCCTTGGCGGCTCCCCAAGACAATGATAAAGTTCCGAGAATGAAAAGGTTAATAATGAAGATCAATATACCCGTCTTTTTTCCCATTTTTATTTCTCCTTCCTAATTTATTAAAGGGTATATACTTTTTTCCCTTCTAAAATTTTAACGCCGTGCTCCGCCAGAATCTTAATCGCTCGGTCAGTTTCATCAAAACGGAAGATAATAAGGGCATTCTGCCCACTTTGTTGCACGAAAGCATATAAATATTCTACATTGATATTAGCACTGGCAAGGATTCTCAAAATCTCGGCTAATCCTCCAGGGCGGTCCGGCACTTCTATAGCTACCACTTCGGTCTTCCGGACTGTGAATCCTTTTTTCCCCAACACTTCTTTGGCTTTTTCATTATCGTTCACGATTAAACGGAGAATACCAAAATCCTTAGTATCGGCCAAGGAGAGCGCCCTAATGTTTACCCCGGCTTCTCCTAAAATCGTAGTCACTTCGGCCAAGGCCCCTGGTTTATTTTCTAAAAAAATTGATATCTGTTCAACTTTCACTTTTCCTCCCTCCTTTCCAGTGACTTATGGGCATCAAATTTTACGGCGATCAATCACTCGCTGGGCTTTGCCCTCGCTCCTTTGTAAACTCTTAGGTTGAACCAGTTTTACATTGGCCGTTACCCCTAACAAATCTTTAATATCATCTTCGATCCTTTTTTCCATAGCTTGCAAATTTTTAATTTCATCTGAGAAGAATCTTTCCTGGACTTCTACTTGCACTTCCAAGGTATCCAACGCCCCCTGGCGATCGACAATTATTAAATAATGCGGTTCTACGCCTTCTATATTCATCAAGACACTCTCGATCTGGGAAGGGAAGACATTTACGCCTCTGATGATCAGCATGTCATCACTCCGGCCACTCACCCTCTCCATGCGCACATGTGTACGGCCGCACTTACAAGGTTCCGGATAAAGGACAGAGATATCCCGCGTGCGGTAACGAATCAGCGGAAAAGCTTCTTTGGTCAAAGTAGTGAAAACTAACTCCCCTCTTTCGCCATAAGGCAAAACGGCGCCCGTTTGCGGATCAATAATCTCGGGCAGAAAATGGTCTTCGAAAATATGCAGCCCACGCTTGGCTTCGATACATTCAATGCTTACTCCTGGACCCATAACTTCGCTTAAACCATAAATATCAATGGCCTGTATTCCTAACTTTCTTTCAATCTCTTCCCGCATTCTCTCCGACCAGGGTTCAGCGCCAAAGATACCTATGCGTAACTTAAGCTTCTTAATATCTACCCCCATTTCCGCTGCCGTCTCGGCCAAGTATAAGGCGTAAGAAGGAGTACAAGTTAAAACGGTTGAGCCAAAATCTTGCATAATAATAATTTGCCGTTTACTATTTCCACCTGAGATAGGAATTACCGAAGCACCTAACTTCTCTGCTCCGTAATGAACGCCAAGTCCTCCAGTAAAAAGGCCATAACCATAAGCGTTATGAATAATATCATTTTTTTGCGTTCCCGCTGCGGCCAGCGAACGGGCCATTAACTCAGCCCAAGTATTAATATCTCGTCGCGTATAACCAACTACGGTTTGCTTCCCGGTTGTGCCTGAAGAAGCATGAATCCGCACTACCTGCTCCATAGGTACAGCAAAGAGACCAAAGGGGTAGTTATCGCGCAAGTCAGCTTTGGTGGTAAAAGGCAGGTATTTTAAGTCTGTTAAAGATTTAATATGGCTTGGTTTTATACCTGCTTCATCGAATTTGCGCCGGTAAAACGGTACCGTGGCGTAAACCCTTTCCACGATATTTTGGAGGCGTTTGAGTTGTAAAGCCTCCAAAGCTTCGCGCGGCAGGGTTTCAAATTCCTCATCCCAGATCATCTCCATCCTCCTCAGCTATAATCTTATTTATTTTTATACCACCAGAAGTCATTATTCTCCACTGGATCGAAATAACGATACTCGCCGTTGATTTCTATTAAAGGCGCGCGGTGTACTTCATCCGCCTCGTGGATAAGACGGTCAAAGGTAAGAAGCAGACCAAGCAGACTACCATGTTTTTTAACCGCCTGTAACGCATAATGAGAACATGAAGGATAACTGGGACATTTACCGCTATCTACGGGACTTATATATTCTCTATAAAACTTTAAAAATTTCAAAGTTAGGAGCTGCCCCAAAGAATAAAACTCTTCTTTTTCTACAGCAGGGTAATTGATCTGGCCTTGTTTTTCTTCTTCAAGATCTATCCAGAATCTCTCTTCACCCCGCGCCGGCAGCGGAAGCAGTAAATTCGTAAGCATAAAAATATTAATTAAGCATTTAAAAACTAAAGCCGAGCACCAAGAAGGAGATACGGCCATCTTTATATACTCCTCCTAATAAATAGCTCCCCTTCTCTAAATCTTGCAGATATTCTTTCTTTTTTTGTTTATTATATTTGTGCGCGCTGGATATGGCACTATAAATATTGCCACTATACCATCCTAACTCGAAAAAGGTCAATATAGCGCCCACGGCATAATTTTCATGCTGAAATGCTGCCACCATTCCCCAAATAAAGGCAGCGTTAAGGAGGAAAGCCATGGTGGCATCGCGGTAGCGTGCACAGTATAAATGGCCTGCTCCCGGAAGAATCGCCGCCAGCACCCCTGCCACCATTGGAGATTTCTGGGGAACCTCATTAATCTTTTCTAAGCCTTGAGCCCAATATTCTCCCCGGGCGAAGAGGGGGCTGGCCCAGTCAATTTTTCTAAATGCTAAAGCAGCTTCTTTATACTTTTCCTCTTCTATATAGGTCCGTCCAGACTGGTAATGAGCCTCATCTGCAATGGG
>JBNAWB010000255.1:0-4069 GCA_049699975.1 Thermodesulfobacteriota bacterium
AACCATTTGAAAAAGTGATTGGGTAGGTAATTGCGCTATTATTATCAACGGGAAAAAGTAAATAAAAAATATTTTCCAGAAACCTTCAAAAATATCTAATGGATAGCGACCAATCTTAAAAAGATTATCCATGATTCGTCCAATTCCATAAGATTGTGTAGTCCAGAAGGAAAGCGAAGCGATAAGGAGATGAATAGCATAAAGAAAAATAAGCGCATTAATAACCAACACTCCATAAATTATTACCTGCATCCCAGAAAAGTTAATATGCAAATTGAGAATGATAAAGCCTAAAAAAACCAGAGAAGGTAGAAAACTAAATAAGTCCATTAGATCAATATTTTCAAATGATATTAAAAAAAGGTGATTGGTTGGCAGCAGCAGTCTACTGTCTAATTCGCCAGTTTGTACCCAGCGCGGCAAAAAATTAATCAAATTTCTCTGGTAAGTAATACTCATCAGAAAATCAACTAAGTGAAAAGTAGCGAAGAGCAAGAGCACCTGCTCATAATTCCACTCTCCTAAGCGATCGATCTTTAAAAATATAGCTTGAAAAAAGAAAAATAACAGGATAATCCGGATAATCTTGCCCACCACCATCATAAAAAAATGCGGCCGGTAAGCCATCTGCCGCATCAACCCAATTTTTATAAAAAGAAAAAACAATTTCAAATATTTTTTAATCACAGTAGAACTTATTGTGCCTTTACGTATTCGGCCTGCTTTTTGAACTCCAGCACTATTCAACTGCAACACTTTCTTTCGCTTTGTATTTTGCCTTTACTGCATCACGGCAGCACTTGCTTACTGCAGAACTTTTCGCTTTTAGCTCTGCGCTTTGCGCTCTGCTTTTTCTTTTACCCTTGCACTTTAAGCCTTGCCTCTTTCCCCCTGTTTTTAAACTGCAGCACTAAACTACTTCAAAACCGCTACTTTTTTGTTTTTTCCTCCTTGCTCCCTGCTTTATTATTATCTGCGACTATAGTTTTTCCTTTGTTTTCTAATGCGTAGTAGGGGAGAAATGTTAAAATACAAGACCTGACCCCAATTTACTCTCCCTGCTTTTTTCATCTGCACCCAATTAATCTTTTATATTGCCCAAAAACTTTTAATTGGAATATATCCACGCACGAGATAGTAAATGAATTTGACAGATTCCGCTCCTAATTCTCTTATTCCCTGATTGTTTTCCCACCAATTATCTTTTTTATACTTAAGAAAAAAGGGGGAAGGATATATGTTAATACCAATTTTTTCTCCCACTTGTTTATAAGCCCAAAAGCTTCTCCTGGTATGGAAACTTTCCGCCAATAAGATAGCTTTTTTAATTCCTCTTTTTGCCAAATACGGAAGCACAGTTTGCGCCTCGATCAATGTTATGGGATGCTCTTTGGGAACTTCCAATATCAAAATCTGTTCTTTGCTAAGCCCCATCTGCCATAATTTTGTAAATAAAAAGTCCTTATAATCAGGCGGTCTTCCAAAAACTTTCTCCTCTGGCGAATTTTGATAAACGATTACCAGCAAATTAGCTTTACCCTGCGAAATCAGATCCAAGCCAATTTTTACGGCGTCCTCCCTTACAAGTTCAGAGCCTTCAATAATTACTGCTTCCGCTTTTTCTAATCTTTCTGGAGCAAAAAAATCCCCTGCCATTTTTAAAAAACTCTGGTAAAACCCTGCCACTATAGCCAAAAAGCAAATTACAGATATAAGGGTAATTAATTTACCTTTATTTTTCATGCTTTCATTTCCCAACTTTATAACTAATTTACTGCCGAACTTTAATCCGCCTTGCGCTTGTCGCTATGTGCTTTGGCCTTCACGTCCATCATTCAGCTGCAGCACTATCCAACTGACACACTTTCTTTCGCTTGGCGCTAGGCCTTTTTTAAATTTAATCCCCCATAGCTACATATTGCCGGATTCCTTTTTTCCAAATCACCAGGTTCAGCATGGCCAACCCAACAATCCAGATAACTTCTTTAAATAGCTCCCCCCAAACCAAATCTGAGGAAATTTTCCCTAAATATATTTTCATGGGCAGATAAATAATATAAGGGAAGGGTAGCAGATTAAAAATGTTTTGCAAAATTTCAGGGAAAAAGGAGAGAGGAATTATCGCCCCTCCAATAACTTCCATAATTACGCGCATAGTAAAACGAAGTCCATAAGTGTTTTCCACCCAAAAAGAAAGGAGGCTTAGTGTTTCAAAAAGAAAAAAGTGGAGTAAAGAGGCCAGCAAAAGCGCCAAGATGAAAAGAAAAAAATATTCAAGGCTATTTGCGCTTACCAAATAATTTCGGAAAAATAAACAAACTACTAAATAACCAATCAGCCCCAAAAAGAAAAAAAATGATTTTGTTCCCAAATCGCGGACAAACCATATCATATATGGACTCAACGGTTTAATCAATAAACCAGATAGAGTTCCATCCTGAATATTTTGACTTGTTTCCGGATTCTCTGCCGTAGATAATATGAAGCTATTTATTAAGCCTCCTCCTAAAAGATAAGTGACCATTTCAGAAAGAGAATATCCGCCTATTATTTGCTGTTCTGAACTTCGGTAAATGGCCATCCAGAGAAGAATTAAAATCAAAGAAGCAAAAATTCCGCTGAGAACTTCCATAAAGAAATTTACTCTATAGGCCATCCTTTCTATCCAAGTCAATTTGAATATAGTTATATATTGACGCATTAGAATCAATAAAAAAAGAAGATTAAAAGTAATGACTCACTGAAGGATGGGTTTATTAAATCAGCGAGGTGGGGGCCGTAAGGTCATCGCGAGGGAGCGTAGCGACCGCGGCGATCTCGTAATGGATGGGAAATAAAGAGCTGGTTAAGCTCTCCTAAAACAATTGCGGGCGCGCTAGCCATGAAGAAAAAGGGATAGTTAGCCAATCTCCGCGGAGAGAGGGCTTACCCTGTGAAATATCCAAGCTTACTCCTTGGGGCGGGGGCGCGGGTAAAAATAAAAATGGGTTCACTAATAAACATCCCCTTTTCAGTGATGGATTACCCAATTTTAAAAATTGCTATTCCTTTATGGTCTAATATGGGGTATTATGATATCAATTTTTAAAGCACAGAGAAAAGATCGTGAAGAAGAAAATAACTCAGTCCATTTTGGTACTCCCATTTTTTTCTTATGCCAGGATGGGCCTTAGCCAAAGAATCATCTGTATCGATTGAAACACCTTAGAATGTTCAGAAAGGGGCGGAAATAATAATTAAGATCATTATGACTTATAAAGGGAATAGTTCGACGCATTATCTAAACTGGCTTAAAGTGATAGTAAATAACCCCCCCCAGAAGACAAGCTATATGGTATGACCCAAGTCAAAAATGAATATTGCGGTCTTCAAACCTGCTCGCATCTCCCTAAACAAATAAGACAATAATAAGAAAGTTCCTTTTTGAGCTAATCATCAAATCCAAGTTCTCTTTTTTTACCGGGATCAGGATTTTAGCTTCCTCTCGGTTTTTTTAATTTTTTTCAAAATCCGATGATTTGATGGTTCGGCTTTTTACTTGAATCGCAAAAGGAGGTTTTACTAATCGCCCTTTTGGACGAGGACCCATCGATTTTTCTTCTTGGTTTGTGAAAATAAGGTCAAAGCCAAAATCTCCTGGCAACTTAAAGGCTTCATAGCCTACGGAAAATAGCTTGCCGGCAATGTAATGTTCAGCTTTAAATCCTTTTTATAGATTCTCAAAAATTCCATATGCGCCTTAAAAAATGGCCAATTTTAGATTTTCTTAAATTTTTTATACGTTTTGTATCTTAATCATTCTGGAGAGGCCTTAAAAATTTATTTTTCCCCTCAATTCATTAATAATAATCGTCCAAAAACCAGTTATACTTTATATTGCTTATAATAGAAGGATTAAGGGGAGATTTGTCATTTTTCTAAATTATAAATAGAAGAAAGTAGATAAGCATTTCTAACTTGATATTGTCTAATTTTTCGGATATGATTTTTTATAAAAACTCGGCGAGAGTGGCGGAACTGGCAGACGCGCTGGACTTAGGATCCAGTGGGGCAACCCGTAGGGGTTCAA
>JBNAWB010000256.1:0-4003 GCA_049699975.1 Thermodesulfobacteriota bacterium
CCTTTAGGGCTTGCCGAAAATGCGGCCAGAGATGAACCCTTGCCCTACAATTCCTCTAGGTCATTACGCGGGAGCGTAGGTCGATGCGACCCACACTGCGCTCTCCATGACGAAAAGAAGATTGCGATACGGCCTCTAAAGGAGGAATCTGAGGCATGATTTTTGGTTGCCGCTCTGCGGGGCTGTGAAGTATTAAAGCTTACGCCATCCTGGGGAGTACCAAATCTAAATCCACAGGGCAAGCCCTCTCCCCAACGGAGAGAGTCGCTGAAACTCGACCAGGAGAGAAAGTCGGAATTGACTCGTACCCAGATGGGGAGAAATGTAAAGGGTTAATCGTAGAATTTCTCCCTCTCAGTGATGGCTCACGTTATTTTTTAAAAAGGATAAGCATAGCGGAAATGGGGCAGAAAAAAGAAAAGAAAATTTTTTATGGATGGTATATTGTTCTTTTTGGATCCCTGATTATTGCTGTAGGTTCGGGAATTCTTTATCATGGCTTTACAGTTTTTTTCCTTCCTTTAAAAAGAGATTTAGGAGTAAGCAGTGCGGCTATTGCTCTCCTTTATGGGGCAGCCCGTCTGGAAGGAGGCGCCGAAGGCCCTTTGGTTGGTTATTTAATCGATCGTTTTGGTCCGCGAGTTTTAATTCTCATCGGCGCAACTCTTTCTGGGGTGGGTTTGATTCTTTTAGCCACCGTCCATAGCTTCTGGAGTTTTTTCTTCATTTACATTTTTATTGTTTCCCTCGGCTTCAACGCCGGTTTTTTTCATCCAATTTATGCCGCCATAAACAATTGGTTTATTCGCCGGCGCGGTATGGGATTTGGTATTATTGGATGTGCCTCGAGTATCGGAGGCATGGTGATGGCTCCTTTTCTTTCTTATTTGATTTTGAATTTTGGCTGGCGAACAGGCGCTCTCCTGGCTGGAATTATTATTTTGTTAGTGGCCTGGCCATCTGGTTTACGTATCCACAGAAGTCCCGAGGCCTTTGGTTTTCTTCCCGATGGGAAGAATATCGCCGAAGAAACAGAGTCCGCGGCGCCAAAAATTCCCAAAATAAATATTAAAGATTTTTCGGTGAAAGAAGCATTGCGTACCCTCACTTTCTGGATGCTTTTTTTAGCGATCATGCTGCGCATTTTTGTAACCGTGGCCTTGACTATTCATTTTGTTCCGCTCTATGTTTGGAAAGGATTGAGTGAGGTAGCCAGCGCCTATATGGTTAGTCTCTTTGCTTCCAGTACTATTGGGGCGACTCTTCTCTGGGGTTGGTTAGGAGATCGCTATGGCAAAGCACTTTTATGTAGTCTGGGCATCATTCCCACCGTGGCGGGAATGTTTTGCCTAATTTTCTTTTCTTCTTATCTTTATATCCTCCCGGTCGGTTTAGCTATAACTATGGGAACAGTCCCTTTAAACTGGGCGCTCATTGGTGATTTTTTTGGCAGAAAAAGTTTCGGCACTTTGCGCGGGATAATGGGTATTGGCAATGGTTTGGGCACCTTTTTATCGCCCATATATGCTGGCTGGGTTTTTGACTCTACAGGCAGTTATTCTCCAGTTTTAGCAAACTTTATTATTATTCATTTATTGGCGGCCTTCCTCTTCGGGATGCTGCACTTTCGTTTTTTAAAAAAAGGTGCATAAAAAAGGTAAAAATTTAGCTGGAAGTTTTTTGAAAATGCCGCAAGTCTTGCAGAGCATTTAAAAGGAGGGCTAAGATTACAATTATACCACCGATTAAAGCCATGTCCGCGGGCCTTTCGCCAATACCGAGCCATACCCAGATTGGTCCTAAAGTCGTTTCTAACAAAGCAAAAAGGGCTATTTCTGCGGCCGAAAGGTAGCGCGCAGCTATGGTCATTAAAACTGACCCTAATCCCAGTTGTACCCATCCCATAATCAATAAAAAACTGAGATCGTGAAAATTAGGAGTGAGCGGCCAAGCCAGAGGAAAGGAAATTATAATGGAAAAAATGCCGGCAAAAAGGACCATAGGCACCATGTTTAAGCTCGCTCGGGCCCGACGCAGAACCATAAGGTTGAAAGAGAAAGCCAAAGGTACACCCAAGGCCAAAAGGTTGCCTATGTTATGCCCAGAGTGCAGACCGTCATAAAACATGATCATTACGCCTAAAAAAGCCACGGAGATTAAAAGCCAAGTACGGACTGGCAATAGTTCCTTCAGGAATATTCTTCCCAAAATGGCAGCGCAAAAAGGGCCAATACTCATCAAGACAAAAGTATTTGCCGCCGTGTTCCTGGTTATGGATAAAATAAAGAGGAAGAAGGTCAAAGAATAAAGGGCCCCTGCTAAAAGAACTTGGGTATTAGCGCCTATAGTTTGCCAAAAATTTTTTTGCCGCTGCGTCGCCACGAGAAGGCTCAGAAGAAATAGGACCATAAAGATAGAACGCCAGAAAATAATCTCCCATGGATCCGGGAGCTTAACCTGACGCACCAAAATACCGCTTGTGCTCCAGCATAAGCCTGCTCCCACCATCAGGAGCATGCCTTTTTTGTGGCTATTCATTTTTTGAATTCTTCTCGGGGAGGAGTGAAAACATCGAGCACAATGGCTTCTTGTTCGTTAGAAGTGGCTAACCCGTGTGGAGTGTGGGGAGGTACCCAAAAGGCATCTCCTTTTTTTAATTTGCGCGTCTCTTGTCCAATAGTTAAGGTAACTTCTCCTTCCAAGACTATACCCATTTGTTCATTGGGATGACTGTGCAAAGGTGGAATAGGGTTATGAGGTTGGATAGTGACGTAGGACAACATAAGTTTATCCCCCCAAACCAAGCGCGTGTTTACTTTGGGCGACAATTCTCTTTCTTTAAAGTCGTTGGGGAAAATAAAGAACATGGGACCTCCTATTTTAATTTTAGAATTTGGCGAGCTTCTTGGGGAGTAGCTATATCACGGTCTAAAAGGTTGGCAATCTCCACTACCTTTCTGACCATTTCGGCATTGCTCTTGGCTAACACTCCTTTTTTTATATAGAGGTTATCCTCAAAACCAACGCGCGTATGACCGCCGCTCATAATCGAAGCCGCGGCCATAGAAAAATGTTGCGCCCCAATGGCAAAAGCATACCAAAGGCAACCAGGAGGAAGGTTATTGCGCATATAGACCATATTTTCTAAGGTAGCTTCGATACCCCAAGGGATTCCTAAACACAGTTGAAAGAGGGGAGGATCAGCGACTAATCCTTGACTGATAAGGTGTTTAGCAATCCGAATATGCCCAATATCGAAGACTTCTAATTCCGGCTTTGTGCCGGCTTCTTTAATTAGTTTAGCCATCTTCTCCACGATGGAAATTATATTGACAAAGACCCGGGGGCCGAAGTTTAAAGAGCCCACATCCAAAGAGCAGAGCTCGGGTTTTAGTTTCAAAATATGTTCCACTCTTTCTTCTGGGCTTTTTAACTCCGAAGTGTTCCAAGCGTTATTCCGGGGGTCATAAATTAGTCTTCCTCCAGAGCCGGTAGAGAGATTAATGATCATGTCACACTTTTCCCTAATGCGCTCAAATACCTCTTTGTAAAGCTCAAACTTCATTGAAGGTTGATGAGTAATCGGGTCGCGAACGTGAATGTGACAAACTGCCGCCCCAGCGTGATAGCTTTCTATCGCGCTTTCGGCAATTTCCTGCGGGGTCATCGGCGGATAGGGAGATTTTTCTCGGGTAGTGATCCCCCCAATGATGGCCACAGTGATAATCAACTTATCCATTTCTAATCCTCCCACCAATAGGCGAAAAATTTTAATCTTGTATAAATTAAAAGTTAATATTTGTCAAATGAAATTTGGAAAATTTCGTAATCCATCATTGAAAAGGTGGAGATTGCATGATTAGCCCATTAAATTTCCTCCGCACCTCGGTGCGAATTGATATGGACCTCCCCCCTGGCTGAGTTTTAGCGACTCTCCCCGTTGGGAAGAGAGCTTGCCCTGTGGAATTAGACTTGGTACTCTATAGCGCGGCAGAGACGCAAC
>JBNAWB010000257.1:0-3969 GCA_049699975.1 Thermodesulfobacteriota bacterium
TTTATCCTCTGTGGCAAAAAATACTTTTAACCCCCGCTTCCTCTTCGACTGTGTCCTAAGGTCACCTCGAGGGAGCGCAGCGACCGCGGCGATCTTGTAACGCATTGAAATTAAAGTAATGGCCACGCTGCGCTCGCCATGACGAAAAGAGGATTGCTATACGGCCTCTAAATGGAGGGAAAGTGGGGGATGGTTTTTGGTTGCGGCTCGGCCGCGCTGTGCTCTCCTTTTATTCTGTGGTTAAAATTTATCACCCTCTCTCCTTGAGGAAGAGGGCTTGCCTTGTGGAGTAAGGTTTAATACTCCCCAAAATTTCTCTGTGCCCTCCGTGCTCTCTGTGGCAAATTATTTGCTTAAAATATAATTGATTCTTTCCAAAAGCGGGGGATGGGAGTAATAAAACCAAGCGAATGTAGGATGAGGATTTAAATTACTAAGATTATCCACTCCTAATCTTTTTAAAGCGTTAATTATTCCTTCTTTATTGCCCATGAGTTTCCAAGAAAATTCATCGGCTTCTCTTTCATATTTTCGAGAAATCGCCGCTCCTAAAGGGGTGAGGAAATATCCCAAAGGGCTGGCCAAGGCGCCAACCAATAGAAGACCCACATAGGGAAGAGATTCGCCAAAGCCGAAAGTCTGATACAAATGTGGCCAGGCAAGTAGCTTGGCCGCTAAATAAAGGCCAATTAAAGAAATTAGCTCGGTTAAAATAAGTTGTTTTATAAGATGTCCCTTCTGCCAATGACCAATTTCATGCGCCAGAATAGCCAAAATTTCTTCTTTAGGATGCACATTGAGCAATGTATCAAAGAGAATTATCCTTTTGCTCTTGCCTAAACCCGTAAAGTAAGCATTAGTATGGCGACTTCTTTTGCTGGCATCCATTTGAAAAATGCCTTTGGCCCTTAGTCCTGCTTTTTCCAGTAAATGCCTAATGCTTTTCTTCAAATCTTCATCATTAATAGGGGTGAATTTATTAAACCAGGGGGCAATCAATACGGGATAAAGAAAAATAATTAACAACTCAACCAAACCCAATAATACCCAAGCCCAAAACCACCAAAAATCTCCTCCATAATCGATCAGTGATAATAATAGATAAAGCAGGAACCCCCCCAAGACAAAGGAAATCAACAAGCTCTTGAAAAGATCAGTTACCCATAATTTAAAAGTCTTTGTATTGAATCCATACTTGGCTTCGATGACAAAGTTTTCGTAGAGACTAAAAGGAACCTGCCAAAGAGTCGAAATAATGCCCAAAATTCCCCAAAAAATCAATCCCGAAAGCAGGGGGCTTAATTTCCACGGCGAGATCGTGGCCACCAACCAAGGTAAGAAGCCCGAAAGTAAAATTACTAAAAAGAAGGCTTGGCTCAATATAGATTCGCGGATACTGAAATTTGCGGTTTCCATATTGTACGCAGAAATTTTGGCCAATTTCTCTTGGTCGACAAAATCTCGAAAGACCTGGGGGACCTCTGCGCCATGGAGACGCAGGTACGAGATATTCAAATGGTTTAAGTAATATTGAAAAACGGCTCGAGCGACATAAACCAACAGGTAAATGGTCAACAATGAATTAAAGCTAACCATGCGAGCGTGTTTCTCTATTATTTAAATTAAAATTCTGCCGATATATTTCTGCCACTCTCAGCACATCTCTTTTAGATCCAATAAAAAGCGGCACGCGCTGATGCAGTTCTTGGGGCTCAATTTCTAAGATAGAATTAATTCCATCAGTGGCCAGCCCCCCGGCTTCTTGAACAATCATAGCCAAAGGATTAGCTTCGCACATGAGGCGTAGTTTGCCGCGGGGCTTCTTGGAATTGCGGAAATCGGCAGGATACATAAATATACCTCCGCTAAGCAAGTTACGATGAAAGTCCGCAACTAAAGAACCAATATAGCGTAAGGTATAAGGTTCACCCCGTTCGTTTTCCGGACTTTTAAAATAAGAAATAACTTGGCGGGTAGGCTCATCCCAATAGGCCCAATTAGCTTCATTGACGGAATATATTTTCCCGTTTTCGGGAATTTTAATGTTCGGATGGGAAAGCAGAAATTCCCCTACTCCCGGGTCAAGAGTAAAACCATGTACCCCTTGCCCAGTAGTATATACCATCATAGTCGAAGAACCATATACAAAATAGCCAGCGGCTACTTGCCGAGCACCCTTCTGGAGCACTTCCTCCATAGTTACTCTTTTTCCGCTGGCCCTAAGGCGCCGATAAATGGAAAAAATTGTCCCGATAGAAACATTAACATCTATATTGGAAGATCCATCAAGAGGGTCAAAAATCAAGATGTAATCTCCTACGGGGAAAGATGGTGGAATTTCTATTAAGTCCGCATTTTCTTCTGAAGCCATGGCGCAAAGCACGCCTGCTCTTTCCAATCGATGAATGAGCACCCGGTTAGCGAATTCATCCAGGCGCCTTACTTCTTCCCCTTGGACATTAACCTCCCCAGTAAAACCAAGAATATCTACTAAGCCGGCTTTATTTACTTCTCGAGAAATAATCTTGGCAGCTAAGATAAGCTCATTCAAGAGCCGGGTAAAACGGCCAGTGGCCATGGGTGATTCTTTTTGATGCCAAAGAAGATGCTCAATTACCGTAATTTGCGGCATATTATTCCCTTCTCTTTTGACGAATAAAGTCATTTTAAATAATAACGAGGCAAAGGCTCGCCTAATTTCTGCCATTGTTTGACTACCGCTTCAGCTTTGCCGGCACAGTTAAGGACATGCAGTTTATGGCGCACCATCTCGGTAATTGCTTTGCGCCCCGGACCAAGGTAATTACGCGGGTCGAATTCAGCGGGTTTGGTGGCCAAAACTTCTCGAATTTTGGCCGTCAAGGCCAAACGCAAATCTGTATCGATATTCACTTTGCACACCCCATATTTAGTCACCGCTTTATGAATCTGCTCCTCCGGCACACCCATGGCATTAGGCATGTTTCCCCCATATTTATTTATTAAATCTATAAATTCTTGCGGAACACTGGAAGAGCCATGCATTACCAAGGGAAGACCAGGACAAGTTTTCATTATTTGTTCAATACGGTCCATGGCCAACTTGGCCTCATGTTTAAATTTATAGGCCCCATGGCTTGTCCCTATGGCAATAGCTAAGCTATCTACCCCCGTTCTCTGCCAAAAATCTGCTGCTTGCGCGGGATCGGTTAAAAACTTTTCCACACTTTTCTCATAATCCTCGGCCTTTAAGCCCACCACATGTTCTTCTATGCCTCCCAGGACTCCCAGCTCGCCTTCGACTGGAACTCCCTCTGGATGAGCTTTCTGGACAACGGCCGCGGTCAATCTGACATTTTCTTCATAAGGTAGGTGAGAACCGTCAATCATGACACTGGTAAATCCCTCTTGCAGACAAGATGCTACTAATTCCACACTGTCTCCATGATCAAGGTGGATAGCAATGGGCAATTCAGGGTATTCTTCTACTGCTGCTTGGATAATGTGTCTGAGGTAGCGCATGTTCGCATATTTACGTGCTCCCTTAGATATCTGCAAGATTAAGGGGCTTTTTTCTAAGGCGCAGGCTTCGATAATTCCTTGGGTGATTTCCATATTATTCACATTGAAAGCACCGATAGCAAAGCCGCCATCGTAAGCAAGATCAAACATTGGCTTGGTAGTCATTAAAGGCATAAAAATCCTCCCTTTCTTGTTTTTATTTTATCTTCCCAAAATTTTAGCCTCATTGAACACCGAGCGCACCGAGAATATTAAAATACATCATTCTACTTTTTCCCTTCTATATTTTATTAATTTTTGCAGTATAGGCCAATCTATTATAAAAGTCAAAATGAAGATACTCCAAGCGTCAAGCAGTTTCTTAATAAACAGCTCAAAATAGCTCAGAGGGGAACAAACAGTCAGGAAAAGACCTTCAATTCAGACATAAGGAGTAAGTCTTGTAAAAGCTGGTATTGTAGGGTGTTA
>JBNAWB010000258.1:0-3953 GCA_049699975.1 Thermodesulfobacteriota bacterium
AAATTTGATAAAAGCTTAGTTCCTTTCCATCTTGACACCGAACATTTAATACGTTAATTATTACCCATGCATATAGCAGTTGATGGATATAATTTTATCAAACAATCTCCTTCTTTGCGAGCCTTAGAAAAGGCTGATTTGCAGAAGGCCCGGGAGAAATTGATAGAGCTCTTAGCTGAATACAAGCGCTTTAAAGGACATGCAATTACTGTCGTTTTCGATGGAGCGCAGGAGATAAGCAGAGGTATTCAAAAAGAGCGCCAAAGAGGCGTGGAAATAATTTTTTCGAGATCCGGAGAGAAGGCAGATGATGTCTTAAAAAGAATGGCCGCCGAAAAGAAAAAAGGGATCGTGATCGTAACTTCTGATCGGGAAATTGCTCATTTTGCCGCAAAGAAAGGGGCCGCTTCTATTTCCATAGAAGATTTTAATACGCGAATAGAGATGGCCCGCATATTTTCCATTAAAGCGGGAGGGGAAGAAAAGGAATCTGGGTATCGGCCCCTGGCTCCCCAGAAAAAAGGACCTGCCCATAGACTTCCCAAGCGTAAGCGGCGAGCTGAACTCTCTTTCAAGAAACTTTAGCCTGCCGATATGCTTCTTTTAAAAGGATGATCGGGTGAATTGTTTTTATTCCTGTACCCTGAGAAATCTGTATAGCGCAAGCAGGACAACTTGTGGCTACTATATCAACTTCACTTTGGCGAATTTCTTCCAAAAGGGGGCGGCCGATCTCCAAGGACAAATCAAAATATTTTTTCTTTAAACCAAATGTTCCGGCTAAACCGCAGCATCTATCTTGAAAGACCTTAATCTTTAGGCCAGGAATTAGTTTTAGAATTTCTACTGGTTCTCGCGAAACACCTAATGCTCGCAGGTGGCAAGGATTGTGGTATCCTACAGATGAAGAGATTTTTCCCAAATTTGTGTTTAATTCCCCTTTCTGTTTAAGATGGTAGAGAAATTGATGAATCTCCCAACATTGCTGTCCGATTTTTGCATAATCTGCGTTGTTAATAAGGCGATGATATTCTTTTTTAACCATCAAAGCACAGCTTGGTTCGCTGAAAACGATAGATGTTCCTTTTTCTACTAGGGAGTGAATTATCTGGAGATTTTTTTCTGCTCCCTTTAAAGGGGAAGATAGATCACCGGCAGAAAAAAGGGCAATTCCGCAACATTCAAAATCCGGAATTTTTATGCTCCATCCATTGTATCTTAAAACCTCCTGCACAGCCGAAGCTTCTCCTTCCGGATCATTATAATTGGCCGAGCAACTCAGGAAATAAGCAACCTTTTTATCAGCGGCAAAAGAATCTTTAGGTAATTGGCGAAAAGTTTGCCGAGAAAATTTGGGTAATTTTCGGCGCTGGTCAATTCCCAGAGTAGCTTCCATAAGAGCTCGGGCAGGCGACCAAGTAAGGGCCAGATTACTAAGGGGGGCTAAAGAACTGCCTAAACGGCAGGAGAGATGAGTATCAGCAACTAATTTATCTGCCCATTTGAGGCCATGTTTATTTATAAAGTGGGCTCGGGCTTGGAGGGCTATCCAGGGAATATCTACTCCCGTGGGACATTCCGTAAGGCACCTTTGGCAGTTTAGGCATTGATCCATGATCCTTTTTAACTCAGGGGAAACCAAAAACCTTTCGGCAGGCAATCGGCCCGAAATAAGCTCCCTAAGTAAGACTGCCTTCGCGCGTCCTAAAGCATATTCTTCATTTGTGGCCAAAGCGACAGGGCAATAGGAGCGACATTTTCCACAACCATGGCAGCTTTCCACCTCTGTCCGCAAAAGTTCATCATCAAAGGGGCTATTTGTGATCAAGGGGCGATAATCAGTTCCCCATTTCAGATTCTTGGAGAGCAGCGCGGGATCTTCGCCCACGATTCTTCCCGGATTCAAAATGCCTTGGGGGTCGAAGAGGTTTTTAACCTCCTTAAAAGCGGCGTATAAACGAGGAAACTGCTTAGGTACATAGGCAGTGCGCAAAAGGCCATCCCCGTGTTCGCCACTAATAGTCCCTTTTAAACGCCAAACGAGATCGTAAACTTCGGCAGTTATTCTTTCCATTTTGGCTATATCTTCAGCTTTTCTTAAATCCAAGAAAACCATTACATGCAGATTTCCATCTCCGGCGTGACCATAGATGCTGGCTTCCGCTTGATTTTTTTTAAAAATTTCGCGCAAGCGGGCAATGTATTCACCCAAGCGACTGGGATGGACCGCCGCATCTTCAATAAAAGCTGTAGGTTTCTTCGGCCCTTTAACTTTATTCAAAATAGGCCCAGAGACGCTACGTACTTTAGTAAGCATTTCTCTTTCCCGCGCATCTTGAGCTTCCCGCATCGCCCAAGCTAATTTCTTTTCTTCAATGACTCTGGTTTGGATCAGCTTCATTCTTTCCCGCAACTCATGTTCCCTAGATCCCTCAATTTCTATAAAAAGAGTGGCTTCTATTCCTTCGGGAAGATAAGGACGCATTTCAGGATACCTTTCGCGGGCCAAATCAATAATCTGTTTTTCCATTATCTCCAACATGGTAGGGGAGAATTTTAAAATTTCTTCAGTAGCTTGTCCTACGGTATCTAAGGAATGGAAATAGATTAAGGCAGAATGCGTCTGCCCCGGAAGATCAACGATGCGTAACCATGCTTCTGTAAAAATGCCTAATGTTCCTTCTGAACCTACTAAGAGGGGAGTAAGATCGAGCACGTTGTCTTTCCGCACTTGCCAAAGATCATATCCACAAGAGTTTTTGGTGGTATATGGTCGTTCTTCTTGGAGAGGAATCTGGTAACGGTCGATTATTTCAGCCATGGTAGTGTAAATTCTTTTTTCGAAATTGTCTTCTGGAAGGGAGGTTATGTCTTTCCAAGACCGGGGGCCGGTTTTCAATATTTCGCCTTTGGCAGTCACCATCTCCAGAGAGATAACATAATCCCGAGTTGCTCCATACTTTACCGCGTGGGGGCCACTGGAATTGTTGGCGATCATTCCTCCCAAAGCACAATAATCTGCAGTGGAGGGGTCGATGGGGAAAAATTTCTTATGTGGTTTCAAAAATTGGTTTAATTTTCCTAAGATTAAGCCTGGCTGGATACGCACCCATTGTTTCTGGTTATCTATTTCTATAATTTTGTTCATGTATTTAACGAAGTCCAGAATGATGCCTTCCCCAATTCCCTGACCAGCTCGTCCGGTGCCTGCTCCGCGCGCTGTAATAGGGATTCCTTTTTCTTTAGCAAAATCCAAACAAATTTGGATATCCTCTCGCTGGCGAGGTTGAACCACGAGCAAAGGCATAAGACGATATATGCAGGCGGCGCTGGAGTAAGCGGCCCGGCTCAATTCATCAGCTAAAACGTCTCCAGCGATTCGCGGTCTTAATTCTTTAGCCAAATTCTCTATATTACTCATTTATTTTTACCTCGATATTTTTGCTTTGCCCTTTTAGCTTTAAATTTTTCTTGATTTCATTCAAGCATGAACCTCAAAGAAAAATCAAGAAATTTAACGGACCTCTAAACTGATTGTCGATTTGGTTTTAGGATTTTCAAGAATGCTGGAATTATAAAAAAACCATTTCGGGATTCTTTAACCTCCCTTATTTCTCATCTTCTTTTATTTTTCCTTTTATTGTCGTCTTTTGAAATTTGTAAGGCAAGCCGAATACGGCAAGGGTCAAGCTTTTGTTCTACTACCGTTACTTAATGGAAAGATGATAGCAGTTAAAGGAGAATATGGGGCGCATATAAACGGTAAAACAAGGTTAGAAAGCGACGGGTAAGGGGCAGAAAAAATTAATTTTCCTCTGGGTTCTCTGCGGGCTCCGCGAGAACGAAAATTTTTGTTGTGGCTCTGCCAGTTTGTGCCCTCTGCTGCGCCCGTGTCGCTCTCGGCGGTGAATCATAATCCCTCCTAAACTCCCTATTTTTAAAGAGTGGTTAGG
>JBNAWB010000259.1:0-3931 GCA_049699975.1 Thermodesulfobacteriota bacterium
TTTCAATCAATTACGAGATTACTTCGATCGCTACGCTCCCTCGTAATGACCTAAAAGAATTGTAGGGCAAGGGTTCATCCTTTGCCGCATTTTCGGCAAGCCATAAAGGCTTGCCCTACATTTTCCCTTTTCCATATTCACCGCCACTAACCCCTCCTTCCTCCCATTAGTGTAAGGGGAGGTTGGGTGGGGTTAGAAAAGTTGCCCCAGAGGATAAAGAGCTCACCGAGAATTTAAAGGTAACCCCTCCTTCCTCCCCTTAATTTAAGGGGAGGTTAGGTTGGGTTAAAGAATTTGCCACAGAGGCCCCAGAGCTCCCATAATTAGATTCGCTATGCGCTATGCGCATTACGCTTGGCGATTATTAGCTGCGTCCATCTGAGTCCTATTGCGTCCTATTTCGAACTCAATTTATAAATATTAACCAGATTAGTCTGGCCCAACTTAACAGAAAAAACAGGTTGTTCATGCCTATAAAAATTCCACATCTCCTCATCGAAAAATCCCTGGCGGATGAGAAGGATAAGATAGTCACTATTATGCTTATTGCCAAATTTAACTGATTCCTTGAGCAGGCCATCATTTTTATATAAATCAAATCCCCATAACACTATCGGTTCCAAATCTGCCATATAAACCCAAAAAGTGTTCTGGGCATGCTGGTTCATCCAAGGCAGGGCGCCGATATAAGCATTTCCCCAATATTCTAATTCAAAACCTTTCTGGGCTGCGCCTTCAACTCCGCCGATTAGCTCGCTGTAATAAGAAGATTGATAAGGATGAGTTTTGATAATTGATGAATATAAAGTTAAAGCGAACAAAACAATAAAGATTAAGATGAAGGCTCGCCCGCTTCCTCTCTTCCCTTTCTCAGGGGGAGAGCTACCACTCGCCCTCTCCCCTTCCTCATGGGGAGAGGGATGGGGTGAGGGGGCTAAATTCTTAGTAAAAAAAAGAATTTGCTGGAATCCTAAACCGGCAATCATAGAGATAAAAGGAAAAGCAGGTAAGAAAAGTCTGACGCCATCATATTTAGGCACAGAAGGGAGGGCTATCAATATGAGCGGAAAAAGGGCATTGAATAAAATAAAAATTTTTATCTGATCAGGATTGAAGATTATGCGGAATAAGCCAATTAAAAAAAGGAAGAAAATCAAAGGAGGTAAAGTAGCGAAAGTCATCACAAAAGGGTAATGCCACGGCTGGATAGGCCATTGTTTTCCTAAATAATAGGTAAAAACTCCAGGATGATGGCGATGAAAGAACATAAATCCGAGTATTCTTGATATAGTATCTTGCCATAGCCAAGGCCAAAAGATTATTAGAATGATGGGCGGAATGATAAAGATAAAGAACAAATTAAGAAACTTTCTTTGGCGATCAGAACTATCCTTTTTTTCCAGGTAGTCCCAAAACCACATAAAGAGCAGAGGAATATAAAGAAAAAAGGCATTAATTTTGGTGAGAAGGGCGAGACCTAAAAAAATTGCTGAAAGTAAAATCCATTTTGATTTTTGAGTTTCATTTAGCGCTTTCCAGAAGAGATAAATTACGGCCATCCAAAGAGCTGCTACCGGGTAGTCAAAAGCTCCCAGATGCGCGTGAAAGAATATGCGGGGCAAGAAAAAGAAAATAATTGCGGAAAGAAAGGCAATGGGCCAAGAAAATAGATCAGCCATCAAGCGAAAGAGAAAATAGATGGCTATGAAGACAAAAATTAAGATGGACAAACGGTAGGAAAAAATATGGCCAAAGAGTTTTAGCTTTTCATGAAAAATATAATGGCTCAATCCGCTAAGTAATTTAACCAACGGAGGATGCTCATGATTTATTCTCCAGTAAGCTTCAATTTTTTCAAAGGAAGGGTCCAACCACCATCTAAGATAAGAATCTCCGGAATAAAAATATATGGCCTCATCCCACGTGATACCATAATCACTCAAAGTAAGAGCAATAAGGGCGCAGAAACAAAGAGAAGTGAATATACCTATATTTTTTGAGGCAAAATTAAAATTAACCATTTATTTCATTTACTCTCCTCTCCCCTGAAGACCGCGTTTGCTCCTTTTAGGTCATGGCGAACGACCCCGCAATTGAGGCAGGGGAACATGGCCGTCTCTTTAATTTCTATGCCTTACGAGATCGCCACGGTCGTTACGCTCCCTCGCGATGACATTAGGATATAGTCTCCTTAAGGAGAGGACTTGCCTTGATTAATACTATCTTACTCAACAGGGTGCAGTGAGGAGGCACTATTTTTTTTACTTTCTCCTCACAAACAAAACGCATTCCTTTTCAGCATAAGCCAATCTCCAAGAAGGTTCCTGGAGCATCAGTAAATGAGTTTTGGTATTGGCTTTGATAAGTACTATGTCATGAGGATATTTCTGCAAAAAAATTTTCCAGTTTTCTCGCCCAGCCAAGAAGTCAAAATATTCCCGACAAACTTCTTCTTTATATATTGTTTCATAACGTCCGTCCATAGCTACTCGGCAAAAAGGAGCGCATGTCCAGATCAAAAATTCACCCCAGTCAAAGTGTGGCAGAATATTTCCTCGCCAATTATTCTCCTTAATCCATTTAATAGCTCCTACGGGAAAATGGGAAGAGGGAGTGAGAATAGTAAAATTAGGAGCAGCGATTAAAGTCATTTTTGGATTAATCCAAATATAAATAAAAATTAAAAGGGCAAGAGGAGAGATCCACGGAATCCATGATGGGCGGGTTAAGAAAAATTTTCTTTCTTTCCATGAGGACCAGGCTTTGGTAAGCATCGGGGGTAAAAATGCTCCATATATTAAGCCTGAAAATATTGTGTGCCTTACGCTCTTGTATCCTAAAAGAATTGTGATACCGATTAACAACAAATCTGTAAGATTTTTTTCTTTTGTTAAAATTAAGGCGAAAATCAAGATAGCGCTCAAGATAATGAAAACAAATATAGGGAAATCTTGATATTTAATTTGTAAAGCGGCCATAACCGACAACCATTCATCTATCTCTGGGCGGGACATCAAGATAGCCTGCACCAGATAGCTCCAATAATATGGTCCATAAGGATTTACTAAAGTGGCGATGGATGAAATAATTCCTACCTTGAGGTAGGGAAGGGTCTCTCTTTTTGAAATTTTTTCGCCTAAAGCATAGAGAAAAATCAAGCCGAGACCAGATATGAATCCGCCGTGAAGATTGCACCAAAAGATAATGACAGGCACCAGCCACCAAAGAATTGTCCATTTTTTGTCTTTATTAGCGGATTCTAAAATATAAATGGTCAGGATAAAAAAAAGGTAAGTGAAAACCTGGGCTCGCACAGGAACATAGCCAAAAGAAATGAGGAGCATGGCAGGGACAAGGGAAAGCAATGCTGAGATCGGCCCTGCTCCCTTTTTTAGGGCAGTCAAATAAATCAAATAAATAGTAAGGATGATAATGACGTATCGGAAAAGTTGTAATCCGGCTGGTCCGGTATTTTTATAGATCGGATAGAACAATACTCCGGTTAACCATTCGTGATAAACCCAGAGCGGCTTGGTAGGAGTATAAGAGAAAATGTCTTGATAAGGGAAATAGCCATCTTCCCAAAAAATCCTGCCGAAGGCAAGGTAACCCCAGAGGTCATAATCAGCAATGTGATTTGAATAAATGAGAACGAAATAAAAATAAAGACAGGCGGAGAGAAATATGATTTGGATAAATTTAATAGAGTCGAATTTTTGAGAACCTGCCATTTGCAATCTCTTAAATCCTCAAATTACTATATTATTTTCTTCATGCCTTTCTATCCCTTTTTTTCGCACTGATACCCTCTCCCCTGTAGACTGTGTCACAACCTCTTTTTCGTCATGGCGAGCTACCCCGCACTTGATGCGGGGTAGCGTGGCCATCTCTTTAATTTCCAAGCGCTACGTGATCGCCACGGTCGCTCCGC
>JBNAWB010000260.1:0-1047 GCA_049699975.1 Thermodesulfobacteriota bacterium
ATTTTTCATTAAAGAAGGAGAAAATTATGAAGAAACTTCAATGTGCAAAGTGTGGTCAAGTATACTGGACAGAACTGTCGATGGATGAATCTTTAGTGGCCAGCGGAGAATGGATAAAAAATATCTGCCCCAAGTGCAATGCAGAATGGGCTGTTGTGGAACCATTAAAGTCTAAAGGCCTTTTAAGGAAGGTTTCTGGTTTTGACCCTGCCCAGATAAAGAGCCTGCGGGAGAAATTAGGATTATCGCAGAGAGATTTGGCTATTTTAATAAAGGTCACTCCCTGGGCAATTATCTCCTGGGAAAAAGGAAGGAGTAAGCCAAGGAAGGACAAAATAAATAAGCTTATAGAGTTAGCCAAGAAAAACAGAGAAGAAGTTCAAAAAATGCTATCTGGGAAGATTTCAATTTCTTAATCCCTTTTACCTATGGAAAAGATACTTTTAGCCTGGAGCGGCGGCAAGGACAGTACACTGGCTTTTTATGAATTGAGGAAGACTAACAGCTATAAAATAATTTCTTTGCTTACTACCGTTACAGAAGATTATGATAGAATCAGTATGCATGGAGTCCGCCGAGATCTTCTTGAACAGCAAGCAGAATCTTTGAACTTGCCTTTAGAAAAGGTTTACATTCCAAAAGAGTGCTCTAATGAAGAATATGAAATGAGAATGGCTGAGAAGTTATTGGCTTATAAGGAGAAAGGTATCTTAGAAATAGCTTTTGGGGACATTTTTTTAGAGGATTTGCGCAAGTATAGAGAAGAGAACTTAGCAAAATTAGGAATGAAAGCTATTTTCCCACTATGGCAAAAAGATTCTTTTCAGCTTGCTCATGCTTTCATAGACTTAGGGTTTAAGGCCGTAATTACCTGCCTTGATTCGAAATTCCTTGATAGAAGTTTTATAGGAAGGATTTATGACAAGGAATTTCTGCAGAATCTGCCTGCTCATGTTGACCCATGCGGGGAACATGGCGAATTTCATTCTTTTGTTTATGCCGGGCCGATATTTCCAAAAGAAATACCATTTACTAAAGGGGAAATAG
>JBNAWB010000260.1:1057-3883 GCA_049699975.1 Thermodesulfobacteriota bacterium
TTCGGGAAGACCGTTTTTATTTCTGTGATCTCATACCTTTATCCTTATGATAAAAAGAGAAAAAAGAAGGAAAAAAACCAGCGAAAATGAAATGGGTATCCATCCTCCTTCTTTCATTTCTGATCAGATATACGAGCATCTAAAAGAAAAGATCATCTGTGGAGATTTTAGGCCTGGGGAGCGGCTGAAGCAGATTCCTGTAGCCAAGGAATTAAAGATCAGCCGGCTTCCTATTCGTGATGCCTTCCGCAGACTGGAGCAGGATGAATTATTGGAAAGACTTCCTCAAGGAGGAGTTCGCGTAACAATTATTAAAGAAGAGACAATAAAAGAGGTCTTCGAGATAAGGAAGGTTCTGGAAGCTTATGCTTTAAAAGTCGCTTGTTCTAAGATAACAGAGGAAGAAATTAATTTCTTAAAAGACCTTCGGGATCAAGCGCAAGGAATTTTGGATTCTAAGGAACTGAGTCAGGAGACAAAGAGGCGGAAATTATTCGAACTTAATTCTCGTTTCCACGAGCTAATTTACCGGTCAACGGGCAGCACTTACTTGCTAAAGATCTTAAGTCATTTAAGAAACATCGTAAGCAGGCTAAGGTATTTAGGATTGCGCACTTTTGATACTTGGCGGGAGGTATGGGAAGAGCATAGTGCATTAATTGATTATTTAGAAAAAAGAGACAAAAAAGGAGCAGTTAAGCTAATAAAAAAGCATCTAAATCATGCTTCTAATTATGTTTTATCTTCATTGAGAAAGCAGAAAATGGATTAAAAATCTAAGTCTTATGGTATGATAAAATTAAAAAGAAATGGGAAGTAGGCGCTCGGTGAGAAAATTAGATGAAGTGCCCGAAATGCCTTTTTGAAAATAGGGAGGGAGCTTTATTCTGCCTGAAGTGTGGAGAAGCCCTGGCCTTCAAATGTCGTGCTTGTGGCCATGTCCTGCCGATTATGGCAAATTTTTGTGACCGATGCGGAATGAGTCAGAAAAATAAGGAAGAGATAAAAAACATATGCGGAAATAATGGTCTAAGATTAACGGCCATGAGTTTAAAAGAGGCCTTGAATAATTTTGAAAAAAAATTATCTGGAAAAGATGTTAGAGAAATTTGGATGGAATATCTCCCAAACTGCCAAAGCAATAGGCATTGAAAGAAGCAGCTTGCACAGAAAAATTAGATTGTATGCCATTAAAGCGCCGCTTAAATGAGCTAGGAATAATTATTTGCAAATATTTTATTTTTCTTTTTTAAGAGGCCAAGGTGGTTTCTTTAATATCTATTTTATGCGGAGTAAAATGTTAAAAATAGGTTTCATAGGGGCAGGAATTACGGGGACAGCTTTGGCGTGGACATTATATCAAAAGGGCTTTAATATCCATGCTGTAACAAGTCGCGGTTTATCATCAGTTGAAACGTTCGCCAGCCGAATAAAAAATTGTGAAATATGCAATTCCGCTCAGGAGATAGCAGATAATTGTGATCTCATTTTTATTACCACTCCCGATGATATTATATCTTCTATAGCCAGTTCAGTAATGTGGAGAAAACAGCAGTATGTAGTTCATTGTAGTGGAGCCCATTCTCTTGATATCTTAGAGCCTGCGGCAAAGAGTGGAGCTATTCCGGGAGGGTTCCATCCTTTGCAAAGCTTTGCTGATATTGAACAAGCGATGCGCAATCTGCCCGGATCTACATTTGCTATTGAAGCTGAAGAACCTCTTCTAAGCCTATTAAAAGACATGGCTGTTTCTCTGAACGGTGAATGGATATTATTAAAATCGGAAGACAAGCCCCTTTATCATGCGGCTGCTGTATTTGCCAGTAATTATTTAGTCACTTTAGTAAAGATAGCTGCTGATTTATGGAATAATTTTGGTGTTCCTGCTGAAAGAGCTTGCCAAGGTCTTCTCCCATTAATGCGAGGCACTTTGGAGAACGTGCAAAAGATTGGTTTACCAAATTGTTTAACTGGTCCAGTGGCCCGGGGCGATCTGGGGACAATAAAAAAACATATAGAAACATTGAAAAGAGCTAATCCGGAAATATTCGCTTGTTATAAACTATTGGGATGGCATACTATTCCCATTGCTTTAGCTAAAGGGAAAATAAGTTTACAGCAAGCTGCCGAATTAAAAAAAATCTTAAAGGAAGAAGAAAAATGAGAATAACTATCAGCGATTTAAGAGAGATGAAAGCTAAAAAAGAAAAGATCGTCATGATTACCGCCTATGATTATACTACGGCCAGGTTAGTAGATGAGGCAGGCATCCCCTTAATCTTAGTTGGCGATAGTCTGGGCATGGTTATGTTAGGCTACGATTCCACTATTCCGGTGACAATCGAGGAAATGATTCATCATACAAAGGCGGTAACCAGGGGAGTAAAGAAGGCCCTGGTGGTGGGTGATATGCCCTTTATGACTTATCATTGCAGTGTCTCAGAAGCGATGAAGAATGCTGCCCGTTTCCTCCAAGAAGGTGGATGTCAGGCCGTAAAGCTGGAAGGAGGGGAAATAGTTGCCGAAACTGTAAAAAGAATCGTAGACTGTGGCATTCCTGTAATGGGCCATCTTGGATTGACTCCCCAAGCCATCCATCAATTAGGAGGATTTAAAGCTCAAGGAAAGACGCGCGAGGCGGCTAGACAGTTGTTGAAGGATGCCCACGCTTTGGAACAGGCCGGAGCCTTTGCCATTGTCTTGGAGACGATACCTGCTGAGTTAGGCAAACTAATCTCAGAAAAGATCAGCATTCCTACCATTGGAATTGGTGCCGGTCCGGATTGCGATGGACAAGTGCAAGTTGTCCATGACCTTTTAGGGCTA
>JBNAWB010000261.1:0-2473 GCA_049699975.1 Thermodesulfobacteriota bacterium
CACTTGTGATCGCGTTAATGGAGCCAATTACAAGTGGCCTAAAAGCATCTTTGGACCTCCTCTTTAAAGCACCTTTTTTACTCCTTTTTTGGGTTGTTTTTTAATTCATTTTTCTGAGACATAGAACTTGTATTTGGAGTCTTTGATACCGGTTGAGTGGAACGATAACTCTTCCCCTCCAAAACAACTTTATAAGCACCATGCCTCAACCGATCGATTGTTGCCGTTCCTAAGATGCGATTGGGAAAAACTTCTACCCATTCAGGGATATCTAAATTAGAAGTAACGATGGTACTCCTCCTTTCATAACGCTCAGCAATGACTTCATGAAAATCTTCATCTTGAGAAACCTGTAAAGGCTTAAGCCCAAAATCATCGATGATCAAAAGGTCTACCTTGGCCAGTTTCGCCAAGTACCGATCAAAGGCATTATGGGCCCGAGCAGCATGCATCTGGCTCAACATCTTAGAAACGGTAGTAAAGAGAACCTCATAACCTGTCCTGAGCGCGCAATGGCCTAAAGCTTGCGCAAGATGACTCTTCCCTGTCCCACAGGGGCCCACGATTAAAACACATACTTTTTCTTGGATAAACCGACAGGAAGCCAAATCCAGAATCTGCGCCCGATTAATGTTCGGATTAAAAGTAAAATCAAATTCTTCCAAGGTTTTCTGATTACGGAAGTTTGCTCGCCGTAAAGCAGAAGCAAACTTCTTCTGGTTTCTGCGGGCAACTTCATCAGCCATCAAAGTAGCCAGAAAATCCATATATGACATCTTGTTTTCAATGGCCTGGCGATTGCGCACCTCCAAAGAATCCAGCATACTGGAGAGACGTAACTGTTTAAGCAGAACATTGATCTCAGGCCGAGGATTCATGAGCACCTCCCTTCCCCTTCAGAAGGACTCGCTTCCGAGCAGAACTCAACAGTTGACCTGAGAAAACGAGCCTGCGCAGTATAAATGACAGAAAGAGGGAAAAGAGGATGCAAAGTGGGTAAGGACATCTGATCCAGGCCTTGTTTTAAAATGCTCTTGACCGTGCGATAGCGGGGATTATCAAAGAACAAAGCCCTCTGACAAGCACTCTCCAAGCGTAAAGCTCCATACTTTTTAGCCAGACCAATGATCCCTTGAGCAGCCCGCAAATTGTCCAAAACCTGATCAGTAAAAAGGTGCTGAATAAGCCGCTGGCAGCAGGGACCAATAGCTTCCGCTTGCCGAAGACACCACTGGGGATCCTGCATCTTGTAAGCAATGACCTCCGGAGGTAAATGCTCATCCACTGTAGAACGAGCACCTGGTTTACGCAAGCGCGGATGAACAGCTACCAAATCTAAATTATGAAAGAGTTTAACAGTGGTATCTGTAGCCTTGAGCCAAAGCTGCTGATGAACTAAACGAAAAGGTGCCGAGTAATAAGCCTGCTCAAAACGCACATGGCAGTCCCCATGAACCTTATCCCGATTCCAGGTAGCTAATTCCACAGCCACCTCGGGTAAAGGATGCAAAAAACGCCTCTCCCTTTCCGCAAACACAGTCAAAGGCCTCTGCTTAGTCGTCCCATGGATACGATTACCCGCCACCTCTAAAAGCCACTGCCGCAGTTGATTATTAGCATCTACCAAAGAGCGAAATTGGCGTAAAGGTAAGAAATGATTCTTGATATACTTAACCGTCACTTCCACCCGCCCCTTCTTCTGCGGCTCACCTGGCGGACAGGGAGAAATCAAAAAACCATAACCTTCAGCCAACTCCCCATAAACCCGCTGCACCTCCGGATCCCGCAAACAAGCCTTAGTAATGGCACACCTGGCATTGTCAATAATGACCTTGGCCGGCACTCCCCCAAAATACTCAAAAGCCCGCCGATGAGCAGAAAGCCAAGTCTCCACCTTCTGGTTAAGAACTATCTCCGCATACATATGCCGACTAAAACAAAGAGTCATCACAAAAATCCAGGTAGATATAACTTCCCCAGTATAAACATCAGTAATCGTCGGCCCCTTGCCAAAATCTACCTGCACCGCTTCCCCAGGAACAAAATCCAAAATACAAGTAACCTGCACATCCTGCTGTTTCAACTTCTGCGCCAAGCGCCTAACCGAAGAATAACTACCAGCAAACTTGAACTGATCTACCAAAACTTCATGAATAGTACTCCAACAAACACCATCATCTATCCACTTCTGAATCTGCTCCACATAAGGAGCACACAAAGACTGACGCGTAGAATTGGGTACCCGACCATTAACAAAGACCGCCGCCAACTCCGCATCATCAGGAAGAGGCCCAGGAGCCAACCAACCCCTCTCCTGAGCTATAACCCTAACTTGCGCACACTTAGTCCGCCCAATAAGCTTCGTCTTCGCTATCGCCCGATCACTCTCCCCCATCCGCATCCGATGAATAATCTGCCGATACTGATACATCTCGAACCTCCTATTAGCCATGGTAGCTCCTCTCAGGTTTTT
>JBNAWB010000261.1:2573-3822 GCA_049699975.1 Thermodesulfobacteriota bacterium
CCAAGATGTTTTCAGACCCTTTAACCAAACAAGCAAGTGGCCCCAATTCGGCGATCACAAAATGGCTCCATTTCGCCGATCCAAAACCGGCCTCATTCCGGCGATCACATACTGGCACTATATCACCGATCAATGACAGGTGTAATTTCCGTCATTCGGGATTCCGCTCAGCTCGGCCATTAGGCATACCACAAAGGAGATGGAGTATATTAAAACTAAGATATTTTCAGTCCGGGCTGATGAAAAATTCCAGGCTATAAGGGTAAGGGGATAAGACAAGGACATTATCGGCAAACGAATTTCTGGAGGGTGAAATATAAAAATTTTTGGATGACAACCCAAAAGTACAAGTCAAACATGTCAAATCTCAGTCTATTGCTATTGTCCCAAAGACAGCCGATTGGAATACCACCAATACTGATATAGAATGGGAAATGGAGAAATCAATGTTAATATTATTTGAGGAGGAAATTCGATAAACCGGGAGGCAATCAATGAAACTTACAGCAATTATTGAACGTGAAGGTGATGGGTACGTAGCTCTGTGTCCGGAGTTAGATATCGCGAGCCAAGGGGGTAGTATTGAAGAAGCCCGAGACAATCTTCGAGAAGCGTTGGAACTCTTCTTCGAAGCAGCATCACCCGAGGAGATTAACCAAAGGCTTCACGGCGAGATCTTCGTTACCCAAGTCGAGGTGGCATTTAGGTAGGCTTCGAATTCTTTCTGGTAAAGAGATGTGCTCCATTCTTTCAAAACATGGCTTCATAGAGGTGCGTAAACGAGGTAGCCATATCGTAATGCAAAAGAAGCTTCCCAAGGGCACAATAACGGTTCCTATACCAAACCATGACGAAATCAGAATAGGAACACTTCAATCCATTATCCGCCAGTCTGGGGGCCCTCGTAGTGAATTTGAGTCATAAGTTCACAATGCCTAACAACCACATCAACTCGGACTGGCAATTCCGATGCGCTTCATTGCCAGCCGGTTATGCGGGGTGTTAGGGCATGAGGTCGTATCATAAAATGATTTTTTCCGGTGACACTTTTTTTGTTCTCGTGGGGATGTGCCCATTTCAATGCCTCTTTCGAGGAGCAAGGCAATGGTAACGTACACGGGAGAATCCGGTTCGTTGCAATGGGGAAGAGGTAGCCTGGGGTGGCGTTTTCGATAGGTCAACTCCGGAACTGTACAATATATTGGGGTCGCGTCTTGATTAGTGATTTTTCCAAGATTTAATACTTTTT
>JBNAWB010000262.1:0-3784 GCA_049699975.1 Thermodesulfobacteriota bacterium
CAAGTTTATCCCCGCCGTTCATGGCGGAGAAAAGGTGGGTAAGAAGGAAATAAGTAATTCCCAGCCGATTTTAATTTCGCCCCGCTTCCCTCTGCCGAATCCATATAAAGCTATTTACCAAAAAAGTGATCGATGGTCAGGGAAATAATCCGACCATTAGGAGAATAATTAAAAAATAGGAGGTGGCAGATGAAAAAGGTCTTGATAATCAGCATAATCTTTTTGGCCTTTGGGCTTCCTGCTTTTGGAGAACAAACAGGAGAAGAAGTTCTCAAGAGTATAGTAAAAATTCAGGCTATCATTCCTAAGGAAGCCTTTACCGCCGGAACTTTAGGAACCGAACGGGAAGGTAATGGGGTAATCATTGATGCTCAAGGACATATTTTAACTACGGGCTATCTTATTATTGAGGCCGAGAAAATTCAAGTTAGCGTCCAAGGAGAAGAAAAGCCTATAAAAGCTTTTTTTGTCGGTTATGATCATGCCACTGGGTTTGGCTTGTTGCGCACAGAGAAACCCTGCAATGTTAAGCCAATTAAAATTGGCCAATCTGGGAAAATTAAAGAAGGAACCCCCTTATTAATAGCCAGTTATGGAGGAAAAGAGGCAGCTCAAGTAGTGAGAGTGATTAGCCGGAAAGAATTTGCAGGGTATTGGGAGTACTTGTTAGAAGAACCATTTTATACAATTCCGGCCTTTGCCAATTATGGAGGAGCTGCCCTCATCAACATAGATGGCGAGTTGGTGGGCATTGGCTCTCTACTTAGTCAATTTCTGATCCCTGGATTAGGAACAGTTCCATGCAATGTTTCCATTCCCATAGATTTGCTTAATCCTATTTTGGAGGATTTGATCACTAAGAGTCGTCCGCAGAAAGAACCACGGCCATGGTTAGGTATCAATGCCGAGGAGGCGCATGGCCGCATCTTCATCACCCGTATTATCTCAGGAGGGCCAGCAGAAGAAGATTTAAATAACTCCTTCCCTTTCCAATTGAGCTATTTCCTCGGCCGAGAGTCCCAATAGATTCATATAAATTTCCTGGTTATGTTGGCCGAGACATGGGGCAAGGTAAGGATAGTCTGCCGGAAGCTCCGAAAAACGGATTGGAAATCCGGCAGCCTTCAGGCCGGTGGGGCCGCTTAAAGGATGCATCAATTCCTGGATCATCCCTCGAGCCTGAAGTTGGGGGTCTTGAAGTACATCTTTAATTTCCAGAACAGGATCACAAGGAACTTTCTTCTCCCGCAAAATTTTTAGAGCTTCCGTAGTGCTCAAATTTTTGCTCCATTCGTTTACAATGGTTTCTACTTCATGAGCATTTTTTAATCTGTCCTCGATGTTCTTAAAACGAGGATCATCTATGTACTCTTCTTTTTTTATGGCCTCTAAAAATACTTTCCATTGCTCATTCGTCCCCACGCAAATGGCAATATAACCGTCTTGCGTAGGAAAGGTGCTCCAGGGAACGACTCGGGGATTTTTGTTCCCTTGCCTGGTTGGAATTCCCTTGGCTACTAAAATATCTAAGGCTTCATCCATGATTAAGGAAAAGCAACAATCTTGCATGGAGATATCTATGCGTTCCCCATGCCCGGTTTTATCTCGGGATATTAAAGCAGCTAATATTCCACTCAATCCATATAAGGCTGGAATTAAATCTCCGATCCATGCTCCACAGCGAAGAGGAGGACCATCAGGATACCCAGTGACGGCCATAATGCCACTAGTCGCTTGAATGGTGAGATCAAATGCAGTTCTATCCCGGTAAGGACCACTTTGTCCGTAACCAGAAATTGAGCAGAAAATAACTTTGGGATTAATACTTTTTAATTTCGCATAGTCAAAACCGAAACTCTCCATAGTTCCTGGAGCAAAATTCTCTAATACCACATCCGACTTAGCCACCAATAAGGAAAAGATTTCTTTTCCTCGTTTGCTTTTCAAATCGAGGGTAATACTCTTCTTCCCGCGGTTTCTCTTTAAATTGATTACGGCGATATCTTCCTCTTCTCTTCCTGAAAAACGCACCCCTTTTGGGCCAGCAAAAGGAACTAATTGACGTGTAGGATCGCCTATTTTCGGCCTTTCTATCTTGATGACCTCTGCCCCTAAAGCAGCTAATTGCATACTTAAAAATGGCCCAGCTAACCAGGCAGTTAAGTCAATAACGCGTATCCCTTCTAAATGATTCTTGAGCAATTGCTCACTTCCTTTCTTTATTTTTTTGTATTTTTTCTACCATAAACCCTAAAAATCTCAAAGTATAAATTTTAAAAAGGCCACTTTTTCCGTGACTCCCAATTGTTCCTTTTAAATTAGGGAAGATAAGTGGAATTAGAAGTGGGTTAAAACTGCTCCTAGGGCAGAAGATAAAAATATATTGAATTTTAAAGAGATGCCCTAAATCGAATCCACAAAAAAAATTTCTCTTCATCGGGACTCACGCTGCGTCGCTTATGGACTTAATGGGCCGTAAGCCGTCACCGAACTTTCAGTGTGTAAAGGGGACGGTTCTCTTTATTTTGCTTTTAATCCTTCTCCAGAAAGGAATCTTTTACTTTTTTAAATAACCAGAACCGTCCCCTTTACACACACGCTTTCCACTGAAGGCGTAAAATTCGAAAAAATGGACTGCAGCTCAAACGATAAAAAAGAAATAATAAGAAATAGCCAAGGGCAATAACTCTTTTATCGATTAACATCTGAAAATGACAATCAGAACTCTATCTACGATCAGCAAGCGTGAGAGGGATCTTTTTTACTATGTTGGTTTAGTGCATATTTATTATGAGAGCAATTCTTTAAACTCTTCAGCGGTCAGTCCCGCATGCTTAATTATTGCCCGAAGAGTTCCTTTGGCTATTTCTTTATGATCTGGAACCACAAGACGGCGATGTGGATAAGCCACATGCCGGAGGACCATATGACTTCCCTTATGACGATCCTTTTCATAACCGATCTTAGGCTAAAGCGATTACTACATTGCGGCCGGAAACCCGAGGTAGCACGCTCACAATGCCACCTCGACTACTTCCTCACTTATGGGCGGTGGAATTGGTTCATCATGCGCCTTTAGACTTTCCAAATAAACTTCTATGGCCTCTCGAATGTTCTTCAATGCCTCAACTCTCGCATTCCCTTGGGAAATGCATCCAGGCAAAGACGGAACCTCTGCCACAAATACCCCATCCTCATCCTGCTCAATTATTACTCTATATTTCATTCCGTCCCTCCTTATACGCCCTTATTTTTGGCTAACATCAAGAATTTATGACTAACAATGACTTTAAATTTTCATGTTCATTTAGAATAATACTTTTATTCATTATTTCCGTCAACAATTTCCCACTCAATTACGGCAATCGGAAAAAACATCCCAGTTTTCCTCCTCTGGAGTCGTCTGAAATGCTGCAAACAACCTTTTTAGCATCAGAATTTAAATCCTTAAAATAAATCTCTACCGTCTTTAACATGTTTATCTCCTTTCGCTGGTATCCTCCATAATTTTCGTTCTGGAGGATACCAGATTTTTATTTCACCATCCCCAGTATAAATCCACCTATCTTCTGCAGCCTGTATAAAGGGGACGGCTCTCTTTATTTTGCTTTTAATCCTTCTCCCGAAAGGAATCTTTTGCTTTTTTAAATAAACAGAACCGTCCCCTTTACTCACGCTGCGTCGGTTTTGGTTTGCAGAGGGGTCGTATGGTGTTTATAACTTTCAGTTCCCTCTTCATCGGGACTCACGCTGCGTCGTAGAAAAAGTAAGAAAAAGCAATAGC
>JBNAWB010000263.1:0-3737 GCA_049699975.1 Thermodesulfobacteriota bacterium
CATTCAAATAGATGATGGGATTGATTTTACCGAGCACCTTGCTGGAAAAATTTCCGTAGAAAGTTTGTACCCGAGTTCCTTAATATTCTCTAATGGATTTAAAGGAACTGCGATCTTTAAAAGAATTAAGCGCGGCATTGATGTTCTTTTCTCAATTATTGGCCTAATTATTTTTTCGCCGATTTGTCTGTTAATTGCCGCAGCTATTAAATTTGAATCGAGAGGCCCTGTTTTCTATCTGCAAGAGAGAGTGGGAGAAGATGGCCGGATTTTCAAATTGATAAAATTTAGATCTATGCGTGAAGATGCAGAAGCAAATGGGCCTGTGTGGGCCATAGAGAAAGATCCCAGAGTTACCAAGGTGGGCAAAATAATCCGCAAAATTCGCTTTGATGAGATTCCGCAAATGATAAATGTGCTTAAAGGAGAAATGAGTTTTGTAGGACCCCGGCCAGAAAGGCCTTATTTCGTTGAGCAATTAAGTAAGGAAATTCCTTATTATTATCATCGGCATGCAGTAAAACCAGGTATAACAGGATGGGCTCAACTATATTATCCTTATGGGGCTTCTAAGGAAGATGCTTTAGAGAAATTGAAATATGATCTTTATTACATCAAAAATATGTCCCCATTTCTTGACTTAATGATTATTTTGGAAACGATTAAAGTAGTTCTTTTTGGTAGAGGTTCGAGATGAAATTTCGGAGAGAAAGTTACTTCCTCTCTTCTCTATTAGAAATTTTTGATACGAATTAGGAAGGGAAAATTAACATGGTGCTCAAAGAAGAAGTCCTAAGATTTATAAGAGAAAATTTCATCTTCGATGAAGCAGAAAAATTGCATGAAAATGATTCCTTGCTGGAAAAAGGCATTATAGATTCAACAGGTGTTTTAGAGCTGGTAGCCTTTATTGAGGAAAAATATAAAATAACCGTGGAAGATGAAGAATTAATTCCCGAGAACCTGGATTCAATTAATCGGATCGCAGAATTTATCAGCCGTAAATTAAAAGCTTTGCCAAATTAACTTAAATAACCTCTGTCTCTTTTTGAATGAGGATGAGTGTATTGTATGTTGCTCCAAAATTTTTTAGAAGAGAGTGCCCGCAAATATCCTAAAAAAGAAGCATTGATTTATGGCGAAGAGAGATGGAGCTATGAAGAGATTAATTATAGGTCCGATCAATTAGCGACCTTTTTGCGAGATAAGGGCATCTGCCGCGGTGATCGGATAGCTATTTTCATGGATAATTGCGTGGAATCAATAATCTCTTTATTTGGAATTTTAAAGGCTGACGCTATATTCCTTATGCTCAGTCCTACGCTAAAATCACCAAAAATTGCTTATATATTGAATAATTGCCAAGCCAAAGCATTGATTACCCACACGAATAAACTAAATATTGTCACGGAAGCATTAACCTTAGTCCCTACTCTTCAATTTTCCATCTTTGTTGGAAATAAAGCCCAAATCTCTGCCAATCATTGCGCCAAACCCATTTACTGGGGCGAAGTCTTTTCTGCTCCCTGCTCCCTGCCTCCGGCTCCTTGCCGGAATATCGACCTCGACCTGGCTACTATCATCTATACTTCAGGCTCTACAGGAAATCCCAAGGGTGTTATGCTTACGCATTTGAATATGATCTCTGCAGCCACCTCCATAACTACCTATTTGGAGAATGTACCGGAAGATATTATTATCAATTTATTACCCCTTTCCTTTGATTATGGCTTGTATCAGGTGCTAATGGCTTTTAAATTTGGTGGCACAGTTGTTTTAGAAAAATCTTTTACTTACCCCTATGAAGTTATTAAAAAGATGGTCAAAGAAAGGGTGACTGGCTTTCCGGGAGTTCCCACTATTTTTGCTATACTCTTACAAATGGATGATTTGAAGAAATTTGACCTAAGTTCTTTAAGGTACATTACAAATACAGCCGCTCCTCTTCCTTTACCATATATAAAACGTCTAAGAGAAATCTTCCCACAGGCTAAACTTTATTCTATGTATGGGCTGACAGAGTGCAAAAGAGTTTCTTACCTTCCACCCGAAGAATTGAATCGCCGCCCTGCCTCGGTAGGCCGGGCGATGCCCAATGAGGAAGTATGGATCGTGGATGAATATGGGAAAAAAGTAGGGCCAGGAGTAATAGGGGAATTAGTGGTTAGAGGATCAAATGTAATGCGCGGCTATTGGGGAGATCCAGAAGCAACCGATCGCGTTCTAAAGCCTGGTCCTCTTCCCGGCGAAAAAGTTCTTTACACGGGAGATTTATTTAAAATGGATGAGGAAGGCTTTCTGTATTTCGTGGGCCGGAAAGATGACATTATCAAAACCCGGGGCGAACGAGTTAGCCCCAAAGAAGTTGAAAATGCTATCTATGAATTTGAGGGAGTGGCTGAAGTAGCAGTAATTCCCGTGCCTGATGAAATTTTAGGTCAGGCTATAAAAGCTTATGTTGTCCCCCAAAATGGATATATTCTAAAAGAAAAAGAACTCTTAGGGCATTGTAAAAAATTGCTCGAGGATTTTGCCATTCCTAAGTACTTCGAATTTCGTGATCATTTACCTAAAAACGCTTCAGGAAAGATAGATAAGCTTGTTTTAAAAACAGAGGTAGAGAGGAAATCTAAGTGAAGATTTGTGTAAATTGTGTTTTACCTGAAACATTTCCAAGCATCAATTTTGATGAAAAAGGTATTTGTAATTATTGCCGTTCATTTAAAGGGAAAGAAAATATTGCCGAAAATAAAGAAAAATACAGGGAGAAATTTGAGAAATTATTGGCCACTTATAAGGGTAAGGCTGATTACGATATTTTGATGGCCTATAGTGGGGGCAAAGACAGCACCTACACCTTGGATTTATTTAAGAACTATTTTGGATTGCGTGTTTTGGCTATAACCTTTGATCATGGTTTTGTTTCTCCTTTTGCTATGCAGAATATTAAAAAAGTTGTGGAAAGATTAAATATTGATCATATAACTTTTAGACCAAACTTTGAGTTTATTAAGAAAATTTTTAACAAGTCAATAACCGAAGAACTTTATCCCAAAAAGTCCTTAGAAAGAGCGAGTACAATTTGTTCTTCTTGCATGAATTTAGTCAAGTTTATCACCATAAAAATTGCCTTAGAAAAGAATATTCCTTTTATTGGTTATGGCTGGTCACCAGGGCAAGCTCCCCTTCAATCTTCCGTAATGAAAATTAACGCGAATTTTGTAAAAGAAATTCAGAAGGTGTTATTTGAACCTTTGCATGCCGCCTTGGGTGCAGCAATAAGACCCTATTTTTTACCACCCGATTTTTTTAATCGCGGAGATGGCTCGTTTCCGTATAACATTCATCCTCTGGCTTTTTTGGAGTATGACGAAAATAAGATTTATAAAAGAATCTACGAATTAGGGTGGAAGCCGCCAGAAGATACCGATGCCAATTCGACGAATTGCTTGATGAATTCATACGCCAATAAGATTCACTTAGAAAGATATGGATTTCATCCGTATGCTTTCGAAATTTCAGGTTTAGTTAGGATGGGAATTTTAGCCAGAGAGGAAGGGCTTAGACGTCTCGAAGAATCGGGAGACGAAAAGGTAATCAATCAAGTTAAAGAGAAATTAGGCTTATGAAGAATCAGAGAGACATATTTCGCACTTTTTCTTTATTTTTAACGAACTGCAGCACTGCAACACCGCAGCACTGCAGCACTTTTCTTTTCGCCTTGCGCCTAACGCCTT
>JBNAWB010000264.1:0-3713 GCA_049699975.1 Thermodesulfobacteriota bacterium
TCATTTTAATGAGCCTCTCCCCCTCCCGCCTGAATTAAGCTGAAATTTAAAAAGTTATCGACAGTCAGGATTCGTGATTTACTTATTTAGCCCACGGTGGCTAGTTCTAACCTTCCCTGCCACCTCTCCTGCAATGTCTCTTTTATGAAAAAATGTTCGGGCAAAGATAGATTAGGGTCGCGGGTGACGATGGCAAAAGCTTCTTGGCGAGCCAGGGCGAGGAGGTGGAAATCTTTAAGAAAGTCGGCCACGCGAAAGTCAGGAAGACCTGATTGTAAAGTTCCTAAAAGATCTCCCGGTCCTCTTATGGCCAAGTCTTCTTCGGCAATTTTGAAACCATCTGTAGTCTGCACCATTATTTGTAGACGTTTTTCTGCTTCTTCGCTTAAGGGGTAGCGGGCGATTAAAAGACACTGCCCGGGGTCCTTCCCGCGGCCGATGCGGCCGCGTAATTGGTGCAATTGGGAAAGGCCGAAACGTTCAGCATGCTCAATAACCATGAGCGAAGCATTGGGGACATCAATGCCTACTTCAATGACTATCGTAGAAACAAGGATTTGGATACGCCGAGATTTGAAGTCGGCCATGATGGCTTCTTTTTCTTCACTCTTCATCCGCCCGTGGATTAGGCCAACTTTAAACTCGGGAAAGATATGGCGCTGCAGATGCTGAGCCATTTGCGTAGCATTCTTAAGATCTAATCTTTCTGATTCTTCGACCAAAGGATAGACTACATAAGCCTGCTTTCCTTTTTTGATCTCTTCCCGTAGGAAGTGATAGACGCGAAATCTTTCTTTCTCGGGGAAAACTTTAGTGGTCACAGGAAGGCGTCCAGGGGGGAGTTGATCGATTATGGATACATCTAGATCGCCGTATATGGTCATGGCCAGAGTGCGCGGGATAGGGGTGGCGGTCATGACCAAGACATCGGGATTATACCCCTTCTTCTTTAAAGTAGCGCGTTGGAGAACCCCAAACTTATGCTGCTCGTCAACAATGGCTAAGCCTAAGCGGTAAAAAGCCACTTCTTCTTGGATGAGGGCATGGGTACCGATAAGGAAATGAATCTCCCCTCCACCAACGGCCTTTTTTATTTTTTCCTTAGGAGATTTTTTAATACTGCTGGTCAGCAGCGCCGCCCGCAAATTTAATTTTTCGAGTAAGGGAGCGATATTGAAATAATGCTGTTCCGCCAGAATTTCGGTAGGGGCCATAAGCGCCACTTGGTAACCTCCTTCAATGGCCATAAGCCCAGCCATGAGGGCGACAATCGTTTTGCCGCTGCCCACATCTCCTTGCAAAAGGCGATTCATGGGATGGGGTTGGCGCATATCCCGTTCTATTTCTTGCAAAACACGTTCTTGGGCTGGGGTGAGCGCGAAGGGTAACAAAGCGCGGAGTTGGTTTGTGTAACGATGGGTGATGGGAAAAGCAATTCCTCTTTCCATAGAAGTTCCTTGGTGGCGCAAAGCCAGCCCTAACTCCAGGAAAAAGAATTCGTCGAAGATTAGCCGGCGATGGGCCGCCGATTTGCCTTCGTTTAGAGCGGAGATATCCTCGCTAAGGTCGGGGAAATGAACTTGCCGCAAGGCCTCAGCCAAAGGAATTAGATTATGGCGGCGGCATATGTCTTCGGGAAGGCCGCTGAAAGCCTTGGGCGCGTAGAGATCAACTACATTTTTCATGATCCGCCGAATTAACCTTTGCCTCTGATAAAGGCCTTCCGTTTCGGAATAGATAGGTACAATACGCCCAAAATGGAGGGCCTCTTCTTGCTCATTGGGATCTTCAATTATTTCTACTTCGGGATGGTCGATTTCTTTTTGAAATTGATATAGACGCACTTCTCCGGTAAGGATTAAACGCATTCCCGGTTGAAATCTTCCTTTCATATAGCGGGGGTGGAAATTAAACCATTTAGCTTTAAGCGTGCCGGTTTCGTCTTCAACAGTCAGTTCAAATGTCCGCCGGCGGTGGTAAAAAGTTATTTCTGCTTTCCGGACGGTACCCATAACTGTTTCTATGCGGCCGACCTGCAATTGGGAGATTTTTTTGATTTGGCGCCTATCCTGATAAACGCGCGGGAGGAAATATAGAGCGTCTTCTACTGTGTGGATATTTTTCTTTTTTAATAAAGCCGAAAGGCGCGGCCCTATTCCCTTAAGAAATTGCATGGGCGTCTTGAGTTCTTTGCGCCACTGGCGAAATTCAGCTAAAGAAGGCCAAGGCGTAGCATAAGAGGTGGTTAATTGGGCAAATTTAAAATTCTGGATCAGTCTCTGTAATTGGCCGAGGCGTTCCTTTTTTGCCGCTAAATCTAAGCGATCAAAATTGGGGAGTTGTCTTTTTAAGGCAGAGAGCAGTTCTTTTTGCGGGGGGGAGAGCGAAAACGAATCAGCTTTTTTAAGCCAATAGGCAACGTAAGGTTCGAGCCCTTTCAGGCTCCGCAGGTTGGCATAATCATTTCTGGCCGCATAGCGGATGGGTTTTTCAATGGCTTCCAGAATTTGGGAGAAGCTTCCTTCAGTCATTCTGCAAGATTATAGCTTTTTTCTTTTTCCGCGAGCAAATTTTTCTTAACAAGAATCCGCAAAAAATTATCATGGAAATGAACATACTCAAAGGATACCTGATTAAGCCATAGCTAATGCCTATCAGCGGATACATCAAGAGGCGGGCAGTTGATCTTAATTTTTCATTTTGGGAGATGAATCTGGCCAGAGATGGGCTATAACGATAATATAAATCTATAATTTTCCGACCTAAATCATTATTTAGCAGGAATCGATCACGAAATTCCCGCAGGATGGTTATCTCTTTGGCAATTGGTGACCCATAGACTGCCGTGGCGATGAAACACCCGCCCCCACTTTCAGTGCCATCCCATAATAAGCTCCCAGAGGTGGAAATTCTATTTTCCGTGTAAAGATCGGGTAGAACAATGGACGAGAAGCGTGAGGTACTTTGCTGGATACCGGACATGCGCATTTGGTCGCTAACTCCATCAATGTGTAAGGAAAGGGAACCTAAATTTCCCGAGTAGGCATATGCGCCTCCGAAAGGACTGTGGGCCACCAAAACAAAAATATCATAAATTCCACCAAGGAAGGCGAAATTTATATACTCAGCGGCATAAGGATTTATTGAGCCCCTGCCGGCTGCCGGATAGGAAGTATGCGTTTGAGAGACTTGCATGTTTCCCGGCGCAGGAGATATTCCAGCAAAGTTATCATCATATCCATAAATTCCATCATATATAGAAGAATCATTCAGGTAGTTAGCTATTACCCAATTCCTAAAGAGGTTGTTAAAACTGACTGGGTAGCCACTCTGCCACAGGGCATCACTAACTCCAGTTATTCCCCGCGCGCTGTTAGCTACGATATTCCTGGTTATTGTCGGCCCCCCGTAATGCTTTGCTAAATAAAGCATAAACAAATAAGTTGCTCCGTAGTTGGCTAAAGAATCATTCCAAATTGTTAAGCTGGTATTTGGGTATTTAGCGAAAGCTTCTATATGTCTCCTTTGGGAACTATCTATGGCTTGATGGCCATAACCGCAGACATAACGCGCTAAACCGGAGAGACCTTCATTTACCCACGTCTCCTCTAAAGGATCGTAGTGATAATGGATAAGATGCTGGAATTCATGAGCCAGAGTGCCTAAGGAAGTTATGGAGCCCGGCAAACCTGGATTAGCATCCAGATAGATCA
>JBNAWB010000265.1:0-3688 GCA_049699975.1 Thermodesulfobacteriota bacterium
GCACTTACAAAAATAAAAATTCCTCTAATAATCCCACCCTTCAGTGATGGATTACATATAATTATTCTTTTAATTATTCTTTGAGAATGAAGAAAAAATATGATAGGAATAATCTTAGAAAGGAAATAAAATATTGAAACAAATATCCAAAACTATTTTTGCTTTTGCCGCATTTTTAATTTTTGTCCTCCTCCCGCCCATTGCTGGTCTATCCTCCTCAGGGCAAAGAGTTATAGCCGTAGTCATCTTGGCCATCATCCTCTGGGCCACAGAAGCACTCCCCGTAGGCGTTAGCTCCCTCATCATTTTAGTCCTTTTAGCAGCTACCAAAAGCGTGACTTCTATGCCCGAGCTTTTTCATGGCTTCCGTTCTCCCATCCTTTATTTTCTGGTAGGGGTTATGGCCATGGCTGGTGCCATCGTTAAAAGTGGCTTAGCCCAAAGGGCAGCTAAAATTTTTCTGCGCCGTGCTCAAGGAAATAGCCGGAGACTTTTTCTAAATTGTCTCCTCTCTTTACCTCCTTTGGCCCTCATTCTACCCTCGGCCATTACGCGCAATGCTATTCTTCTGCCTGCTTATCAGGAAACTTTTCAAGAGATGAATTTAACTCGCCAAGATGGTTTAGTCAAATCTATTGTCCTTACTCTGGGTCTTTTGAATCCTTTTGCTTCCTCGGCCTTCATGACCGGGGGTTTGGCACCTATGACTACGGCCACGCTTTTAGGGGGTTTTTCTTGGGGCCGCTGGTTTTTTTTAATGAGTGTGCCTTATTATTTGCTCTTAATATTGGGTGGGCTGTGGATTTTTTCTATCAATCCTTCTTCTGTAAAATCATTTTCTTTTGCCAAAGAAGAAAGATTACCTCCCCTCTCCTCCGCGGAAATACGCGTCCTTTTCACTTTAGTCCTCACCTCTCTACTCTGGATATTAGATTTCTGGCATGGATGGCATCCCGCGATTCCGGCTTTGATTGCGGCGGCTATTTTATCCGCGCCTAAAATTGGTATTTTGAGCTGGAAAGAACTCGAGAGTTCCATTTCCTGGTCAACTTTTTTTGTCCTGGGAGCATCTCTATCTTTAGCCCAGGCCCTTATTAATACGGGGGCGGCTAATTGGTTCGCCCATTCTCTTTCCAATTATATAATTCAATTTCAAGAAACCCCCGCCCTCGTCATTTTTTTGCTTATTTTGATGGTCACTATTGTGCATCTGGGCATAGCGAATATGTCTGCTTGCATTGCCTTACTTATTCCAGTTACTACTACTTTAGCTACTTCTTTACAAATGAACCCCTTAGTTTTTGGTCTGATCGTAGGCATAGTCGTGGATGCGGTCATTCTCTACCCAGTGCAAACGGCAACTAATCTCTTAGCTTATGAAACGGGGTTGATCGGCAGTGCCGATGTCTTTAGAGTTGGCTTAGGTTTATTCGTCCTTACTTTTTTTGTTATTTTATTTGTGGCTATTCCTTGGTGGGGAATCCTGGGGTTATCTTTAATTAAGCAATGAATCTTCCACCGCGCCATTTGAAAATTAAGAAAATTATTTCCGGTGGCCAGACAGGAGTGGATAGAGCGGCCCTTGACGTAGCTTTAGAATTAGGAATCCCCTGTGGTGGATGGTGTCCGCAAGGGCGGCGGGCAGAAGACGGAATCATCCCCTTCCGTTACCCCCTTGAGGAAGCTTCTTCCCCTGCTTACCCTTTGCGTACGGAGTTAAATGTTCAGGATGCGGATGGTACTCTAATTATCACCTGGTCTACACCTATGGGCGGAACGGCTTTGACTATTAAATTAGCGCAGAAATACCGCAAACCTTATTTAGTAGTCGATCTCGCCCAAGAAGCAAATGTAATTTTAGTAAGAGAATGGCTGGACCACCATAAGGTCCAAGTATTAAATATTGCTGGCCCCCGGGAAAGTGAAGTTCCAGGCATATATGGGCATACGACATTATTTCTAAAAAAGCTTTTTTCTTCCTCCCCCTAACAATCTTAGGGATTATCCTTTCTTCATTTTTTGCCGAACTGATTTAACTTTATCGCCTAAAGAAACCTTTTTATCTCGGCGGTCGTCAATATGAATTATGGTATAAACTCTTTGCACACCTTTGCGGAAGGGAATCTCATGGAGTCTCTTAGCTAAAGTTAAAAGCGCACTCGTTTTCCCTTCTACTAATGTGCCCATATCATGCAATTGATGCGGCAGCTTTTGGGCTTGCAAATACTTATGAATCTCGGCCACATAAGGACTGATGCTAATACCTTCGGGAACCCGCGGCATCACAATAATTTGCATAATGGCCATTTCTCTATCCTCCTTTAAAATTTTATTTTGTGCTTTCCAAAACTTTGTTTGTTACTTTACATTTTATATTAAATTAGTAGCGTAAAACCAAGTTTTTTGTTAAATTATTTTTCGTTTTTAATTACCTTACTAAAAATTATTTGGCTATGCCTGTTATAAAAGAAGTTTATGAAAAAGGATTATCTTCTGGCCTAAAAAAAGGGATACGCAGCTTCCTTTGGGTTTTAAAAATCCTCTTACCGATCACTTTCCTAATCTCTCTGGCCGAGTGGAGCGGTTGGATTTATAAAATTGAATTCATCTTTAGACCTGTGTTACCTTGGCTCGGGCTTCCTCCTATGGCCGCGCTGCCATTAATTTTAGGGATAATTTCAGGAATCTATGCGGGCATTGCGGCCATGGTTGCTCTTCCTTTCAGTAAAGAACAAATGACTCTATTAGCCATATTTTTAATGCTGGCCCATAGTCTTCCCCAAGAAGGAATAATTCAAGGCCGATCGGGCTTTTCTGCCCTCCAAGCTACCCTAATTCGTTTAGGCACGGCCACCATAACTTTATTTCTTATTTCTTACTTTTTTAAAACTTCTTCAGAACTCCCTTTTATTTCTCCCCCGCCATCTCTTTCCTCCTCTTTTGCCGATTTTCTTCAAAATTGGCTTATAAAAAATTTACTTCTCTCTTTAAAAATTTTGGCAATCATCTTGGGCCTTTTTATTTTTTTGGAAGTGTGTCGTTCTGTTGGCTGGATAGAACACATCATAAATTCAGTTTTCCCCATTCTTAGAATCTTTGGGCTGAGTTCTAAATCGGCATTAGTTTGGATTACCGGTACCATCTTCGGCCTTATTTATGGGGCGGCCATTATCATAGAAGAATTAAAAGAAGGCAAACTAACTCGCGCTGAATTAGCAAAATTACATTTATCTATTGGTTTGCAACACTCCGTAATCGAAGATCCTCTTCTTTTCCTGGCTTTGGGCATAAATCCCCTATGGCTTTGGATACCTCGCTTTTTAATTACGCTCTTAGTTGTGCATCTTTATGCTTTATGGAAAAAGGTGGCTGAATAGCCCGCTATTAATTCTTCAGCTCCCCTTTCTCCAGCGGGGATCATTTCCTTCCCCTCTCCCCTTAGGGAAGATTCAGGGATGCGGGGTAATTGGCATCCGTCACTAAAAGTGGGCAAATTCTAATGAGCGACGGCTTAAATATTCCTATCAATTTATAAGGCAAGCCTTTATGGCTTGCCAAATGCCCAGGCTTAAGCCCTTGCCCTAAAAAATCGCACCCTTCAGTGATGGGTTACTTTAAAATTAGTTGTAATATATGAGAGCATCAAATGTTTTACTCTTTTTCATAGAAAAGCTGTCATGGCGAGCCC
>JBNAWB010000266.1:0-3629 GCA_049699975.1 Thermodesulfobacteriota bacterium
TCTGTACTACATACTTGCCAATTCTTTAAATTTTATTAGGAAAAAGAGCAACTCTTACAGAGCGCGCAGAGCACACAGAGAAAGAACTGCAAAATATTTTTTAAAAAAATTAAATGCCCTGGATGGCGGGCCCTGGGTGATTAAGGAAAAAATGTAGGGCAAGCCTTTAAGGCTTGCCGAAAATGCGGCCAGGGATGAACCCTTGCCCTACAATTTCCATTCTTTCATTTGACAAAGGGGGATGGGGCTCTGCCGCGCTGTAGAGTATCAAAGCTTACTCCAACCGATTGCCATTTTTAGCTGCTTAAAGGTGATCATAAGTGGTCGGGAAGGGCAGAGATCCTTACCCAAAATAAACTGGTAAGTTTCAAAAGCATGATCACCGCGCAAGTGGGCAGAATTCCTAAGATAGGGATAAAAATTACCCCTACTAATAAAGAACCTAACCAAGCACCGGTTAGATCAGAGGCGTAAAGCAGTCCCGCAGGCCGCCCGATTTCTTTTAAAAGATGAGCAAAGATTTTGCTAACTAAAGCGAACTCAAGGCCTACGCTAAAACCTGAAAATAGGCTAAGAAGGATGTAAGCCGCTTTAATAAATTTAAGAGCATTTATTCCTAAAGGATGAGCATAGATAAAAAATAAAGAAGCGAGGACGATGATCAGAAAAATCAAAATAAAAATTTCCACCCGGAAAAGATGGCCTTTAGAAAAATGGTGTTCTTTTAAAAAGTGAACTATAGAAAAACTTCCCAGGGCTAATCCAACCATAAAAGCGGCGACTAAAAGGCCAATCCAGTGGTATGCATATCCATATATGGTCTGAAATGAAAAAATTAACAAGATACTCATAGCCGTTCCCAAAAATCCAGTGGTAGTTACTACCCAAATCAGGCAACCTTTTTTAAGTTCTTTTTTTCTTCTTTTTTCCAGAAAAAAAATAAGGACCATTATTAATCCTAAAATTATCAGGCAATGCCCAATGTGCATATTGCCCACTAGCTTCCAGAAAGGCTGGATATAAGGGTGGAATTGGGCATGCCAATAAGCCAGGCCGTAAAAAAGGCCCGTGGGCATATCGTCTCGATTCAACCTTACCCTGCCATCGGAAAGTAAAGCAGCTTTGAACCATTCTTGGCGAGAAGCAGCGAGTTTTTGTTGGATATGAAACTCGGTCAAGAATTCAGTAGATACTTTCCGTTCTCTTTTGCTGCTGATTAAATTGTCGGCCTTTAAAGATTTTAAGATTTTTCCCGGAGAAGCTAATAAGTAATTGGGGTCTCCAAAGATGATGTATGTATCAGGGAAAACAGCTCTTAAGGAAGACCATAAGTTGAGATTAAGTTCCTTGTTTTCTGGCCCTAAATAGGACTCAGATCCGGGGCTTACTAAGACGAGCAAGCCTTCCTTTTTTAAAACTCGAAAAATTTCGCGGAAAAAATTTACAGTATAAAAACGATTTAGTTCTAAAGAATAAGGAGGTGGTAAATTAAGAATGAGGGCCTCAAATTTTTCCGTAGTATTTTTAATAAATAAACGTCCATCTATGCTATGCACCTTTACCCTGGGGTTGGCCATTTCTTGCTGAGTTAGAGGAGTCGGATATTTTTTTATTAATTGAATAATAAGAGGGTCTAATTCAGCATAATGAATTTCTTTAACTGGGTGCTTCAAAACCTCGGATATTACTCCTCCGAATCCGCCGCCGACGATGAGCACCTTTTGGGGGGCAGGCAAGAGAAGCAGGGGAAAGTGAATTAATTCTTCTACGAAGGAAATACTGGGAGTAGGAATATTGCAAATTGGAATCCCATTAGCAAAAAAGGATAGCTGTTCTTCTCTTTGCCCAACCAAAACATTTCCGTAAGGGGACCAGCGGGAATCAATTATCTTTACCCCTTTCCATAAACGCTGCTGAGATATTTTCTCCCAAGGTTCTCCTTGGTTAGGGAAAATAAACCAGAAGCTAATGAGCAAGCATATCAACCAAAGATAAATTAATTTTTTATTGCTCATTTCTTGAGGAAGATACATGAACAGAATGAGACCAGAACTCAAGTTGCCCGCTCCCAAAAGAAAAGCGACCTGGAAAGAGTTAAAAAGGGGAATAAACAGAAATGTATAAAGAATACCACCCATTCCTGCCCCAAGGGCCTCTAAAAGATAGACTTTCCCAATCGCCATAGCTCTTTTTTCTGCCCATTGGGCATAAAGAACACAGCCAGTTGCGAAAAGGAGGCCGTCGCCTATTCCTAAGGGAGCTAATATAGGGATGGTCCCTAAAAAGATCTGCAAGAGATTAGCGCTTTCACCCCAAGTAAGGCCCATAAGGTCCCGGAGAGAACGTATGCCGAAGATGGTTAAAGGGAGGAGAAAAGCAACCAGGAATTGGAAAAAAGCGTATTTTTTTTCGGGTTGTTTCCAATTTTCCACTTTTTTTCTTATGAAAACACTACCTGCTGCTTCCAAAATGAGCCAGTTGGCTAAGATAATGGCTATGGAAAGTTCATTCCCCGCAAAAACAATGAGTAATTCCCTGATAACCACCACTTGGGTTATGGTAAAAGTGAAACCCATCATGAATAATGGAAAATAAACAGCAAAATGCATTCTTTTTTCCCCAACCTTTGGCAAATAAAGATATAATAAATTATACCCCTTGGGGATTAAAATTATGCCTATTTATAAAACGCCGGCTATTGTTATGCATTCTCTCCCTTATGGAGAGGTAGATAAGATTGTTACTTTATATACTCTGGATTTTGGAAAAATCAAGGGCATCGCTAAAGGAGCCAAGAGATCCCGCCGGCGCTTTGGGAATATTCTGGAGATATGTTCTTATATCTTGCTTTCTTTTTTTGAAAAAGAAGGGGGTGGGTTAGTTCGCTTGAGTCATGGGGAATTAATTTCCTCATTTGAAGGCTTGCGAGAGAATATTCACAAATTAGCTTGGGCCAGTTATCTTCTGGAATTAGTAAACGAAATGACTGCGGAAAGAGTACCGAACCAACAGATCTTCTATCTTTTATTAACTGGCCTGAAGATGATAAATAAGGGTGAGCTGCAGGAAGAAATAATACGTATTTTCGAAATGCGCCTCCTGGCTCATTCAGGTTACCAACCCTTTTTAGACTATTGTTTACGCTGTCGAAAGAATTTGACGAAAGAAGGTGGATATTTCAGCCCAGAAGAAGGAGGAATAATTTGTCTCCGTTGCGGCCAAAATTTAACTAACCTTATACCTGTCTCGTTGGGTACGATTAAAACTCTTATTTTGGCTCAGAATCTTCCCTTAGAAAGGATTAACCGCCTGAATTTTTCCGCGCAATCTTTGCGGGAAAGTGCGGTTGTTCTTTCTTTATTTTTGGGAAAATATTTAGGGAAAGAGCTGAAATCGAAAAAATTTTTTGATCAGCTATCTTCTGCTCCGTAATTTTTTAAAAATTTTTAGACGGCGATTGATAAATTATATAAGGTAAATAAAGGGTATAAATCATGTCCAAGGGGCAGAAAAATTCACTGGCTCAAATAAGGCAGCATTTTCATTGGGGACCGAGATGGTATTTACTTCATAGAGTAATCCCTCACTGAAGGGTGGGATTATTAGAGGAATTTTTATTTTTGTAAGTG
>JBNAWB010000267.1:0-3592 GCA_049699975.1 Thermodesulfobacteriota bacterium
GGTACGGGCGGGGAGATAGACATCTATTTTAAAAGCAGGAAGTTATTATTTATGTTTATCTGGTATAGGCAAGTATGTCCCCGCCGTTCTTTGCGGAAAGAAGGTGGATAAGTATAAAGACATTAATTCCCCGCCGATTTTAATTTCGCCTCTTCCCCGCTCGCCTGTTTCTTGCTGGCGAGAAATATTAAAGCTGATCCACGGTCAGCAGATTTAGTTATTGACTTTTTTAAGCCAAAAATTTATTAATTAAGGTGCTTAGAGATGGGTGAAATTTGATGGTCGAAAAAAATTTGCCAGAAAGGAGAACAAAATGAATGGCCAAGAACGAACCGTGGGAGCAAGGATAATAAGAGGCGTTATTGTAATTGCCATTGGGTTAATTATTTGGTTTATGCCCATCCCGGCTGGCGTAAAAAAAGAAGCCTGGCACCTTTTGGCCATTTTCGTGGCCACCATCTTTGGGCTCATTCTCACCCCTTTGCCCATGGGGGCAGTTGTAATTATTGGGGTCATGATGACCGCCCTAACTGGAACTCTTAAAATTGCCCAATCCCTCTCCGGCTTTGCTAACAGTACCGTGTGGCTAATTGTGGCTGCTTTTTTGGTGGCCCGCGGGTTTATCAAAACAGGTTTGGGCAGAAGAATTGCTTACCTTTTTATCCGGGCTTTTGGAAGAAAAACTTTGGGCTTGGCCTACTCGATCGTGGCGAGTGAACTGGTGCTCTCGCCGGCCACTCCTTCGAATACAGCCCGGGCCGGGGGAGTGATATTCCCTATAGTCCGTTCTTTAGCCAACACTTTTGGTTCTGAACCTGGAGAAACCGCTCGCAAAATAGGAGCCTTTTTAATGAAAATGGAGTTCCAGGCCACGGTCATTACTTCCGCTATGTTCATGACTTCTATGGCCCCCAATCCTTTGATAGCTGAATTTGCTAAAAAAACTGCTAACATTTCTATATCTTGGGGAATGTGGGCTCTGGCCGCCATAGTTCCTGGTATTCTTTCCTTGATCATTGTTCCTTTTCTGCTCTATAAAATATTCCCTCCGGAAATCAAGGCAACTCCGCAGGCTGCGGAAATGGCTCATCGAGAGTTAGAGAAGATGGGACCAATGACGCGAAATGAGAAATTAATGCTCTTTGTTTTCCTGCTAATTTTAGTTCTATGGGTAACTGGGGAATGGAGCAATCTTGATGCCACTGTGGTGGCCTTTGTGGGCGTCTCGATCATGCTTTTGACTGGGGTTATTAAATGGGATGATGTCTTAGCCGAAAAAGGGGCGTGGGATGCGCTTATCTGGTTCGGTGGATTAGTGATGATGGCCGGTCAGTTAAATACGCTCGGTTTCATGAAATGGTTCGCCACTTCTGTAGGCGGCGGCCTGGCCGGGTGGACTTGGCTTGCGGCCCTGATTGTGCTTATGTTAGTTTATTTTTACAGTCATTATGGGTTTGCCAGTACTACCGCCCATATTACGGCCATGTATGTGCCTTTTTTAACTGTGGCCATAGCCGCGAAAGTGCCTCCTTATTTAGCAGTATTGACTTTAGCTTTTTTCTCAGCTTTAAATGCGGGCATTACTCATTATGGTACTGGTCCGGCGCCCATCTACTTTAATGCCGGCTATTTAGACCAGAGAACCTGGTGGAAATTGGGCTTGATAGTTTCTTTTGTTAATATCGCCATTTGGATGGGAGTAGGGTTCCCCTGGTGGAAGTTACTGGGATTGTGGTAATCCTGTAAATAGTAAGGAATAATTGTTGATCAGCGTGTCTACTTAACCATCTTTTCTTCGCGGGCGTCCAGAATTTCGCGCACCTTAATTTCCAGAGTGCGTAGGGTAAAAGGTTTCTGCAAAAACATAGTGGATGGTTCTAACGCCCCGAGGTGAACGATAGAGTTATCCGGATAGCCTGACATAAAGAGAACTTTCAGCTTAGGGAATCGGCGCGATAGAATCTGAGAAAGTTCCCTGCCGTTCAGGCCAGGCATGATAACGTCGGTGAGCAACAAGTGAATAGGCCCCTGATAATTCTGGCAGATATTTAGAGCCTCCTGGCCATCAGGGGCCTCCAGGACTTTATAACCATTACTCTCCAAAGTTTGGCGCAGCATGGAGCGCACGGCGGCCTCATCTTCCACTAATAAGATGGTTTCTGTGCCCCTAATGGGCAAGGGGGGCTGGGCAGGTTTAGGTTTATATTTCTTAGGCACAGCCGAGGTATCTTTGGGCAAGTAAATGGTGAAGGTGCTTCCTTGGCCTATTTCGCTGGAGGCCCAGATATTACCCCCGCTCTGTTTAATAATACCGTAAACAGTTGACAAACCTAAGCCCGTGCCTTTTCCTTTCTCTTTAGTCGTAAAGAAAGGTTCGAATATGCGGTTTAAAGTTTCTTTGTCCATGCCGCAGCCTGTATCCCTCACCGTCATCATTACGTAAGCGCCGGGCTTCATAGATACATGTTGGCGGGCAAATTCCTCGTTAAGGTTTACATTAGCTGTGGCAATCATTAGCTTGCCGCCCCGCGGCATAGCGTCGCGGGCATTTAAAGCTAAGTTCATGATTACTTGTTCCATCTGCCCTGGATCGACTTTTACTGGCCAGAGTTTAGGCTCTAAAACCGTAGCTAATTGAATATCCTCGCCGATCAAGCGTTGTAAAATTTTGGTCATATTAGTGACGATATCGTTTAAATTAACTACTTGAGGTTGCAGAACCTGTTTGCGCGCAAAAGCCAAAAGCTGGCGCGTAAGAGATGTGGCCCGCTCAGCAGCTTTTTGAATTTCTATAACTTCTTCGCGGCGTTTATCTTCCGGCTCCAAATGGCGCAGGAGTATCTCGGTACACCCTTTAATGGTCATCAAGAGATTGCTGAAGTCATGGGCTACTCCCCCGGCCAAATTACCAATAGCTTCCACTTTCTGCCATTGCCTTAATTGTTCCTCACTTTTACGCAAAGCCTCTTCGGAACGGCGCCGTTCGGTGATATCTTCCACGGTAGAACGGATGCCTCTGATTTTTCCCTCTTGGTCTTTAATCACCCGGTCTTGCACCAAAACGGTCAAAGTAGAACCATCCTGGCGGCGATAAGTCCTTTCAAAGGTCTCATGAAAAGAGACATCTCCGGCCAGCTTGGCCAGAGTAATTTTGCGGGTCATCTCTTCTTCAACTACAAATTTCCAAATAGGCTGGCCAAAGACTTCCGCAAAAGAATAACCTAACATATTGAGCTCGGTCCGATTCATACTAATAATTTTCCCCTGCTCGTTAAGTTCGTGATAACCAATAGGAGCTTCGTCATAAATTTCTTGCAGCTTTTTTTCTTTTTCCTGGAGGGCTACTTCTAAGGCGTGTACACGTTCCCGGAGCTGAGCTATTTCTGCGGCAGCCTCTTCTTTTTTAGTTGAGCGAGCTGACTTGAGAAGCTTGGCCATAGGATTCTATTCTTTAAATTTCCTGGTCCTTTCTTAACATGGACCTAAAAAAGTATAGCTTAATTTTTAGAGGTAAGCAAATTTATTCCCTCCGCACCCGTAATCCGTCACTGAAAAGTGGGAGAAGTATGGCCTGAGGCAGGCCAGAGGCAGG
>JBNAWB010000268.1:0-3580 GCA_049699975.1 Thermodesulfobacteriota bacterium
ATAGTTATAGTCAAAGTAGCCTGATACGTAAGTAGTATTGCCAATGGCGGGATTATAATCGTCCTTTATATCAAGGATTAAAATAGTGAAATTATTTGCTGGGGGCTTACCAAAATAAATATTTAAATGCGGATAAATATTAGATGTAAATTCATCACGGATGTTCTGGATAACAGTATCCGAAACTACTTGACGGTCGGCTAAATCTTTTTCCAGATATATATATAAATAGTAGCCATAAAAGCTGTTATAATGTTGATTTTTTAAGATAGCCTGAATTTGATAATACTGATTTTTTTCAAAATCATACGCCCAAAAATCTGGATCAAGGGTTTCATCATATTCTTGATTGGTGTTCTTTTCAAAAAGTATCCTGCTTTTTATATCGTATCCCAATTTTAAACTCGGATTTTGGTTATTGAGTTTAGGCGTTCCGCTGATGGGGATTGGCTCTGGATTGGCAAATAAATTGGCGGGAAAATTAATATAAATGAAAGAGAAAATTAATAGAGAAGCCCAAAAAGAAAAATTTTTAAGTGCTCCTAAGATAAGCTTTTTATTCACTTTGGCTCCGCCATTTTAAACTCTTTAACCTCTATCGCCTCCACTCCTTGGGGAGTCTTGTCTTTTAAAATGCCTTTGATTATTAATTGTTTTCCCTGCCTGGCACGCAATTCTTTATCATAACTTCCTACCAATGCCAGGACCCGGCCATCAGCAAGCTCAATGGCTACTTGGGTGAAAGGTTCATGCCCCATAACGAAGATCCGACCGGTTACCTCTACTTCTTGATTTTTCATACTTCCTGCCCCGAGATTGAATATGAAAACCCAAAAAACGAGAAAAAGGAAATATTTCTTAAAATTTCTCTTAGCCATTTTAAAAGTAATTTGAAATTTTAAGTTTATTTTAAATTTATAACAGAAAAAACTTGAGAAAGAAAGTTTTTATCTGGTATTCCTTGGCCCTCTGCGCGGTCGGGCCTTATTGACTCTCTCCAGTGCGAATTTGTTCTAATGTCATTCAGAGGCGGTAGCCGCAGAAGCTCGGTTTTCTAAATTATTGATTTCAAGAGATTTCTTCCCCTGACTGACTGAATCAGGGATTAGCATGAAAAAAATTACTTAACTTGGTCAACAACGTCCCCTATTTACTATTTATTAGGAATTAGTGGATAAAATTGTTATTTAAAGTAATAAAAAGTAATAATTTGTAATTTTATTCTTGACAATCAAGTCTATACATTTTATGATGAACCAAATTTAGGAGGGGAAAATATGCCGGCCGAAATCATGAATACCAAAGAAGTGGCCAATTACTTGGGCATTCATGAAAAGCAAGTCTATGCCTTGATTAAAGCCAAAAAAATTCCGGCAACGCGCGTTACTGGCAAATGGGTCTTTCCCAAAAGGTTGATCGATGAATGGATCGAAAAGAATGCGCGCCAAGGCATGGCAGAGGTTCGGCAGCGGAGCAAAAAGATTTCTGGAGGATTACTCGCGGCCGGCAGCAATGATCCCATATTGGATATGCTCAAAACTTATTTGCGCCGTTCTTTTCCAGAAATATATATCTTTTCGGCAAATACGGGAAGTATCGACGGACTCAAAGCTTTGAACGACGGGCTTACGGATATGGCCTGGACTCATCTCTTTGAGCCGGAAACTGGCGAGTATAATATTCCTTACCTATCTCGATTTTTGCCCAAAATAAAAGCAGTGGTAGTAAATCTCTTTAGGCGAGAATTGGGGTTCTTAGTAGCTCCGGGTAACCCTTTACGCATTAAAGGATTTCCTGACCTTGCCCGCCAAAAGATCAAATTTATTAATCGTCAAGAAGGGTCGGGAACAAGAGTACTTTTAGACTATAATTTGCAAAAGTTGCAGATCTCCTCTTCTTTGATTAAAGGTTATGAAAATGAAGTTTATACCCATTTTGAAGTTGGCCTTTCGATTCTATCCCGGGAAGCAGATGTAGGAATTGCCACCATAGCCATCTCCAAATTGCTTGGTCTTTCTTTTGTACCCATAACCCAAGAAAGATTTGACATGGTCCTTGATCAAGCAACTTTTTTTGACCAAAAAATTCAGGCCTTCATTGAGATTCTCAACTCGCCTGATTTTCGCCGCCGCGTAGAACCGATAAGCAATTATGATTTTAAGAATTCGGGGAGGATTATTTATGCAGTCGCTTAAGAAGAAAATATGGATAATGGTCTTTATTTTAAGCCTATTTTTAAATACGCCGATTGGGGCATGGGCTCAAAGTAAAATAATTATTTTGGCTACCACTACGAGCACCCAGGATTCGGGGCTACTTGATGTGCTCATTCCTCTATTCGAGAAGAAGACGGGGTATTTTGTAAAAACAATTGCCGTGGGTTCAGGGCAGGCTATGGCCATTGGGAAGAAGGGAGAAGCAGATGTTCTTCTGGTGCATTCTCCTGACGCGGAAAAAAAATTTATGGCAGAGGGTTACGGAGTAAATCGCCGGATTGTTATGCATAACGACTTTATTATCGTGGGACCGCCGCAAGACTCCGCCAAGATTAAAGGATTGAAATCAGCTGCCGAGGCCTTTCAAAAAATTTTTTCCGCCAAGGTGCTTTTTCTATCAAGAGGGGATAATTCCGGAACCCATGCCAAGGAAAAGGAGATATGGAAAGCATCTAGACTGAATCCTGAAGGAGAGAGGTGGTATCAGGAAACAGGTCTGGGAATGGGGCAAACCCTGAGTGTGGCTGCGGAGAAAAAAGGATATACACTTACCGATCGGGGAACATATCTTTCCTTGCGGAAAAATTTGGGGTTAAACATGTTGGTGGAAGGAGATGCTCTTCTCGTTAATGTATACCATGTGATTGAAATTAACCCAGTAAAATGGCCAAAAGTTAATGCCCGGGGAGGGAAAGCTTTTGCTGATTTCATGGTGGCCAGGGAAACTCAGCAGATCATTAAAACTTTCGGTATCGATAAATTTGGGTCGCCCCTATTCTTTCCGGACGCCGGAAAAAGAGAAGAAGACTTAGGAAAATGAGGTTGAAGAATGGAGTTAATTCTTGAGGGGATTAAAAAAGCAGTTCTCTTGTTAATTACCTTCGATCCCGAGGTAATGGAGATTACTTTTCTTTCTCTAAAAGTGTCGGGAACAGCCACCTTGATCAGTTTATTTCTGGGGATCTCCGCTGGTACGGCGATAGCCCTTACCAGATTTCCAGGTCGAAGGGTGGTTGTTAGTCTGATCAATACGGGCATGGGATTGCCGCCGGTAGTGGTTGGTCTTTTCGTAACCATCTTCCTTTGGAGAAATGGACCCCTGGGTGTCTTAGGAATCCTTTATACGCCCACGGCCATGATTATTGCCCAAGCAATTATTGCCACGCCCATTGTCATGGGGATTTCTTTGGCGGCGATTCAGCAGCTTCCCCAAAAGCTCAGACTACAAATTCTGGCTCTGGGGGCAACACGCCTGCAAATGGTCTGGATTTTAATCAAGGAGGCAAAACTTCCTCTTTTAGCTGCGGTAATGGCCGGATTTGGAGGGGTAATTTCTGAGGTAGGAGCTTCTATCATGGTGGGCG
>JBNAWB010000269.1:0-3561 GCA_049699975.1 Thermodesulfobacteriota bacterium
CCTCTCCCCCTCCCGCCTGAAGTAGGTACGAATTTCAAAAGTGATCGACGGTCAGTAATTAATCACTAATCAAGATGTGACCCCTTTTACTATTCCTTGACGCCCTTTCTTTTCTCGGCTATATTCAAAATAATATAAGGAAATTAATAAAGGAGAGTTCTTTGGTAATGAAAGGAATCCGGGGGTTCAAAGATATTCTTCCCGGGGAAGTAGAAAAATGGCAATTCGTAGAAAAGAAGGCGCGAGAAATATTCGGGCGCTTTGGCTTTCATGAATTGCGTATTCCGGTTTTAGAACGGACTGAACTATTCGCCCGTTCTTTAGGAGAGTCTACTGATATTGTGGGCAAAGAAATGTATACCTTTGCCGACCGCGATGGCGAATCAATTACTTTAAGACCAGAAGCGACTACTTCCATAATGCGCGCTTACCTGGAGCACGGATTATATTTAAAAGAGCCTATAGGCAAATACTATTTTATCGGACCAATGTTTCGGTATGAGCGGCCACAAAAGGGCCGCTTTCGTCAATTCCATCAGATCGATGCCGAAATATTGGGAGTAGAGGAAGCCCCAGCGGATGCCGAAATTCTAGTAATGCTTATGCGTTATTTAGAGAGCCTGGGTTTAAAAGATTTGAGCCTGCAAATCAATTCCCTGGGTTGTCCTACTTGCCGGCTGCCCTATAAGGTGGAAATCCAAAATTTTTTGCGCAACAAAAGAGACTCTCTCTGTGCCGATTGTCAAAGAAGGTTGGAAACGAACCCGCTGCGCGTTTTTGATTGTAAGCAGGAAGCCTGTCAAAGTCAATTAGCTTCAGCGCCAGTTGTCTTAGACTTTATCTGTGAACCATGCCGCGATCATTTTACGCAAGTGGAAAAGTTACTTACGGAGGTAAAACTTCCTTATACTATAAATGCGCGGTTGGTCAGGGGACTTGATTATTACACGCGTACTGCTTTTGAGGTCATAGCGCATAATTTAGGGGCGCAAAATGCCGTTTGCGGGGGCGGGAGATATGATAAATTAGCCGAGGATATCGGTGGGCCACCTGTCCCTGGAATTGGTTTTGCCATAGGCGTCGAACGGCTAATCATGTTGCTTTCCCCTGACCAAAATTATACCCGCCGGCCAGATATTTTTCTGGCCCTTATAGGTCAAGAAGCACAACAGCGGGGATTTGCCTTAGCCCAAGAGTTGCGCCAAGCTGGCCTGTGGGTCGAATTAGACTACACTGGCAAAAGCCTGAAGAGCCAGATGCGCAAAGCTGACCGATGTCAATGTGCATACGTGGGCATTTTCGGTGCTGAAGAATTGAAAAAAGGAATGATCGTCCTGCGCAATATGAATACCAAAGAGCAGGAGGAAGTAGGTATAGAAAATTTTGCCGAAAAATTAAAAACGAAAATTAGCCATCTGCCTTCACCGCTGAGTAATATCTAAGTGATAATTTACCAAAGAGGATGCTGTTAAAATTTTTTAGCTTTGGAGACGAAGGGAGAAGAAAAAATTGACTGAATCAATGGGGAATCTTAAACGTACTTGTTATTGTGGGCAAATTAGTAACCAACATATTGGCCAAGAAGTGATTCTCATGGGATGGGTGCATCGCCGCCGCGACCTGGGCGGATTAGTTTTCATCGATTTGCGCGATCGAGAAGGAATCGTCCAAGTTGTCTTTAACCCGGAAATTAACGCTACGGCTCATGAAAAATCCGCCTCTTTGCGCAGTGAATATGTGATTGCTGTGCGCGGTAAGGTAGTACCTCGCCCACCGGGAACCGAAAATCCGCAGATCCCCACGGGAAATTTGGAAGTTCAAGCTGAAGAACTAAGAATCCTCAACGAATCAAATCCTCCCCCCTTTCCTATTGACGAAGATAGGGAAATTGCCGAAAACATCCGTCTCAAATACCGTTATCTCGATTTGCGCCGCCCGAAAATGCAGAAGAACATTATTTTACGCGACCGAGCAGCTCGTTCTATCCGCCGCTATTTACAAAGCCACGGTTTCTTAGAAATTGAAACTCCCTTCCTCACCAAATCAACTCCAGAAGGTGCTCGGGATTATCTGGTGCCCAGCCGGGTAAATCCCGGACAATTTTATGCTTTGCCCCAATCACCCCAACTATTCAAACAAATTTTGATGATTTCAGGGTTTGATCGCTATTTTCAGATTGTCAGGTGTTTTCGTGATGAAGACCTAAGAGCAGATCGCCAGCCAGAATTTACGCAGATTGATATCGAGATGTCTTTCATCGATCGCGAAGATATTTATTCCTTAATAGAAGGAATGATGCAGGCTCTCTTCCAAGATACCCTGGGCGTTACTGTACCGATTCCTTTTCCCCGATTAACCTATGAGCAATCTATGAGTCTCTATGGGGTGGATAATCCCGACCTCAGATTCGGATTAGAATTGCGGGAAGTAACTCCCCTATTTAATTCCACCGAATTTACCATCTTCGCCGAAACTTTAAAACGCGGCGGAATAATTAAAGGCCTCAAAGTCCCTAAAAGCCTTTCCCGCAAGGATCTTGACGAACTGAATGAATTTGTAAGGGAAGCAGGCGCTAAGGGGTTAATTTGGCTGCGCGCGGGCGAAGAAGGATGGCCAGCAGTGAGTGGACCTTTAGCCAAATTTTTAAAAGAAAGAGAATTGGCCTCCTTAAAAGAAACCTTTCATCCAGAACCCGGGGAAGTTCTGCTCTTTATCTCCGAAGCGACCAAAATCGTCAATGAAGTATTAGCCCGTCTCCGCCAAAAATTAGCCAAACAATTAAATTTGATCCCGGAAAATAAATTTGCCTTTGTTTGGATAACTGATTTTCCCCTATTGGAATACGATGAAGTGGAAGGAAGATTTACCGCCAAACATCATCCTTTTACCTCGCCTTTGGAAGAAGATTTGCCCCTTCTCAACGCAGCTCCTGAAAAAGTTAGGGCTAAGGCTTATGATTTGGTACTTAACGGCTCTGAGGTAGGAGGCGGCAGCTTAAGGATTTACCAACGGGAAATTCAATCTCTCCTCTTTGAAAAGTTAGGAATCAGCAAGGAAGAGGCCCAGAAGAAATTTGGTTTCCTTTTGGAAGCCCTTGAGTATGGAGCTCCGCCCCATGGAGGAATCGCTTTTGGCTTTGATAGGTTAGTGATGATTTTAGCCGGCGCTGATTCGATTAGAGATGTCATTGCTTTTCCCAAAACCCAAAAGGCTACGGATTTGATGACCGAAGCCCCATCTCCAGTAGATAGCCGCCAGTTAGCTGAACTATCTATTAGGGTACTAACTCCTAAATAGTTCCCTGTGCTTCTTCTCGCCCAGGCCAGTTTTTCTCTCTCCTATTTGGAGGGTGGGGCTAATGGTCATTACCCGCAACCCAATAAATGAGGCCATTGGGCAATATATTGAAAATTTTCATTAGCCATCCTTGCCTGCGCTTTAGCCAGGCCTAGATTTATCAATCCAAGTGCAAGTTCCAATTCAAAACTGATCGACGGTCAGAGGCCTTTGCTGACCGTCGATCAGTTTTAATTTTTCTCACCAGCAGGAGACAGGCGGGAG
>JBNAWB010000270.1:0-3542 GCA_049699975.1 Thermodesulfobacteriota bacterium
CCTCCTCCCGTCCTGTCTTATCTGGCCGTGAAAATTAAAACTGTTAGACGGTCAGAAAAAGCCCAAATTGACGCAGAACCTTATTTTTGATAAATTAATAATTAAAGAAAAATTTATAATCTGCGAAGGAATAGGCAGGAAAAATTAAAGAGGTGAACATGCAAGTAGAAATTGAGAATTTAAATCCGCTGGAAAAAAAGATTTCGGTGAAAATTCCAGCGGACGTAGTAACGCGGGAAATAGAAGCTACTTATCGTTCTTTAAATCAAAAAATTAAGTTAAAAGGGTTCCGGCCAGGGAAAATTCCTCAGTCCATATTAAGTAGGCTTTATAAGACGCAGGTAGAAGAAGAGGTAGCTAACAAATTAATCTCCACTTCCCTGGCGGAAGCGGTGCAGGAATATAATCTGGTGCCAGTTTCCGAGCCAAACGTTTTAAATCACGCTTTCACAGCCGAGAAGGATTTTACTTACGCTGTCTCTTTTGAAGTGAAGCCCGAATTTACTGTCCAAGATTATCTGGGATTGGAAATAGAAGTTCCCGAAGTAGTGGTAACCGAAGAAGAAATAGAAGCGGAATTAAAGAAGTTGCAGGAAAATCATGCGCAATTAAAGCCCTTAGAAGAATCTCGTCCGGTTAGGGAAAGAGATATGGTACTCGTTGATTTTGAAGGGACCTTAGCCGGTCAGCCTATTGAAGGCTGGAAGGTGGTTAATCATCTCGTAGAGGCAGGTTCTGGGACATTAGTCGGCGATTTGGACAAAAGTTTAATCGGCATGCACCTGGGCGAGGAAAAAGATGTTAAGCTTACTTTGCCGGCAGATTACTTAAAAAAAGACTTGGCGGGGAAAGAAATATCCGTCCATCTAAAAGTGAAAGAAATAAAGGAAAAGATCCTTCCCCAGGTGGATGATGAATTCGCCAAAGATTTAGGAGAATACCAGACCATCAAGGATCTTAAAGAGCATTTGCACCGCTTAATTGAGGAAAGGAAAAAAGAGGAATCACGACAAATTACGAAGGAAAAGATTTTAGAAAAGTTAGTCACTACGCATTCCTTTTCTGTGCCGAAGAGCATGATCAATAGGCAGGTAGAGAGCTTTTTAGCCCGCGCTGAGCTGCAGTTGGCCAGAGAAGGAAGGCGCCTCGAAAGCGCTGGCCCAGAAGGAGAAGAGCTCCGCGAAACCTTTCGGCCTTTGGCCGAAAAAGAAGTACGCGGTAGTTTAATTTTGGAAAAGATTGCGGAGAAAGAAAAAATATCCGTAAGTGAATCTGATTTGGATGCGCATCTGGAAAAGCTGGCTAAGCACCTAAACCGCAGAGTAGAGGCGGTAAAAAACCTTTACCAACAGAGAAACCTAATGGATGAACTGCGCCAACAGGTTTTGGAAGAGAAGACTCTTGATTTTTTAATAGAAAAAGCTAAAATAAAAATTAGCCCGCATATAGATTCTAAGCCAGGAGCACAAGCAAATAAGGGGGATAGGGCATGAATTTGATTCCAATTGTGGTCGAGCAAACTTCTCGGGGCGAAAGAGCCTATGATATTTATTCTCGCCTTCTCAAAGATCGGATTATCTTTATCGGCACTCCGATAGATGATTACGTAGCCAATTTAGTTATTGCTCAGCTTCTTTTCTTAGAAGCCGAAGATCCGGACAAGGACATTCATATTTATCTGAACTCGCCGGGTGGACTGGTTACCGCTGGGTTAGCCATTTATGACACCATGCAGTACATTAAGCCCAAGATCTCTACTCTGTGCATGGGTCAGGCAGCGAGCATGGCCGCTGTGCTCTTGGCCGCTGGCGAACCAGGCAAACGTTTTGCATTACCCCATTCCCGAATTCTCATTCACCAACTCATGGGGGGCGTGCAAGGGCAAGCTACGGATATTGCGATTCATTCCAAAGAAATTTTACGCATGAAGGATGAAATTAATCAAATTTTAGCTTACCATACTAAGCAGCCCTTAGAAAAAATAGAGAAAGACTCTGAAAGAGACTTTTTCATGAATGGCCAGCAGGCCAAAGAATATGGTCTGATTGATGAAGTAATTTATAAAAAGACTCCGCCGCTGAACATTAAAAATAATTGAGTTTAAAGGGAAAGAGTGCCTGATCGAAGGGGAGCAGAACGTTTTGGTTCGCTTTATTGCTCCTTTTGCGGCAAAAGCCAAGAGGAAGTGAGGAAGCTTATTGCCGGCCCAGCCGTATATATCTGCGATGAATGTGTGGCTCTGTGCAATGAAATCATAGCCGAAGAAATTGAAAAAGAAGAAGCCGCCTTACGCAAGTCCGCCGTCCCCAAACCAGCCGAAATAAAAGCCATCCTCGACCAGTATGTAATCGGCCAAGAAAGAGCAAAAAAAATTCTGGCAGTTGCTGTCCATAATCATTATAAAAGAATAGAGACACGCCAGGATGCCGATGGAGTAGAGCTGCAAAAGTCTAATATCTTGCTCATTGGGCCAACTGGCTCCGGGAAGACTCTTTTGGCGCAGACGTTGGCCCGTATTCTCAATGTACCCTTCACCATTGCCGATGCCACCAGTCTGACCGAAGCAGGTTATGTAGGAGAGGATGTAGAAAATATAATACTCAATCTGCTGCAAGCAGCGGATTTTGATGTTAGCAAAACGCAAAGAGGCATAGTCTATATCGATGAGATTGATAAAATTTCGCGCAAATCGGAGAATCCGTCCATTACCCGCGATGTTTCTGGAGAAGGAGTGCAGCAGGCCCTCTTGAAAATCATAGAAGGAACAATTGCTAATATTCCTCCGAAGGGAGGAAGAAAACATCCCCAACAAGAATTTATCAAAGTCAATACGCAAAACATCCTGTTCATCTGCGGCGGGGCATTTGTCGGGCTGGATCGCATAATTGAACAACGCATCGGATCAAAGAGCTTGGGGTTTGGCGCGGATATCAAGAGCCGAGCGGAGAGACGGTTGGGAGAAATTTTGGGCGAAGTTCAGCCCGAAGATTTACTAAAGTTCGGATTCATTCCCGAGTTTATTGGTCGGTTACCAGTAATAGCTACTTTAGATGACCTTGATGAGACGGCTTTAGTGGCCATTTTAAGGGAACCTAAGAATGCCTTGATCAAACAATACCAGAAGTTGTTCGAGTTCGAAAAAGTTAAGCTGCGCTTTACCGAGGGAGCGCTGGTGGCCATCGCTCGGGAAGCTCTGAAGCGGAAAGCTGGAGCGCGCGGCTTGCGGGCTATCTTGGAATCTATAATGTTAGATATAATGTATGAGATCCCTTCCCAGAATAATATCCGCGAATGTATTATCAACGAAGATACTATACTTAAAAAAGAAAAGCCCATTGTGCTTTATGAGAAAAAAGCCGAATCCGCCTAAAATGTTCCGGTCGACTTTAATTTAATCCCCCTTGCTCCCGCCAAAGGCAGGCCAGAGGCAGGCCGGAGACATATTAAGCTATTTATCAAAAAACTGGTGCACGGGCAGGTTAAAAAGGCTGACCGTCGATCACTTTTGAAATTCGTACCTACTTCAGGCGGGAGGGAGAGAG
>JBNAWB010000271.1:0-3540 GCA_049699975.1 Thermodesulfobacteriota bacterium
AACAAAATGCTTTGAAACTAATTCAGGGGTTGCTAAAATAATTATTTAAAAAAGTCTGTAAGAGGGAGATGTTAAGTTTAAAAGGAAATAGAATACTAACTATAAATAGCCTATTCAAATAGCCTATTCTTAGAGGGGGTGGAATATGGCTGAAGCTAAAGATGGATGTGTGGTACCTGCCAAAGGGCCTATCGGTCTTCCTGAAGCAAAGACTACACCAGATGAAAAAATTTCCGGAAAGGAGGAAATGAAAATGGTTGCCCAAGTAGGTAAGCCGGCCCCGGATTTTGAGGCCAGCGCTTTTGTGGCTGGCGGTTTTAAAAACATAAAGCTTTCAGATTTTAAAGGACAATGGGTCATCCTTTGTTTTTACCCCGGAGACTTTACTTTTGTTTGACCAACTGAATTGTCGGCGGTCGCCGTCAAATACCAAGAACTCAAATCTTTAGGGGTGGAGGTTTTATCTTGCAGTACAGATAGCCGTTTTGTGCACAAAATCTGGCAGGAAGAAGAACTTTCCAAGATGGTTCCAGGAGGGATTCCCTATCCCATGTTAGCTGATGCGGGAGGGAAAATTGGGAAGGTATACGGAGTTTACGATGAGGAAGCTGGGGTGAATATTCGCGGCCGTTTTCTAATCGATCCAGAGGGAATTATCCAGGCCATGGAAGTGCTCACTCCACCTGTAGGTCGAAATGTATCCGAGCTTTTCCGTCAGGTGCAGGCTTTTCAGCATGTCCGAAAAACCGGAGAAGCCACCCCTTCTGGCTGGCAGCCAGGCAAGCCGACTCTTAAGCCTGGTCCAGATTTAGTGGGCAAGGTCTGGAAAGTCTGGAAGCCTGATATGGCTTTTTAGAGAAGAGATATCCCCTTGGCAAAATAAATGGAGTAAGCTTGAGCGGATCCAAAATTAAAGATTGGATTCGCTCATTTGCTTATAAAATAGCTCATTTCCTTTCCTAACAATTTTTATAAGCAGAACCCCGAAAAAAATATAGGCATATTTTTAAGAGTTGATCTATAACTCTGCACAACATAGTTTACTCTTCCCAAATAACCCATTAATATAATAAAGACTAAGGCTAATTTCTCCTTCACCCCATAGGGGCAAACCCTCAAAAAAAGGTCTTAAAGTAAAGAAGAACTTATGCAAATTCTATCATTTAAAACCTCACTTCTAATTATGGGCTTGAGCGGAATCGTGGCTCAAGTAGTATTGTTAAGAGAGCTTCTTATCACCTTCTTGGGAAATGAGCTCACCATCGGTATAATCCTCGCCAATTGGCTAATCCTTGAAGGCATTGGCTCCTTTCTCATTGGGCAATCCGTAGAAAAAACTTCAAAAAAATTAGAAATTTATGTATTATTTCAGCTTATTTTTTCTCTTTCATTTCCTTTAGCTATTTATCTATGTCGGATAATTAAAAGCCTCCTTCTGGTTACACCTGGAGAAGCCATTGGCTTTGCGCCTATCTTTTACTCCTCATTCTTAATTCTCCTTCCGGTGGCTATTCCTCACGGCGCCCTCTTCACCTATGGATGTAAACTTTATTCCCAATATACCGAAGAAAAAGCATCTTCCATAGGTAAAGTTTACGTCTTAGAAACCTTAGGATCCATTATTGGCGGAATATTTATTACCTTTATTCTAATTCAATATTTAAATTCTTTCCAAATTGCTATTAGTGTTTCTTTGGCCAATACATTCGTCTCCATATTGCTAATTGAAAAAAGAGTCTTCCCTTTCTCTTTTAAAAGCTATCTCTGGGTTTTTTCCATCTTTCTTACCTCTCTTTTTTTCTATTTAATTTTAGCCTCTGCTGCCCATGATATCCACCTTTCTTCCGTTAAAGCCCAATGGCAGGGGTTAAATGTTATCCATAACGAGAACTCTATTTACGGAAACATAACCGTCATCCAAAAGGGCGAGCAGTTTACTTTTTTTACCGACGGAGTCCCCACCATTACTACTCCTGTTCCTGATTTTGCTTCTATAGAAGACTTCGTTCATTTTCCCATGCTCTTCCATGAAAAACCCGAATCAATATTAATCCTTAGTGGAGGAGCAGGAGGGGTAATCCAGGAAATTTTGAAATATCGAGTCAAGAATATAGATTATGTTGAACTTGACCCCCTCCTGCTCAAGTTAGTTCAAAAATTCTCTACCCCTTTGACCCACGCGGAGATCTCCGATCCGAAGGTAAAAATTCATTATACTGATGGCCGGTTCTTTATAAAAAAGACATCTGATAAATTCGATTTAATTTTTATAGGGCTCTCTTCTCCCCAGGAATTACAAACAAACCGATTATTTTCAACCGAGTTTTTTTCTATAGCTAAGCACAAGATGAATCCAGATGGGATTATCACTTTAACTCTCCCTGGATCTTTGACCTATCTCAGCCCAGAATTAAAGAACCTCAATGGATGTATCTTAAGTACCTTAAAAAGTGTTTTTAAGCATGTGCGGATCATCCCTGGAGACACAAATCTCTATTTAGCTTCTGACTCAAACCATATCCAAAAGATGACTCCGAAGCAATTGTCTGAGCGGCTGGCGCAGAGGAAAATTCCCACAAGACTCTTTAATAAAGCCTATATTGAATACCGACTTCATGAAAGATGGCTCAATTGGTTCTTGCATTCTTTGGAAGGAAGAGAAAACTATATCAATTCAGACTTTCATCCCTGGGCAGTATTCTTCAGTCTTTCTTATTGGAACGCCCTTTTATCTCCTTATATCCTGTGGATTTTTAAGTGGGCGGAGGGATTAAACCTAAAGATAGCGCTCATCATAATAGCTATGATTACTATTTTCCTTTCAGGGCTTTTTGCAAAAAAACCTTCATTGGCTAAATACTCATTACCGTATGCCACATTCTCCTCTGGTATAACGGATATGATGCTTGATTTAGCCATAATTCTTACCTTTCAAACGCTCTATGGTTATCTTTATTACCAAATTGGTCTCTTAATTACTATTTTTATGGTGGGAGTGGCATTCAGTAGCTTTTATATTACGAAACGCTTGGATGACATACAAAATGATGCCAGGGTGTTCATATTCATGGAATTATGGATAATTGGTTTTGCTCTCCTTCTTCCTTTTGTATTTCTTATTCCCGCTTATTACCTGGAAAAGGCAGTTGTCTACGCGTTTCTTTATGCAGCTTTTTTAATCATGTCATTTATGTGTGGTACTCTCGTTGGCTTCCAGTTCCCCTTGGCCACCAAAATCTATTTAAAGATGATCCCCCGAGAAGGGGCCTTTGGTAAGACCGCCGGATTAATGTATGGAGCCGATCTATTTGGTGGTTTTTTGGGAGGACTAGTCGGGGGAGTTTTCCTCCTGCCAGTCTTGGGCCTCAAGGATGCATGTTTCCTAATGGCGGCGGTCAAGGCAAGCAGTTTTTCACTTTTTGTTCTCTTTACCAGAATCTATAAATAATATGAGAGACAATCTGTCATTTATCTTCTTCCTTGAAGATGACGCCCATGGATCTAAATAAGATATTGTCAAAAGTTTTATGAAAAACAGTG
>JBNAWB010000272.1:0-1054 GCA_049699975.1 Thermodesulfobacteriota bacterium
ACATTCGTAGGGCAACTCCTTGGGGGTTGACTGTTTAGGCAAGGGATTAACCCTTCCCCTACGTCTTCTCTTTATTCTATAAGCTTCTCCTTCTTTCCTCAAGAGAAGCCGGGGGAGATTATTTAAAACTAAAAGTGATCTACGGTCAGCCGAGAAATTCCTTGACAAAAATTTATTGCATTTATAGATTTAAACCATAAGCTTCATGCAAATAAATCAAAAAGGAGAATCTCAGTGAAAAAGAACTTAATTGTAATAGGCCTCCTCGGAATTTTATCATTTGCTTCTGGTTTGGTCTTTGCCCAACAAAGTTTTCCCACTAAGCCAGTTCGCCTCCTTATCCCCTACCCTCCGGGTGGGGCAGTAGATATCTTAGGTCGGACAATCAGTGAAGAATTATCGAAAAAATGGGGCCAACCAATTGTTGTAGAAAATCGCCCCGGTGCGGGCGGAACTATTGCCTCCCAAATATTGGCTAAGTCGGCTCCCGACGGTTATACGCTTATTATTGTGGCTATGGGGCATTCTATTAATCCATATATATATGCTAAACTCCCTTATGACACTTTTAAGGATTTTCAACCCATTACTTTGATTGGCTCATCGCCCAATATTTTACTGGTGAGAGCAGATTCTCCTTTCAAAACCTTGAGTGACTTGCTTGCTGCCGCTCGCGCAAAACCGGGGAGCCTTTCATATGGCATGGCCGGCATCGGGACTTCTACTCATCTCGCTGGTGAACTCTTAAAATATATGGCTAAAGTTGATATTGTTCCAGTACCATATAAAGGTGGAGCTCCTGTTATTAATGATCTCCTTGGCGGCCATATTCCTTTCTCATTTAATAATATTCCCGAATCAATCGGCCAGATCAAGGCTGGTAAGCTACGGCCACTCGGAATTACTTCAGCTACCCGCTCCCCTGTTCTACCCGATGTACCTACTATAGCGGAAGCCGGTGTGCCCGGTTACGATACGGTAGTCTGGTGGGGAATGCTCGCTCCGGCTGGTCTTCCTTCGGAACTGACCACAAAGATCTCTAAGGATTGCGTGG
>JBNAWB010000272.1:1064-3388 GCA_049699975.1 Thermodesulfobacteriota bacterium
AAAGGGCGCCTTGAAAAGCTGGGAGCCACTGTTGCGGGTACCACACCATTAGATTTTGAAAAATTCATCCGCGCTGAATACCAAAAGTGGGGCCCAATCATCAAAGCCGCGGGAATTAAAGGCGAGTGATATTTCTTTTCAAAGGGCCTATCCAAAACGATTCATGAAAGTATGGGAACCGAGAAATTCCTGTTCAATCTTGCGCACTCTATTCAAAAGGAGTTTTCTTCAAGAAATCAAGTATCCAAATTCTGAAAATTTCCGGCCTTTATTCTTTCTGGGGATTAATAACTAATGTTTAGAATCCACAACCCTAAAGATTTTTGGAGTGGCATAATATTTATATTTTTCGGATTATTTTTTGCGTTAATTTCACTCCATTATCGATTGGGAACTGCTGCCCGCATGGGACCGGGTTATTTCCCTATGATGCTCAGTATCTTCTTATCTTTGGTGGGCGGCATTATTCTTCTAAGATCATTAATAACTAAAGGGGAAAGAATTACGCGGATTAAGTTCCAACCATTAATCTTTATCACGCTATCTCTCTTGCTTTTTGCTTACCTTCTTCCTCCATTGGGCCTTGTCTTGGCTTTGGCAATCTTGATTATTACCTCAGTATTGGCCGGGTTCAAGTTCCATTTTAAAGAAGTGCTCTTTCTTTGCGTTCTGTTAATTATCTTTGCGGTACTAGTTTTTGCTAAAGGCCTCGGTCTCCCATTTCTGCTTTGGCCCAAATTCTTGAATTAAAGAGGCCAAAATGGAATTACCTTTCTTCCAAAACTTGACGCTCGGTTTTAATGTAGCTTTTCAATGGATCAATCTTTTATATTGTTTAATAGGCGTTTTGCTCGGTACGCTGATTGGCGTTCTCCCCGGTATTGGTCCTGTGGCCACCATCGCCATGCTCCTGCCCATAACTTTTAATTTACCTCCTCTTTGCGCTCTTATCATGCTTGCCGGTATTTATTATGGTGCCCAGTATGGAGGCTCCACCACCTCAATATTAGTCAACATTCCCGGCGAGGCAGCTTCGGTTGTGACCTGTTTAGATGGATATCAGATGGCTCGACAAGGCAAAGCAGGACCGGCCTTAGCGACTGCCGCGATAGGATCTTTTTTTGCCGGCTGCGTGGCCACGATAATCGTAGCCATGTTTGCCCCGCCCTTAGCCAACATCGCTCTAAAATTCGGTCCCGCAGAATATTTTTCCTTAATGTTATTCGGTTTAGTGGCCGCTATAGTTTTGGCTCATGGTTCTCTCCTTAAGGCCATAGCCATGGTTTTACTTGGACTCTTGTTCGGGTTAGTTGGAACGGATGTTAGTTCCGGAGAAATTCGCTTCACCTTCGGTATTTATGAACTCGCTGATGGTATTGGTTTCGTGACCTTAGCCATGGGTCTGTTCGGTGTCTCAGAAATCATCGCCAATTTGCAGGCTAAAGAAGGACGAGAAATCTTTACTCGCAAAGTTGGGCGGCTCATGTTGTCTAAAAATGAATTTCATCGAGTATGGAAAGCCATACTTCGGGGAACTGCTTTTGGTTCAATTCTTGGTATTTTACCAGGTGGAGGTCCTGTTTTAGCCTCTTTCGGCGCTTATGCTTTGGAAAAAAAAGTCTCTCCCTACTCGTCCGAATTTGGTAAAGGAGCTATCGAAGGAGTAGCCGCTCCAGAAGCTGCCAACAATGCTGCTGCCCAATCCTCTTTTATTCCCCTGCTCACCCTCGGTATCCCTTCCAATGCCGTGATGGCCTTGATGATCGGTGCTATGATGATTCAAGGCATAATTCCTGGTCCCAAAGTGATCAGCGATAAGCCAGAACTTTTCTGGGGATTGATTGCTTCCATGTGGATAGGAAATGCCATGCTGGTAATTCTTAATTTACCTCTCATAGGCATTTGGATCAAATTACTCACTGTTCCTTATCGTTTTCTCTATCCTTCTATTTTAGTTTTCATGGCCATTGGTGTTTATAGTCTTTCAAATAGTCCATTCGATGTCCTTTTGATGGCACTTTTTGGGGTTCTTGGGCATATTTTTGCCAAGCTTGAGTGTGAGCCTGCCCCATTAATTTTAGGATTCATCCTTGGCCCAATGATGGAGGAAAATCTCCGCCGGGCGCTTCTTCTTTCTCGCGGCGACCCCTTTGTGCTGATAACCAAACCCATAAGCGCAAGCTTTCTTATTGCTGCTTTAATTTTGTTAATTATTGTTCTTGCTCCGGCTATTAGACAAAAACGCGAAGAGGTCTTTGTGGAAGACCAATGATAATTTTACGAAAAGGAGAATGACTAAAAATGGATTCCCCAAAAACCGAATA
>JBNAWB010000273.1:0-3359 GCA_049699975.1 Thermodesulfobacteriota bacterium
CTCTCTCCCTCCCGCCTGAAGTAGGTACGAATTTCAAAAGTGATCGACGGTCAGCTTTATTCACCATACCTACCTTCACTTTTCAAAAATAGTAATATTTTCTAAGGATGAGGAGGGAAACAGGCGGTTATAGCAAATGCTCTAAGTAAATATAAAAAATGGAAGATTAATAAAGAAAATCTACTTATGATCATAAATAAGGAGCCGTGAATAATTATTTGGCGGATGATTATGGAAATCCACGGCTCCTCGTAATATTCAACTTCTATTTTTTTATCCACGGGGGAAGTTCATATTCACCTGTGGCAAAAGATTTGGGCCAGACAACTACTCTACTGCCGTCTTTTCGCCACTGGCCAATGGGAAGCTGCCGGTAACCTTCCCCGTACTTCGTGTTATGGAGTTCATCGAAGACATATTTTCCTGCTGCGCCAACATAATCGAGCTTTTCAATAATGGGGATTAATTTATCAGGATCAGTTGTTTTAGCTTTTTCTACAGCAACTTTGTACATATGAATGGCGTCATAAGTATATGCTGTCGGATAGCCTGGATGCAGGTTAAATTTTGCTACGTATTTATCATAGAAGGGAATTGTTTTAGGCGTTATAGGCGCGCGCGGCGTATAGACCACGATAGCTTCACTTACTGCTTTGCCACCGCAATCTTTCCAGTAGCGTTCGGTCACGCCAGTACCGGAGACCCCCCCTATCATAGGACCTTTGAGGTCGTACCATTGTTTAATGTAGATGGCTCCATCAACATGAGCCGATATTTCATAGATGAAATCTGCTTTGGCATTGATAATCTTGGTAAAAATAGGCGTAAAATCTTTGGTCTCCGTGTCGAAAAATTCTGAATACACAATCTCTAATCCTTTTTCCTTAAAAAAGGCTTCGGCATCCTTCACCATGCCTCTTGTCCAAAGAGCATTTTCGGCCATAATGGCCATTTTCTTGGCTTGATACTTTTTTACAGGCAAGTTGTAAATGAATTCATGAACGGCAGTAGAGAGATCTCCTGATAAGTGCATAACCCGAAACCAGTATTTATATTTGGGAGGATCAGATTTTAAGAGATCTGACAAAGCTTCAGAAGCGGCCCCCGTAGAGATAAATAATTTTTTATAACGGGCCATCTGATCCATGACTGCTTTAGCTACCCCTGAGGAACAAGTCCCAAAAACAACTTCGCATTTATCATCCAAAACCAACTTCTTAAAAGCCATAACTCCCTTCTCGGGTTTATATTCCGTATTGCCCAAAATTAATTCTACTTTCTGACCCATAATACCGCCCTGTTCATTAATTTCTTCTACTGCCATTTTTGCCCCATTTAGTTGGTCTTCGCCTGAAGGAGTCTTGAATGGGGATAGAACCCCAATCTTGATAATTTTGGCTATGCTCAACTCCGCAGTAAAAAATAGGGCCGCGCAAAAGAAAATTACTAAAATGCCTCCCCAGATCATTTTTGCTTTATTAAAATTCATAGGCCACCTCCTCCTTTTTAATTAATATGGATATGATCCATATATGTTTCTCTATAATAAGCTATCTTCAAGCCATCCCTAAATAAGCTGCGCGAATGGACTGATCTCCAAGTAATTCACAAGAAAGGCCTTGTTTAATCAAATGGCCTTCTTCCAGCACAAAAGTAAAACGAGCATGTTCTAAAGCCAACCGCGCATTTTGTTCCACTAAAATTAAGGTAACCCCATGTTGATTGAGAGAATGAAGGACCTGAAATATTGAACCAATCACTAAAGGGGCTAACCCGAAAGAAGGCTCATCAAGGGTTAAAAGCTTGGGCGCCCCCATGATCGAGCGGCCAATAGCCAGCATTTGCTGTTCGCCTCCGGATAAGGTTCCCGCAAGTTGTCTCTGTCTTTTTTCTAAAATCGGCAAATAAGAAAAAACTCTCTCTAAATCGCCTTTAATTTCTTCCTTGTTTTGCCGCAAAAAAGCACCCATCAAAAGGTTTTGTTTTACAGTCATGCGCGGGAAAAGAAGACGGCCTTCTGGACAATGGATTACTCCTTTGCAAATTACTTCTCGGGGACCCATGGTCAATAAATCCTCACCCTCTAAGAGGATCTTCCCTCGGCCTTCCACCAAACGCGAAATAGTTCGCAATAAAGTTGTCTTGCCTGCACCATTACTTCCAATAACGGAAACAAAATCACCCCTTTCTACTTCTATCTGCAGTCCGTGAATAACTTGTATCCGGTGATAAAATGATTCTAAGTCTTGAATGCTAAGCCATGCCAAGGTCGGTAATCCTCTCACCCAAGTAGGCTTCAATCACGCGCGGGTCCTGGATTATACATTCTGGAGGACCTTCCGCAATTTTTTCCCCAAAGTGGATCACTATCACTCGCTGCACTAACTTCATCAGCTCTTTCAGGCGATGCTCGATTATAAGTACAGTAAGACCTTCTTTGTTCAAATCTATGATCATCCGCGAAATTTTCTCTGTTTCTTTGGGGCTGAGTCCCGAAAATGGTTCATCGAGAAGAAGAATTCGCGGCTTAGTGGCCATGGCCCGAGAAATGTCCAAGAGGCGCAGTTCACTATGATTTAAATTTTCCACCTCTTCCCAAATCTTATCCCCTAATCCAATTCCCTCAAGTATTTGCATAATACCCTTCGGCCCTTGGGGGCCGGCGTAATTTATATTCTTATATCTTTTGCTGAAGGTGGGGACGCTGACGGCTTCAATTACCTTCATCCCTGAGAAAGGCTTAACTAATTGCCAGGTGCGCGTCAGTCCCAAATCGACAATCTGATAAGGCTTTTTCCCTAAAATATTCTGGCCATCTAATAAAACCATTCCTGAATTTGGGGGCATGAAGCCAGAAAGGATATTAAAAAGGGTTGTTTTCCCTGCCCCATTAGGCCCAATAATGCCTATCATTTCGCCTGCCCTTACCGCAAAATTAATATCCCTGAGTGCCTGCAGGCCCCCAAAAGATTTGCCGATTCCCTTAACCTCTAATAGAGGACCCATATACTTCCTCTTTGCCCAAAAAGAAGCGTTTTAACCGGGGGGATTGTCTAATAAACTCTAAATTAATCAATCCTTGCGGTGCCAAATAAATAAAGACAATTAATAATCCTGTGTAGATTACAATCCGGTAAGCTTCGACAATGCGCAAGGCCTCATTGAGAAAAGATAATAAAATACCCCCCAATAAAGGTCCGACGATGGTTCCCATCCCCCCTATCATAGCCAAAAGGACAACAATTACCGAAAGGGAACCGGATAGCATTACTGGTCCAATATGCATCTGGGCATGGGCATACAAAGCCCCCCCTATTCCCGCCAGAAACCCACTAAGCGCAAAAGCTTCTACTTTATAA
>JBNAWB010000274.1:0-3349 GCA_049699975.1 Thermodesulfobacteriota bacterium
TTTCACCGTAGTGACGGCTAAAATTCAATTTTTCACACCTTCCCCTCTCCCCATGCGTTGGGAGAACAGCAGATCTCAATTTATTTAATGCTCTCATTAATAAACTTTTTTTATTATTTCAATATTACACCATCATAATAGAAAAATAAGCTGTTTTTTATAATTATGCCCCTCACCTCCCCCTCACCCCCGCCTCTCCCCCTGGGGGGAGAGGTGAAGGTGAGGGGCTTCTCCTGGATGGGGAGAGTCGATAAGGGACGGAACGAATCCGTACGATAATCCTTCCAACACTGTTGTACTGAAACCCGACTACGAGGTAAAGCTGACGAAAAATCGTTCTTGCAATCCCGGGAAATCCGCGTAAAATCACTTATAATATGAGCAAAAGAACTTCTGACTATTTTCAAATAAGCCGTCCTCTCCTTCTGCTGATAATTTTTTTATTGGCCCTTTCTGTTAAATTTCTTATTTATGCCTTTCTAACCGAGCCCTTCATTTTCTACAAATATCCGTACTTCGCCCAGATGATTGCCCAGGGAAGAGATCCTGGGGAGCGAATCTTAGATTTAAGTCCTTTATACCTTTATCTGAATGTCATCTTCTTTAAGCTATATGGCGAAAACTGGGAAGTTTTGGCCATTTTTCAAATATTTCTGGGTAGCCTGAGCTGCCTTTTAATTTTTCTCATTGGCGAAAAGATTTTTGGAAAAATTGCCGGTCTCATCGCGGCACTTATATTAATTTTTTATGCCAATCTCACCCTTATTGAATTAACCCTCGAACCAGAAGCCTTGGTTTTATTTCTTAATTCTCTAATCGTCTTTTTTCTTTTAGAAATTAAGGAAGAAACCAAGTCTGGACGGGCTATCTGGAAATGGATGGTTGCTGGATGCCTCATTGGCCTTGCTATCATAACTAAGCCTAACGCTTTATTAATATTGCTCATGGTGATTATTTTTAATTGCCTTTTATCACCATCCTTGGCTTTTAGATTAAAATCTATCTCGCTAATGCTTTTAGGGGTGGCGATTTTTCTTATGCCAATAACTCTTCGCAATTATTATAAGTTCAACGATTTTATTTTAGTGACGGCCGATAGTGGTAAGGTTTTTTTTCACGGAAATGGGCCGGGGGCTACAGGAATGGAAAGAGCCGATTTGCCTCAACATGGGTTTGTAGAAGAAGGGCAAGAAGAACCTGATTATGCTCACGCTTTATTTCGGAGAGTGGCCAGAAATTTAAGTGGGCAGGATCTTAAACCTTCAGAATGCTCACGTTTTTGGAGAGACCAAGCTTGGGAACATATTAAAAAGAACCCGCTGGACGCCCTAATTCTGGAATTTAAAAAAGCAGTGTTTTTCTTTGGTAACTACGAAGTTCATGATATTGACTCGGCTTATAATTATTACCGCCAGATTAAGAATTGGCCCTTCATCCCTTATGGGATTATTTCTGCTCTTAGTATTTTGGGAATGTGGTTAGCCCGCAAAAATTTTAAGGATGTTTTTCTTTTGTACTCCATGGTTGCGGTTTACTTTTTAACGGTCCTTATTTTTTTTGCTGCTTCCCGTTACCGCCTGCCAGCAGTGCCTTTTCTTTCTCTTTTTGCGGGCTATGCCGTCACTTCTTTTATTTCCTGGGGGAAAGAAAAAAAGATCAGAGAATTAATAATTTTTATAGGCGTTGCCATTATACTTTTCTCTGGAACTATTTTTTCTTTTCGCTCTGAAGTGCTGGCTCTTGATCGCTGGCAGATGGCCACGAGAGTGCATTACGTCTTGGGGGGAAATCAGTATTTTAAGAAAGGGGAGTATGAGAAGGCCATTGCCGAATATGAAAAAGCTATTACCTTGCAACCTGATTTTGCACCGGCATATAACCGCCTGGGCATGGCTTATGCTATTTTGAGAGATTTTGAGAAAGCAGAGAAAAATTTTCTGAAAGTGATTGAATTAGCTCCAGAAGTGGATCAAGGTTATGTAAATTTAGGATTACTGTATGAATTGAAGGGAGAGCGGGAGCGAGCTATTTCTTTGCTGGAGAAAGCTCTTTCCATAAATCCGGAAAATAAAAAAGTGAAAGAGCATTTAAAAAAGCTAAAATAAATTCACCGCAGAGAAAGAAATATTAATTTTGCCACAGAGGATAAAGAGATCACCGAGAATTTAAAGGTAACCCCTCTTTCCTCCCCTTAATTTAAGGGGAGGTTAGGTGGGGTTAGAAAATTGATCCCTCTGTTCCTTCTTTAGCAAAGGGGGGGTAGGGGGGATTATTTGAATGGTTTACAAATACGTAGTCTCGGCGCGGAAAGGCGAGGCGAGGCCTTACAAGAGAAGAGCAATAAAGTAGAAATTTGACCTCAAAACGTGATAACATTATAAAGACTGAACTTATGCGAAGCAGGAACCAAGGGTGAAAAAAGCAATTACCAAAGCCCAAGCTCGAGATTTTAAAAAAAGATGGGAAGCGATAAATGCGTGGCAAAGAGATGAACTCCGCAAAACTTCATTTATGCAAAAGCTGCAAAAACTTTCCGCTCTAATGATTTCTGGAAAACAAATGGGTTGGGATAAATCTCTTTCCATAGGGGAGGAAGAAGTAAGGGAACGGTGGAAAAGGTTGAAAAAAGAATGTCATGAAACTACCTGAGCCGATTGCTCCATTGCTTTCTGCTCTTCGGGACCTCGTCTCTTGGTTGCAGACTTTTAAAGTTGAAGGATTAGTAATAGGAGGAGTCGCTGCTTCGCTTTTAGGTCGCCCGAGGGTTACTCACGATGTGGATGTTTTAGTATTAGTGCCAAGGGAAAAATGGAAAGATTTTCTCGAATCAAGTAAGAACTTTGGTTTCATAGCGAGAATTCCCGATGCTTTAATTTTTGCCCAGGCAAATCGCGTCTTTTTAATGCGACATGAGCCCAGTGGATTCGATATAGACGTCTCTATTGGAGGCTTACCTTTTGAAGAAGAAGCAATTAGCAGAAAAATAATAGTAGAAACTGCAGGAGTCAACATTCCTCTGCCAACCCCGGAGGATTTAATAATAATGAAAGCTGTAGCAAGTCGTCCTCGAGATATGGCAGATATTGAATCTATTCTGGAAATGCATTCATCATTAAATCAAAAATATATTCTTAAAAAGGTTAGGGAATTTTCTACCGCCCTGGAAATGCCAGAAATTTTGAGAGATTTGAAAACAATTCTTAAGCGGATGCGTTCAAAATGATTTAACCGCAGAGATCGCCAAGGGCGCAGAGAAAGAAATATTAATTTTGCCCCAGAGGATAAAGAGCTCACCGAGAATTTAAAGGTAACCCCTCTTTCCTCCCCTTAATTTAAGGGGAGGTTAGGT
>JBNAWB010000275.1:0-3318 GCA_049699975.1 Thermodesulfobacteriota bacterium
TCTGAATGAATGCCTGCCTCTGGCCATACTTCTCCCACTTTTCAGTGACGGATTACGAGGGATCTATTTTTTGAGTTGCGGCTCTGCCGCATGTGAGGTAAAGATGAGAAATTCCTTCCTGCTGAGAATTAAAAACGAAATTTTAGTCATGAGTGGGGCTATGGGCACGGCGATGCAAAAATCCGGCTCGGATTTAGGGGGATGTCTAAGTAATTGGATAATAGAAAACCCGGAAGCCTATAAAAAATTGGTAAACGAATATTTTCAAGTCGGCTGCCATATTGTGGCCGGAGCTACTTCCACCGCTAATCGCATCTCGCTGGCTAAGTTTGGTTTGCAAGAAAAAGTGGCTGAACTTAACCGTGGCGTAATTAAGATAATTAAAGAAATTAAACCAGAGCACGCCTTTGTGGCCGGGAATATTGGCCCTTCCGGGAAAATCTTGAAACCCTGGGGAGATTTATCTCCCGCTGAACTCTTCGAAGCCTACGCCGAACAAGCTTACGTTTTGGCCGAAAGTGGCGCCGAGATCATCAACATCCTCACCATGTATGACTTAGAAGAAGCTGTACTCGCCTTGCAGGCGGCTAAAAAGACCACTTCTCTACCCATTATCGTCTCCCTTGCTTTTGACCCTTCACCCAAAGGTTTCCGGACGATGATGGGGATCAGTCCGGAAGTAGCAGCTAAAAGATTGGCCGAGGAAGGAGCAGATGTAATCGGGGCGAATTGCGGACGAATTAGCTTGGCCCAAACAACTGAAATATTGAAGCTCATGAAAAATAACTGCTCAAAGCCTTTGCTCGCCAAACCAAATGCTGGCTCACCCCAATTAGTAGAAGGCGAAGAAAAATATGGGGCCGGTCCGCATCAGTTTGCCGAACATGTAGAAGAATGGGTAACAGCCGGAGCTCGTATCGTTTCTGCTTGCTGTGGTTCTACCCCGGCTCATCTCCAGAAGATGGTGGCTAAATTAAAGGGAAAAGGATTATTAAAAAGATAAAAACTAAAATCTCAGGGGTAATGTTCCCCACTCTTCAACCATTTCGGTAATTCGCAGAAGTCGCTCGAATTTGGCATCGGGCGGAGTTGTATCAGCCACCCCCAAAATAAAGCGATCTCCAGGGACAATCTGTTTGAAAAGACCACGCATAAAATCTTCAAACTCTCTGTCCGCCATACTCCCTTCTAACAGAGCTACCGAGGGAATGCCTCCAAAGATTGTTACTTTCCCGCGTAAAGATTTTTTAATTTCGCCAATATTCATTTTAGTCATCGGAAAAGGGCAAATGGCTTCAGCAATATCCATTCCGCTCTCGACGATAAGCTCAAGCAGGCCTTTATTTTCTCCATCACAATGACAAAGGAGTAATTTCCCCCGGGCGTGCAACATTTCCGCCAGTTTCTGCAAGTAAGGCAAAATATGATCCCTAAAAAACGGTGGATAGGTAATCATCTCATCAAAATTGCTGCCGTGGAAAACTACTTCGGCGGGACAAGCAGCGAGAACTTGAAATAACTGTTCGTAAAAAGGATCCATATCTCGAGCCAGCTGCTCCATCTCTCGGGGATGATCATATAATTCTAAATAAAACTTGGTAGCCTCCATAAAATCACGCATGATATGTTGCCGCGGACTGGCGGGCGCCATTCCGCGCGCCACCGCCAAGCCCTTCTCCCCTATGCGTTTTTGGAAGTCCAGATAATTCTGGTAATCCGGAAGAACTTTCATATTTTTAAAGATGTAACCTACTATCCGGTAATCACCAGGTTCTTTAATTACATGTTCGGTAAGCCAAGAAATCGATACTCCGGCCTGCTTCATCTCTTCGGTAAAGATGTATTTGCAAGAAACAGAACCTAAAGGAGTATGATAAATGACGGTGGTGGCATCTCCTTCTTTATAGACCTCTCTTTCCACCCCTACCAGTTCTACCCGATAAGGCATTCCCGGCAGATGATAAATTCCTAAACCACGATCGATAGTATCTTCTTCGACCCGCACATTTAAAAAATCAGGGACAATTTTATGGTAACCTCCCCCGATATCATCGGCAATTTGATCAAGGGTAACATCTGTAGGATATTTTGCAGGTAAGGTACCTCTCCTTTTATTCGCATTGTACCAAAGATCTAGGCGTGGCGCCCAGGGAAGACGGTCTGCCCATTCCCCTTTGGCTGCTTTGAGCATCCGCTCTTTATGAGTCATGAATATCCTCCGCGATAAAAATTTGGCCTATCAGATAAATACACGCTAAAATTATTTTCATAATATTACTTCAAACCTGGACAGCCTTCAATGGTCAATTTGCTAACCCTTAACCTTTTTACTCTCCTTTCTCGCTCCTTAAGTAGAGATTGAGCCCTAATTATTCATGCTTGCGCAGACTTACCTCTTTCTTAGCTATTCAAAATATAGAACTTATTCCTCCCCTTTATAAAAGAGGGGCCAGGGGAGATTAATTTTTCTTTCTTGCAAAATTGCCTGAAAGAGGATTAAATATAATTTATTAAAATATAACGCTAAAATTCCCAAAATGCGAAAAGTGGGAAGGGCAAAAATTAAAGAAAAAAGAGAGGTAAAAGCCTTATGAAAAAGCACATAATTGCGCTACTAACTTTAATCAGTCTCTTTTTAATTTTTCCAATATCAACCCAAGCATTTACTAATGGATATGTAGCATTTGGAGGCGGTGGGGGAGGAGACGCCAAAGCTGCCAACATGCGCTTTGAACTGGGCGGATTCACTACTAATAAAAGCACAAATTTTCTTTTAGGGATTGGCCTACCTTTTACCCTGGGCAGGGATGAAACTCCTTCGGACATGTTGGAATATCCCGTTCCTCACTGGGATTTTACTTACTTAGGAACACGCTACAAAGGAGAAGAAGTCGGTTTGTACGGCAAATTTGGGATTGAGGTAGGCAGGAGGTCGGGCCTTTTCGCTTTAGTTTATGCTGGCGGCACTTGGGGCAAAGAGATAGAACTTGCCCAATCAAATGTTACCAGATGGCACTACCAAGAATCAGAAACCACTAAGACCTATGGGCTAATCGGCGGAGGGATCGGCTACTTTCCCAGACACCTAAACCTTTGCCTGCAATTAGGATTCGACAATCGCATGGGCTTTAACGCGCTAATCGGTTTTTATTGGTGAGCTCTATTTCTCCGCGATGGGGAAAAAACTTTTTAAGAAATGTTTTTAATAGTTGACTTAAATGAAGAAAAAAATAAGGGGTTAAATTTTTCCTTTAACCCCTTGATTTTTTGGTAGCGGGGCCTGGATTTGAACCAGGGACCTTCGGGTTATGAGCCCGA
>JBNAWB010000276.1:0-3274 GCA_049699975.1 Thermodesulfobacteriota bacterium
CTCCCGCCTGTCTCCTGCTGGTGAGAAAAATTAAAACTGATCGACGGTCAGCCTACTTTTCTAATTAGCGATTACTATTTTAATTTGCCTGCCAAACCAACATGAAGAATCTGGTGTGCCTCTGGCTGGTCCCGTACTTCTCGCCATGATTATGGCCCAGTCTGGATAGAGAAAAGCGAAGGTGAGGGGAAGATAATTTGGTTCCGTGCGAAGTACGGCAACTTTTAATTGAAACATTACTAAAAAAGAAATTTTTCTTGACACTAAATGTTTTTCTTGCTAAAAAGTAGTATAAAATTAGAACTTAATTCTAAAAGGTAGAATAAATGGCAAGTCAACCTCAGGTTTTTTTAGAGGACGAAGCTTTGCGGGATGGGCTGCAGATGGAGAGCCGCATCTTCTCCCTGGAGGAAAAGATGTATATATTTCAACTTTTAGCTGCAGCGAATGTGCCACGCATTCAAGTAGGTTCATTCGTCCATCCCAAGTTAGTACCGCAAATGGCGGACACGGATACCTTGATAAAAGAATTATTGAAATTGAACCCTAAACCCTTATTAACTGCTTTGGTTCTGAACGAAAAGGGATTGGAAAGAGCTTTGGCCAGTGGCTTAACGCATGTGAGCATGTCCATTTCCGCCAGTGATACCCATAGCCAAAGGAATACGAATCGGACGAGCGCCGAAGCTTTAAAAGCAATGGTGAGCTTGATTGGCCAGGCTAAGAAGAGTGGGTTAACCGTTCGGGCTGGTGTGCAATGCGCCTTTGGTTGTGTTTATGAAGGAAGAATTGCCGAAGGCAAGGTTCTAAGCGCTGCGGAAAGTATGGTCAAAGCTGGCGCTGATGAATTGAACCTGGCCGATACCACTGGTATGGGCCAGCCACTGCAAGTGCGCGCGCTCGTGCGCCTAGTGAAAAAGAACCTGCCCCAGGTAAAGATTTCTTTACATTTGCATGATACGCGCGGCTTAGGTCTAGCCAATATGTTCGTGGCTTATGAAGAAGGAGTAAATATTTTTGATGTTTGTGCCGGAGGTTTGGGCGGTTGTCCCTTTATCAAAGGAGCAGCAGGAAATGTACCCACCGAGGATGCAGCCCATATGTTTGCGGCGATGGGCGTAGAAACAGGCCTGGATTTGCAAAAGATAGTTGAAGTCGTCGAAGAGTTAGAAAAAATTTTAGGACGAACCCTACCCGGTAAAATGGCGCGAGTACTAAAGGCTAATGCTGGTCAGTGATATGCAAGAAGTACCTAAAGAATCGAAAAGACATGTAGAGGCCGTTCTTAAGGCCCTGGATATCTTGGAGTGCTTTCAAAAACACCCGCTGCTCTCTCTCAAAAAAATTAGCGAGCTCACGGGTTTGCATAAAAGTCGCATTATGCGCCTATGCGGCACGCTCATTTCTAAAGGTTATTTGCTATATGAGGCCGAGACAGGGCAGTATAAATTGGGCCCCAAAATAATATCCTTGAGCAGATCCTACGAGCAAAGTAATGATCTCATCTCTCTAGCCCGGCCAGCAATGAAATATCTGGCTCAAGAAACAGGAGAATCGGCTTCTCTTTTCGTCATTGATGGGTTAAATAGATTATGTGTCGCGCGCGAAGAAGGGACCTACAGCATTAGATATAACATAGTTGAAGGCCAACGGATGCCGCTCTATGCGGGAGCGGGAGGAAAAGTACTCCTGGCTTTTGGACCGGAAGAAATACGGAAGAAAGTATTGACCAAGAAACACATAAAAGAATTAACTCCGCATACCATAAAAGATCCTAAGCGGCTTCTCCAAGAATTAGACAAAATACGCCAAGAGGGGTATGCTTTTAGCTTTGGAGAAAGAGATGCTGAGGTTGCTGCTTTGGCCGCGCCAATTTTTAATCATGAGGGAAAAATTTGCGCCAGCCTGAGTATTGCCGGTCCCATCAATCGTTTTTCTCCCGAACATAATGAACAGCATTTAAAAATTTTATTGAACACAGCCAAGCGGTTATCGGAGATGTTAGGATATATTGAGCGCTAAGAAAGGATTTTTAAAAATTAACAAAAATTGAGGGTAATTTATGAAAAATTCTACTCTTCCTCTTTCTAAGATAAGAGTTTTAGAGCTCTCTCATGCCGTCATGGGCCCTACTTGTGGGTTAATCTTGGCTGATATGGGTGCCGAAGTAATTAAAGTTGAACGGGCACCGGAAGGAGATGAAACCCGGCGGCTAAAAGGTTTTGGTTTAGGTTTTTTCCCTTTTTTGAACCGCAATAAGAAAAGTATTGCCCTCGACCTCAAATCAGACCGCGGGAAGGAAATTTTGAATAAATTGCTTATTTCGGCGGACGTTTTTATTGAGAATTTTGCTCCGGGAACAATCGAAAGATTAGGCTTTGATTATGAGAGACTATCCTACCTTAATCCGCGCCTGATATATTGCGCTTTGAAAGGGTTTATGCCCGGTCCATATGAAAAAAGACCAGCCCTTGATGAAGTAGTTCAAATGATGGGCGGATTAGCCTACATGACCGGTCCTTTGGGGCAACCTCTCCGGGCCGGAGCTTCCGTAATAGATATTTTGGGAGGAACCTTTGGAGCTGTAGCAATTTTGACAGCCCTTTATGAACGAGAGCGAACGGGCAAAGGGCAAAAAGTAATGGCCACACTATTTGAGGCGACGGCTTTCTTAATGGGACAACATATGGCGGTAACCGCAATTACTGGAAAACCTCTCCCCCCCATGCCTAATCGCGTAAGTGCCTGGGCTATTTACGATAAATTTGAGACCAAAGAAGGAGAAATGGTCTTTGTGGGAGTGACGAGCGATCGCCAGTGGAAACGTTTCTGTGAGGTCTTCGGCCTGGAAGCCTTGGCTCAAGATGGGCGTCTGGCCACCAATAATGATCGAGCTGCCAATAGATCGTGGCTTATTCCAGAATTACAGAAGGTCTTTAGGGACCTAACCAAAGAGGAGCTTTTTAGACTATGTGAACAAGCAGAGATTCCCTTTTCTCCCATAGCCAAGCCCGAGGATCTTTTTGAAGACCCACAACTTAATCAAGGAGGAGGTCTTCTGGAAACCGTACTCAACGGGCGGATAAAGACAAAATTACCGCGCATACCCATTCGGCTGGATGATTATGATTTTGGCTTGCGGAATAATCCGCCCGAAGTGGGACAGGATGGCCCTGAGATCTTAAAGTCGATTGGGATGAGCGATGAAGAAATAGCCAAGCTTAAAGAAGATAAGATAATAGTTTTTTAAAACTGCCAGGAGGTAAAAAGATGA
>JBNAWB010000277.1:0-3179 GCA_049699975.1 Thermodesulfobacteriota bacterium
TGTTCGCGGACCACGAGAAAAGTCACCTGCTATAAAAATTTTTTGCTTATTGGTCTGATAGGTTACCGGATTGAAGATGACCCCTTCCGCTCCCCGAAGCTCTGCAGGGACTAAATTCAAATCAATCTTTTGGCCGGTAGCTAAGATCACTGTATCTGCTGATAAATCCATAGTGGTTTTGGCGTCATAAATAGGAGAGAATAAACCCTGGGAGTCAAAAACCCGCACACACTTTTGCAGAGCTACTCCTTTTACTTTTTTCCCCTCTAAGCGAAACCGCAGTGGGCCCCACCCATTTAGCAATTCTACTCCTTCTTCCATTGCTTCCTCGATGCTCCAAGGAAAAGCCGGCATCTCTGGCCTATTTTCCAAGCAGACTAAAATAACTTTTTCGGCTCCCCAACGCCAAGCTGTCTGAGCTGCATCCACAGCGGCGTTTCCGCCGCCGATAACTACTACTCTTTGTCCAAGGATAAGTTTTTCTTTTTCACGGACTTTCTTTAAAAATTCTAAAACAGGCAGAATTCCTTGAGCCTCTTCACCGGGCACATTTAGCCGGCTTGTTTCTTGAGCACCAATAGCCAAAAGAACAGCATCATAATCCCTTTCTAATTCGGCTAACTCCAAATCCTTACCCAAAGTTTTATGGCCTTTAAATGAAATGCCCATTTTCTGCAGAAAGCTCAGTTCTTTATCAAGAATTTCCTGGGGAAGACGAAACTCAGGAATAGCCCAGCGCATGAGCCCACCAGGAGCTGGTTCCTTGTCAAACAAATCCACGCGGAAACCATTAGCTCGCAGGTAATACGCAGCAGTCATACCTGCCGGCCCAGCCCCAATAATGGCTATTTTTTGAGGCTTTTCCTCAACAATTAGGGGAAACGAGGATTCTTCTTCTTGATCGCATAAATAACGCTTTAGATCGCGAATGGCGACAGGATGCGCGTCAAATTTAATCCGTGAGCAATTGGCTTCGCAAGGTTTGGAACATACCCGTCCTAAAATTTTCCCAAAAGGAATGGTTTCGCGCACCTTTTCCAATCCTTTATCTTCTTTCCCGCGGGCCAAATCCTGAATATATCCCTGGCAATTCATACCTAAAGGGCAGGACTGCCGGCAAGGCGATAACTGCAAACGGAGGTTATCTAAAATGCATATTTCTACGCAGCGCCCGCACGCATTACATTTATTTCTATCGATTCTTATGTTATCGCTCAGACAGGTCAATAAATTAACGTCCATCTTTCCTCCCTATTGCCTTTTAATAATGGGGCGATATGAAATGGTTATTTCTTCTGGTTCTTCGCCTTTTTTAAGCATTATATGTTTAAGCCAATTTTGATCATCTCTTTGGGGGTAATCTGCGCGATAATGCCAAAATCCCCAGCGACTTTCCTTGCGCTCTAAAGAAGCGGTCGCCGAAAGTTTAGCGCAGAGGATAATATTCTCTACTTCTAAAATCTTGAATAAATCATGGTAATGCCGCACGCGCACTTTTTCCCGAATCTCCTTTTGGAAACGATCCATCCACCAAAGAGCCATGTTCAGTTTATAAGTGTTTTTAGGAGGAGTAACATAATCACTGATCAACCGCCGCACCTTATATTCAAATTCCTCAATGGAAACCTCTCCATTCTTCTGTTCCATCCTTTGGGCCAAGTCTGTCTTTAACTTCTCTCCTTCTGCAGGCTTAAATTTTTTTGGCTGATTTCTTTTAGCAAATGCGGTGGCTTCTTCGGCAGCAATTTCGCCAAAAACAAAAGCGCCACTCAAATGACCTCTGGCTACTAAAGAAACATCACCAGCGGCATATAACCCTGGAACTGTGGTTTCAGCTTGCTCATTTACAAAAATTCCGGTCATCCCATGGCCACCGCAGAGATAGTATTCCGTAGGCCAAAGTTCGATATCACCTGTGCGAAAATTAATCCCTCGGCCTTCGTAAAAGCGTTGCTGCACTGGCCTCTCTGTGGAAAAAAGGATATCTTCTATTTCTTTAATTTTGGACTCCGGAAGATGTTTCATACGAATGCGCAGTGGACCTTTATCTTTTCGGTGTTCTAAAACCATAGATTTAATTGAAGGGTGAGAATCTTCCAGATGCTCATCCATAGCCGTGAGCAAATGCGCTCCGCGCGTTAGCGTTATATAAAGAAGAGGCGCATTGATATCTTTGATAATGTAATAATTCAAGGTGTATTCAAAACCAGTAAGTTCTGCCCCAGCGCGGAAAGCCATGGCATAACCATCACCGGTATTTCCGGGAAAATCATACACCCCATAAAGATAGCCATTATTCGGTAATCCAAAGCGGGCTGTTCCTCCAGAAGATAAAATCACCGCCCCGGCGCGGCAAACAATTAATTCTCCCGTATGAATATTTAACCCCACCGCCCCTGCTATCCGGCCATCCTCTACAATTAGCTGCAAACCCATGACCCGATTAAAAACTTGGCAGCCTAAGCTCATAACCCGTTTGGCCAAAATAGTCTTCAACTCGGGCTCTTTCATAGAAAGGCAGAATTTGCCTTTAGGGTGAACTTGCAAAAGTTCATAGTTGCCTTTTTCATCTCGGGGGAAGTAAACTCCCCAGCTTTCTAATTTCTTCATCATGGCGAAACTACGCTCGGCCATGCGGTAGTTTACGGGCTCATCCATAATTCCTTCGCAAGCTATTCCGTTTGACTCCACATAAAGCTCGGGCGTGGTCACACCGGGCACGGTGACAATATTCAAGGCATCCATTCCCCGCGCTATACAACCACTGTAAAGGATATGTCCCTTTTCAAAGACTACTACTCTCTGGGAAGGATCAACCTCCTTAGCCCTGATCGCCGCCATGGCCCCCGCACTGCCACCGCCGATGATTAAGATGTCTGCTTTTACGCTTACCTCTCTTAAACTCATTGCGCCTCCTTTATCACTTTAGGGAGAATATAAAAATAACATTTTATTTTGAAAGAAATTTCTAAAAGTTTATTAATACGATACTAATCAATAGGCTGTCAACTTTTTAATGGGCGCAGATGTAACTTATCACTGAAGGGTGGGTTTATTAAACCAGAGAGCTTGGCTCGTAAGGTCATCGCGAGGGAGCGTAGCGACCGTGGCGATCTCGTAACGCATTGAAATTAAAGTGATGGCCACGCTGCGCTCGCCATGACGAAAAGAGGATTGCG
>JBNAWB010000278.1:0-3144 GCA_049699975.1 Thermodesulfobacteriota bacterium
TAATAAAATCAATAGGAGGGTTTTTTAAACTGGCTTAATTTGGACAGCAATGAAAGCAACATAGACATCTGACATAGAATTATTTAAGGCATAAGAGCCAATAACTGCAAAGAGTAAAATGGCTGGACCAATTTTGTAATAAGGAAAATCCATTACTTTTACCATCAATTTTATCCCTATAATTCCAGCCAAAATGATTAATAAATTTGAAAAAAAGTAACCTGCAAAAATAGAATAAACTAATTTGGGCTGTTGCATCATCATCATTGGACCAGGCCGCAGTCCATGGATTAAGAAGGCCCCGATCATGACAGCTGTGACTGCGCTCCCAGGAATACCTAAAGTTAGTAAGGGCACCATAGCTCCACCGGTAGCAGCATTATTAGCGGTTTCCGGAGCGGCTATGCCTTCCAAAATGCCTGTTCCAAATTTATCTGGATTTTTAGACCAGCGGACAGCCTCACTATAACCAAAAAAAGCGGCAGTAGTAGCTCCGACGCCAGGCAATATCCCCAAAAAAGTACCAATCAAGGCTGAACGTAAAAAGGTCCATTTTAAAGATATAATCTCGCCCCAGGAAGGAAGCCCCATTTTAACCTTCATTTGCTCTTGATAACCTCTTCTTCGGCCTTTATGAATCCCTTTTTCCACTTGTTCAAAAACCTCACTTATAGCAAAAAGACCGATGACTGCAGGAATAAATGTAATCCCCATGAGTAAACCGCTTAAACCAAAAGTAAAGCGAGGAGTCCCGGATATGGGAGAGGTTCCGAAGGTAGCTAAAAAAAGACCTATCCCTGCCGATATAACATTTTTTAGTACAGACTTGCCTCCAATACCTGAGCAAACACTAAGACCCATTATGGCCATAGCGAAATATTCTGCATCTCCAAACTGCAAGGCCACATCCGAAAGGGGTATAGAAATGGCCAATAACAGAATGGTACTTATTATGCCGCCTATAGCTGAAGAAAGCATTGCCGTTCCTAAGGCTTTCCCCGCCTGTCCTTTTTTAGCCATCTCATGCCCATCAAGAATAGTCATTATGGCTGGAGCTTCTCCAGGAATACGGAAAAGAATGGCTGTAATCGAGCCCGCATAAGTGGATGTGCAATAAAGAGATATCATTACCAGCAGACCGGTAATAGGTTCCATATTAAAGGTAAAAGGGATGATTAAAGCTACAGCCATTGGCCCTCCTAAACCAGGCAAAATACCAATAGCTAGACCGATGAGCATGCCTACGACCATAGCCAGGATGTTTACCGGCTGCAGAACTGTGAGAAAGCCAGCGCCTAAAAGTTCAATCATTAATGAACTTCCTTTTTAAATATTTTAATAAATATATGTGCTCAGGGTTTTGAAAATCCATTCTCCCCGGGGAAGAGCGGAATAAATCAAGAGACCAAAGATTAAATAAATTATGGCTGTCATTGCTAAAGAAAAGATGAATATCCCGGAAAGCTTTCGATCACCCATTATATAAGAAAAGATCATTAAAAATAAGAAGGTCGAAAAAAGAAAACCTAAGTAAGAGATAGAAATAATATAAAAAACCGACACTATCATAACAGCAGCCAAGGAGCCTTTGGCGGATGTTGGCGAAATAACTTTTGGCGTAACTTGTTCTCTTTTTAAAAAAGATCTCAGGAAGAGGATGGCTGAGAGCACCATGACTATTACCAAAATTAATCTTGGCCAGAAGGAATCTCCCATTTTTTGGAACCCTTTGATGACTGGTAATTGGCCAGCTAAATAATAAAAATAAAGAGAAAAGCTTATAATCACTAAAGCGCTAATCCTGTCTGCCATCCTCTCCCCATTTTATTATTTTTCATTAAGCTTTCCCATGAAGGGCTAATTTTTAACCTTAATATCAGGGGCAACTTTAGCAATATTCTTATTTCTTGATTTGATAAACTCCTGTGCGCTTAAAAAATTCTGTAGCCCGCTCTGCATCTTTTTTCATAAAATCGGCAAAATCTTTGGAATTTAGATAGCCTTTTCGCCAATCCAAGAAAGATTCTTTTTCATATTTCTTATAAGAAGGAGTATTTATGGCCGCTGTAAAAACTTCCTCCAAATAACGAACAATATCTTCAGGCACTCCTTTTTTCACGACTATTCCCCGATAAATTCCTAACACTTCTTTGGCTCCCAGTTCTACAGTTGTGGGAAGATCAGGGAAAACCGGCACTCTATTTTCGGCAAAAACCACAACAGGAATAACTTTCTTCCCTTCAATTAAAGAAAGTGCTGCCCCAGGCTCTTCTAACATCGCATCGGTGTGGCCACCCAGGAGAGAAGCATGCTGCTGCCCGGCTTTATCAAATGGAATTATTTTAGGATTGATTCCTACAGCGCGTATAAAAGAATCAGCAATAAAAGCAGTATATCCATGCGCTAATCCTACAACTCCCCAACTCTGTTGTCCTGGGCGAGCTTTAGCATCTGCAATCAACTCCTGAATATTTTTAAACCGACCGCCAGCTTTAACCAGGAGCATCATGGTATCTAATTGAGCTCGAATTATAGGCTGAAAATCTGTATATTGATATTTTGTGGTGCCTAATAACCCTGCCGTTACAAGTACAGTGCTCGATCCAGCCCAAATTGTATAACCATCTGCGGGTTGGCTCTGGAGATATTCTAAAGCAACTACCCCTCCAGCTCCTGGTTTATTAACCACTACCATAGGAACTTTAGTTAGCTTTTTTGCTTCTTCCACCACAGCCCGAGCAAAAAGATCGCTACCTCCTCCCGCTCCATAACCTACTACCACTTCAATAGAGCGGGTAGGATAATTCTTAGGCTTTTCAATTGCACCAATTGAAAAGGCATTTATTAAACTAAAAGCAATCATTAAAATTATTATTAATGCCCAAAAACAATTTTTTCTCATCTTCTATCCTCCTTAAAAATTTCTTCGTTTTTATTCTATAAGAGACCATATAAATGGGGGTATAAAAGCTAAATCGTAATAAAGATATTGCTAACCTTTGCAGAATTTCTGCGATATTAATATATGCGCTTCATTAATTTGTCAATGATTTTATTAACTGACCGTCTATCAGTTTTAATATTTCTCGCCAGCAGGAAACAGGCGGGAGGGGGGAGGCGAAATTAAAATCGGCGGGGAAATGA
>JBNAWB010000279.1:0-3144 GCA_049699975.1 Thermodesulfobacteriota bacterium
TTTCCCAGCCGATTTTAATTTCGCCTCCCCCCTCCCGCCTGTTTCCTGCTGGCGAGAAATATTAAAACTGATAGATGGGCAGAAAGTTTCTTCATTGCATTTCTAATTAACCCATGGTAAAAAGTATTTTTAAATTAAATTGGAGGAAGCAGATGACCTGCATCTTTTGCCATATTATAGAGCATAGATTGCCGGCGGAGATTTTGTATGAAGATAAAGAGATAGCAGTATTTAAAGATGTCAACCCGGCTGCGCCTGTTCATCTGTTGATTGTGCCTAAAAAACATATTGATTCGCTGAACGCCTTAAAGGAGAAAGATGCAGATTTGATAAAAAAGATGGTCCTCGTGGCTAAAATGGTGGCCGAAAAACAAGGGATCCAGAATGGATATCGCCTAATGATTAACAACGGCCGCGAAGCTGGCCAGGTAGTTTACCACTTGCATATGCATTTATTAGGAGGGTGGGGTAAAAAATAGGAAGAACTTAAGCTAAGTCTGGCCGGCGTATATGCCAGCTTGTATTCATTTGATAAGCATGCCCCACTCTTAAAATAGTTCCTTCGGCAAATGCTTTGCCCACAATTTGCAATCCAATCGGTAATCCGGAAGCGGAAAACCCACACGGAACAGAAATTGTTGGTAGCCCTGTAAGATTAAAGATACGCGTAAAGCGAGTTAGCGCGGAAGCCACTCCTTCCGTAAAATCTCCAATGGAGATCGTTTCTTGGCCAATCGGCGGAGCTACAATGGGGAGTTGGGGAGTAATTAAGGCATCAACTTTCGTGAAGACTTCGCGAAAAGTTTCCTGGGCGATTCTGCGGATGCGTTGAGCCTGTAGGTATTGGGTGGCCTTAACTGCTGCGCCTAAATTCAAACGACCCAAAACATCTTTTCCTAAATCTTCGCTGCGTGTTTTATGCCATTTCTCCAAACAAGCGGCTCCTTCGGCTAAAAGAGAAATAAAAGCAGCGGCTGAAAATTCAGGCAAGTTGGGGATGGAGATGGGCAAAATTTTAGCACCTATTTTTTTCAGGTCCTGGATAGCCTGGGATACTGCTTGCTGAACCTCCCCTTCTAAATGGTCAAAAAAATATTCTTTGGGCACACCTAGGCGCATTCCTTTCAGGTTTTTGGTTAAGGCTCTTTGATAATTGGGAACAATGTCTTTGACAGAAAAGGGATCATGAGGATCATAGCCGGCTAAGGCATTTAAGGCAATGGCTAAGTCCGCTACCACTTTAGCCATTGGGCCGGGATGATCAAGGGACCAACATAAAGGATATACTCCGTATTTGCTGATTCTCCCAAAAGTGGGCTTTAATCCTGACACGCCACAAAGGGCCGAAGGAATGCGTATTGATCCGCCCGTATCAGTTCCTAAAGTGAGGAAGACGAAAGAGCAAGCTAAAGCAGCGGCGGAGCCCCCACTTGAACCTCCCGTAATTCTTTCCCGATTCCATGGATTACGGACAGGACCATAATGGGGATTGACGGAAGTAGTTCCATAAGCAAATTCATGCATGTTCAGTTTGCCCAATAGAATTGCTCCGGCAGAATTTAAACGGGAAATGACCGTGGCATCATAGTTGGGCACAAAGTCTTTTAAAATTTTTGAACCGCAAGTAGTAGGAATACCCTTGGTAAAAAAGAGGTCTTTGGCGGCATAGGGAATCCCATGCAAAGGACCACGGTATTTTCTATTTAGAATTTCTTTTTCCATCAGGCGCGCGGTCTTTAAGGCTTTTTCTGGAAGGACGGTTATAAAGGCGTTTATCTTAGAATCAAAGGAGCTTATCCGCTCGAGACAGACCCTGGTAACTTCTACTGGGGATATTTCCTTTTTACGCAAAGCTTTTGATAAACTTTCAATGGTCCAGGATTGAGGATCAGAGGAGATCATTTTTCTTCTCCTTCAGCCATAAATATTAAGGCCGGTTCGGTATCAAGAGCATCTAAGAGGCCAAATTTTTCCACTTGGGCATTGATTAATTTTTCAAATTCCTTTACTTCCTCGATGTTTGGTTCATAAAAAGAAGATTTTTCATTATGCGGTATTTCTTTCAATCGGGCCTTAATGCTGATCATTTGCTTCTTCCCCTTTCTATTACACTTACGAAGTGGAAAAAAAACGGCAGCTCATTCCTTCATTCGTATAATACAAATTTTAAAAAATTAGGCAAGGAAATATTATTTATCAATGAGAGCATTAAACATTTTACATGCTTTGTCATGGCGAGCCCGAAGGGCGTGGCCACCTCCCTTTAAGATCGCCTCGTGGCTGGACTTCGATCAGTAACCCTTAGGTTTGGGTGTAAAACATAATTTGCTCTCATTAATAATTCAGAAAAGGCCTTTGTTGGTTAAGGAGAATATTGATTAGCTGAAAATCTTAAAATCAAAATGCGTCCACTTTAACCCCTGAGGATTTGCCAAAGTCGTCAAATCGAACCCTGTAGCGGATGGCTTACGCCCCCTGCTGAATTCAGACAAGCCTCTTAAATAATCCAGAAATGTACATCTCTGCGAACAATCAAAACGCATGAACTGTCTTTCTTCTCCCTTAGCGGCGGAAATCATTTTAGGAAACTCTTCCCTAATTGGGATTTTTTGGGGTGGCCTCTCTTCGGGAAGCCTTTTAACTCATTCAAATGGATTTACTTGGGGGGCCAAAAATTTTCCGGCAATAAGAAAAAAAGCCGCCAGTTCTTGTCGATGCCTGTTTTAATTCGAATTATATTGACGAGAGTTAAGGTAAGACTGAATCACAAAAGAATTTATTGATTCAAGGGGAAGGTTGCTTATATTTTTTAAAAATTCGCTAAAGACAAAGCGCTTGTACTTATAAATTTTTCCAACGCGCCTCCTTATGCAAAAGTCAAGGTAATAATTAGCAGCCTCAAGGAAAATTATCCATTTGGGATTTATATTAAATTGTGAAATTGCCTACCCTAAAATGCCTTCGTTGTGGCCATAAATGGTTTCCACGGCGCCCCAAGGAACCTGAAAAATGCCCTGCATGTAATAGCCTTTACAGGAATAGACCCCGAATTAGAAAAAAGAAAAAGTTACAGGAAAGCGGCTGTTGACTGGCTGACCGTCGATCAGTTTTAATTTTTCTCACCAGCAGGAGACAGGCGGGAGG
>JBNAWB010000280.1:0-3144 GCA_049699975.1 Thermodesulfobacteriota bacterium
AGCAGAGCGTGCCCGAGTTCATCCTCGGCAATTGGTCCTAAGATGATTCCTAATACAATCGGTACAGCAGGAAAACCATTCTTTCTCATGCAATATCCGAGCACTCCAAAGCCAAGGGCCACCGCCATATCATAAACGCTATTATTGAGAGAAAAGGAACCCAAATAGCATAGAGCAAATATAATCGGGAAAAGGATAGAATTTGGCAATTTTAATACATAAGGGAAAAACCTAATGCTTAACAAACCGAGAATCAGCATTAGAATATTAGCCATCATCATGCCGGCGAAGATGGCATTTATCACTTCTGGATGTTCTTTAAACATCAAAGGTCCGGGGCGAATACCGATGAGCATTAAAGCTCCCAGCATTACTGCTGTAACCACATCTCCGGGGATGCCCAAAGTAATAAGCGGGACCATAGCTCCCCCCGTGGTCCCATTATTGGCGGCTTCTGGTGCAGCTACACCTGCTATATTTCCTTTGCCAAATGATTCAGGATCCTTAGACCATCTCTTAGCTTCATTATAGGCTAAAAAGGCCGCAATAGCACCTCCAGTGCCAGGGATTACTCCTATAATCGTGCCTAAAAGGGAAGAGAAAATAATTATAGGCGATAATTTTTTCATTTCTTGGAAAGTAGGTAGGAATTGGCCAAGTTTATGTTCCACTGCCTTCCAGGAGCCTTTGCTAATATTCTCGAGTTGAATAAAAATTTCTGAAATCGCAAACAAGCCGATCAATACAGGAAGGAGAGGGAATCCACTCATGAGATTAGGATTGTTGAAAGAGAAACGAGCATAGCCAGTAACGGGGTCTAAGCCTATGGTGGCTATGAGTAAACCAAATAATCCGGCAATAATTCCCTTGGTTAAAGATTTTCCTGAAACGCTACCAATAATAGTTAGACCGAAGACCATGAGGGCAAAGTATTCTTCAGGTCCAAATTTAAGGGCAAATTTGGCTAACTGGGGAGAAATGAAGATCAAACAGAAAGTAGAAATGATGCCGCCTATTGTTGAGGCAATAGTGGCTACTCCCAAAGCTTTTCCAGCCTGGCCTTTTAGGGCTAAGGGATAACCATCTAATACCGTTGCGGCAGCGGAGGGAGTGCCCGGAGTTGAGATGAGAATGGCGGAGATGGAACCACCATAAATTGCCCCGCAGAACATTCCGCAAAGCATCACCATCGCCGTGCTTGGGTCTAATTGATAAGTGAGCGGTAAAAGAAGAATTATACCGACAGAAGCAGTTAAGCCAGGCAAAGCTCCGACCACAATTCCCCCGGCAACTCCCAAAAAGAGATAAGGGAAAGTATGCCAGCTAAATATTTGCGAATAACCTGCCCAGAAGGAAACCATTTTTTAATTGTCAGGTTTAAAAAAGCTCAAATCGAGGTAAAGGAACTTTGAAGAAGATGCGGAAAATAATATATATGACGAAAGTAGCAGTTAGCGACACCGTGGTAATCCTTAGCCATCTCTTTTCGTAAAAAATAATCATCAGCCCGGCAATCAAGAAGGGAGTGGCCAAAATGTAACTAACCAGCTCTAAAACACGTGTATAGACAAAAGCAAGAATTATCATGGCCAAAAAGCGCCCCCAGGGGAAGGCAGATTCCTTAACTATTTCCGACCGCAAAGTGCGCTTTTTCCATCCCTGCCAGAAAAGTATTGTGGCCATAATAAATAAACCCAAGCATATTATTCTTGGGAAAAGCGTCGGAGGCATGGCCAAGGTTTGTTTGGGAAATTGAAATGTTAGACCGAAAAAAACTGCACTCAAGGTCATGAGGGCCAAGCCGATATAAATGTCCATCTTCCTCATATAAGATTAACCATCAAGAATATTTAAAAGGATTCCGTGGTCCCAGAATTGCGAAGAACCATTGTAGATAGCTCCCTCATCTGGGCTAATGGAATTAAGCCGCAACAGCCTTTCAACGGAACCTTATTAATTTTTGCAGAAATAATTCTTATGGGCAGCTTCTTTAGTCTAATTTGTATACCGATCTCCCAGTTTCTTAGATTTTATAAGGTTCATATAGTATTTATCTTGTTCTTCATTAAATTTTTCAAAATCTTCTGTACTTTTGTATTCTAACATAAAGCCAGCTTTCTCAGCCATCTTTTGGAATTCTGGATCATCCATAGTCGCCTTAAAAGCATCGTGGAGCCTTTTTATGATAGCTTTATCTGTGCCCTTAGGTACGGCTATTCCTCTCCACATGCCCATATAAAATTTCACTCCCTGTTCTTCTCCTGTAGGAAGATCAGGAAAATCTTTTAATCTTTTATGAGCAAAGACACCCAAGGATTTCAATTCGCCAGCTTTAACTTGCGGGTAACCTTCAGGAGGAGAGCACATGACCGAATCAACTTGTTTGGCTACCGCGGCCACAATTGAAGGTCCGCCACCTTTATAGGGGACATGCGTAAGTTGTATCCCCAAGTCGCTCTCAAAAGCTAAGGCTACTAAGTGATAACCACCGCCCGCCCCAGCATTAGCCATACTTAGCTTTCCAGGATTGGCTTTGGCGGCATTAATGAAATCTTTGAGGTTGTTATAAGGTGAATCTTTAGGCACCAGAATCCAACAGGGGTTATGGGCCACCATAATTACCATGTCAAAAGTCTTGTGGTCATAAGGAGTCTTGCTCATATGAACTTTAGTCAAGGAAGGAGTAGCCCAGGCTACTAAATGATAACCATCATTTTTCTTTTTCATGGATTCCACATATCCTGGAACTCCTGCGCCACCTGGTTTGTTGACGATTAAGAGAGGTACACCTAAATATTTAGGAATTACCGCCGCAAAAGTCCTAAAAACAACATCCGTAGCCCCTCCAGCAGCCCAAGGAACCATTATTTCTATCTCCCGCGATGGAAATTTTTCGGCCGCATTAATATCTGCAATAGGCATACTAAGCAAGGTCAAGAAAAATAAAACAAAAATTGTTAAAGCCGATATTTTCTTCATACGCATATGACACCTCCTCTACAAAGGGAAAATATTTTAAATATTTTTCTTTTTAAATACCTCTGGAGGAAATATTAGTGAAATTCGAAAATACTGTCAATAAGCTTTTGCTCTGACCGTCGATCACTTTTGAAATTCGTACCTACTTCAGGCGGGAGGGAGAGA
>JBNAWB010000281.1:0-3063 GCA_049699975.1 Thermodesulfobacteriota bacterium
AGAGGCAGGCCTGAAGCATATCATGCTATTTGCCTAAAAACTGTTCGACGGTCAGAAGTTTTCTTTCTTGACCCTGATAATTAAAGAAGATAAACTTTTTAAAATAAGGAGAGCGTGATTAATGTTGAAAATTGCTGGCGTGCAAATGCATTGTTATGCTGATAAAAAAAGAAACTTGGAGAAAGCAGAACATCTGGCTTTAATCGCTGCCGAGCAAGGAGCAAAAATCATTTGCTTTCAAGAACTCTTCCATACCCATTGGTTTCCTGTGGATATTAATCCTACCAACTTCCAGCTGGCCGAAAGCATCCCCGGTCCAACGACCGATAATTTTAGTAATTTGGCTTTGAAACACGAGGTCGTAATAATTCTACCCCTGTTTGAAAAAGATGACCGGGGTCTATATTTTAACTCGGCGGCCGTAATTGATGCCGACGGTCGACTTTTAGGCAGATACCGCAAAATCCATGTTCCGCAAATTCCCCTCTGGGAAGAGAAAGCATACTTTCAGCCTGGTGATCTTGGTTTCCCAGTATTCTCTACTCGTTATGCGCGCCTGGGAGTTCAGATTTGCTGGGATAATTTTTTCCCTGAGGGGGCCCGGATTTTAGCCCTTAAAGGGGCCCAAATAATTTTGGCGCCTACAGCCGCTGCTTTGGCCTCGCAAAAGAAATGGGAGAAAGTAATCTGTGCCAACGCCGCGATGAATGGTCTCTTCATCTTCCGTGTAAACCGCGTAGGCAAAGAAGCCAAACAGCATTTTTACGGGAATAGCTTTTGTGCTGACCCTGAAGGTGAGCTCGTGGACCTACCCAGCGGTCGCCAACAAGGTTTAGTTATTGTTAATCTTGATTTACAAGAAATCGAAAGGACCAGACGCGTCTGGACATTTTGGCGAGATCGGCGCCCGGAAATTTATGGCGAAATCATGGGAAATGTTGCTTCCTGGCCTGTTCTCCAGAAGCATCCGCCAGATGAACAAATTTCGGATTTTAATTCTAAGTTGGCTGGATAATTTCTTATATGAATGAAGTTATTTCCCAAATAGCAGAATTTATCTCTAAAGAAACAGGAATACCTTTCGCTGATTTGCGCTCCTTAATAGAAATACCCCGCGATCCTCATTGGGGAGATTATGCCTTCCCTTGTTTTGCTTTGGCCAAAAGCTTGCAAAAAAGCCCCCAGATTTTGGCCAAAAACATGGCCTATAATTTTCAGCCTCATGGCTTACTTGCCCAATGCACACCGGCCGGGGGCTATCTCAATTTCCACATCAACCGGCCAGCGTGGGCGGAATTGGTGCTTAAGAAAATTTTTGCTACCGGAAGAGATTATGGAAAAACAAAAGAAGGCGTAGGGAAAAAAGTGCTCATCGAGTTCTCCTCCCCTAACATCGCTAAACCATTCCATGTGGGTCACTTGCGGTCCACGATCATCGGCCATGCCCTGTGCCAAATATTTGCCCAGAAAGGTTATGAAATTATCCGCTTAAACCATCTGGGAGACTGGGGCAAGCAATTTGGCGAAGTAATCACCGCCTTTAAGAGATGGGGAGACGTCCACCAGCTCCAAGCTCAGCCCTTAAAACATCTCTTAGAAATTTATAGCCGATTTCATCACGAAGCCCAAAAAGAAGAAGCCCTGCACGAAGAAGCCCGCGGTTGGTTTAAAAGGCTGGAAGAAGGAGATGCCGAAGCGCGTGCCCTCTGGAGCCAATTCCGCGAAATTAGTATTCAGGAATTTAAAAGGCTTTATAGCCTCTTGGGTATTTCTTTTGATTCTTATGAGGGTGAAAGTTTCTATCAAGACAAAATTCCTTCTTTAATAAAAAGATTGCGCGATCAAGGTCTTTTAGTAGAAAGCGAAGGAGCTTGGGTGATTCCTTTAGAGGCCTACCAGATGCCCCCCGCCCTTATTTTAAAGAGTGATGAAGCTTCTCTTTATTTGACCCGAGACATTGCGGCTGCGGAATATCGTTTTCAAAAATGGCAATTTCATAAGCTCATCTATGTTGTCGGTGCTCCGCAAAAATTACATTTCCAGCAATTATTTAAAGTTTTGGAGCTCATGGGCTATGCTTGGAGTAATAGATTAGTACATGTAGATTTTGGCCATGTGTTAGGCATGAGTACCCGGCGGGGAGAAGTGGTGTTACTCCAAGATGTAATTGATGAAGCTTGTCAGCGGGCCGAACGAATTATTGCCGAAAGAGGAGAAGAAAAAGAGGCCCGCATAGGAAAAATTCCGGAAGAAGAAAGAGAGCATATTGCGCGCGCCGTTGGCTTAGGGGCGATCATTTTTAACGATCTGCGCACGAAACGGAATAAAGATGTAGAATTCAATTGGGAGCGGATCTTGAACTTTGAAGGCGCGACGGGCCCTTATTGTCAAAACGCTCACGTGCGCTGTGCCAGCATTATGCGTAAAGCTCCCCTCCAAGTTAGCGATCAAGTAGATTATGAAGTTTTAGCGAGCGATGAAGAATTTGACTTAGTAAAAAGACTGGGGTCTTTTCCAGAAGTTATCGACCGCGCTGCGGCCGAGTATGAACCATCTTTAATTGCTCTCTACATGCTGGAACTAGCTATGTCTTTCAATGTATTTTTAGCAAAATATCGGGTATTAGGTGCAGATCCTAAGACCACCCCAGCGCGCCTACTTTTAACTTATGGTGTCAAAGAAGTATTAGCCTCTTGTCTCTCTATGTTAGGGATGGAAGTTTTGGAACGTATGTGAATAAAATGGAAAAAGAAAGGGGGCAAAACAAAAGCGCGGCGATTAAACGCCGTATTAAAAGTTATTCTTTAAAATTAGATTCTAACCTTCCCCAACCAGCAGGTGGGCAAAGATGGCTCTTTATTGCCGGCGGAGTTCTGATCCTTACGATAGTTGCTTTTTTATCTGGCCTACGCTTAGGAAAAAGCTTACAGGAGTTAAAATCTGGAGAAATAATCTCTTCCCCCCTCAAAGTAACTAAAGATGTAGAAAAGAAAGAAATCCCTTATAAATTGGAAAAGCCCAAACCAGAAAAAAGCCCTGAAGCCCCGCCTCCTCCACCTTCCA
>JBNAWB010000282.1:0-3053 GCA_049699975.1 Thermodesulfobacteriota bacterium
GACTATCTTCCTCTTACCCACCTTTTTTCCGCAAAGAACGGCGGGGACAAGCTTGCCTGCTCCAGATAAGCTTAAATAATGGCTTCTTTATTTTAAAATAACTCCTCATTTTCCCCGCCCATACCTATGAAAAAATAAGTGCCTCATTTTAATGAGCCTTTCCCCCTCCCGCCTGAATTAGGTTCAAATTTCAAAAGTGATCAACGGTCAATTTCTCTTGCTGATCGTCGAACTGTTTTTAATTGCTGCCTAATTTGCCTGATCCCCCGGCCCCTCTTTCTTAAATAATCTTCTTTTCTCTTAATTGGCGTATTTCCGCGGGGCTTAAATTTAGAACGTCACGCAAAATCATTTCTGTATGCTCTCCTAAAGCGGGGGGAGGAGAAAAAGTTTCTGGTCCAGCTTGGGGCAATTTCACCGGATTGCCAATTAGTTTCATCTTTTCTCCTGAGCGATGGGGAATTTCTATGACCATATTCCGCATCAGAACTTGAGGATCACGCAGAGCCATATCTACAGTATTGATAGGCCCCACAGGAAGACGCTCCTCAAGGAGCTGCAGCCATTCTTCGCCTGTCTTCTCCAGGAAGCGTTCTTCCAGGATAGCATAGAGCGCTTCTTTGTTTTTTAGGCGGTCAGACCGTGTCCGAAAGCGTGGATCAGAGATCAAATCTTGGAGCTCCATCCCGGCACATAATTCATAAAAAAACTTATCTGTGTTGGCATCGACCACAATATCAAAAGTCTTCGTCTTGAAAGCGCGGATAGGAACCCCTGAGACGTGCCCCGAACCGACCGATTGCGCAATTTCTCCCGCATAAAGGTAATAGAGGCCCCGATAAATTAAAAGAGAGATTTGGCAATCTAAAAGACTTATATCCACTTGCTGGCCGAGCCCGGTTTTTTCCCTTTGATAGAGAGCTGCCATGACACCTTGGGCGGCAAAGAGTCCTCCAGACAAGTCGCCCATGGGTGCCCCCATACGTACGGGCATTCGACCTGGTTCGCCAGTATAACTCATAATTCCGCCCCGGGCTTGAATGATTAAATCAAAAGCCGGCCGATCTTTGCCCGGGCCAGTTTGTCCATATCCTGAGATAGAACAGGAGATGATGCGGGGGTTAATTTTTTTTAAACTCTCATAGTCAATTCTCAGTTTTTGCAGGACACCCGGCCGAAAGTTATCATAAACCACATCCGACTTGGCCACTAAGCGATAAAAAATTTGCCGAGCTTCTTCTGCTTTTAAGTCCAAGGTTAAAGATTTCTTATTGCGATTAATACTTAAGAAATAGACACTTTCTCCTTGGAAAAAGTGCGGGGGCATGCCCCGGGCAATGTCGCCTCCCCCTGGTTTTTCGATTTTGATCACTTCGGCGCCCAGATCAGCTAAGATCATGCTGCCGTAAGGCCCGGCCAACATTTGCGAAAGATCCAGAACACGTACACCAGTCAAAGGAGCAGTCATCTTCAATTTCCTTTCTTTGGGAAAAATTCTTTATGCTTGCTGAAAAACCTATTTACAAATATAAATTTTAAATTTTTTCCTTACCTCTCTCCCTTAACATAGTCTTCCCATTCCATGAGGAGGAGATACTTTTTCTTATTATTACAAGCTTTGCAAACAGGAACAACATTCCCTTTCGTGGTCTTACCACCCCTGACCAAAGGAACAATATGGTCCATGGTTAATTCCGATGGCGAAAAATTTTGTTGACAATAATAACATTTTCCCTCGGCCAATTTCTGTTTCCACCAGCGAGTTTGGCGCAGGAGGCGAGCCTTTTCCCGCTCTTTTTTTAATTCCCTTTCCTTCACCTGGATTATAAATTTTTCCTTCATTATTATTTATTTTTCAAAATTTGCAGGCCGGTAACGGTGAAAAAGAAAATAATCGTAGATCGTCCTGCTCATATGGGCGATTGCTCGCTCGCGATCAGAAATATCTTTATCGGATAATTTTATGAAAATGGCCAAAGCAATTGTCCCATCATTATTGGGTAGTTTAATGTAACCAGCATCATTTGTTATCCCGGCTATTGTGCCGGTTTTGTGGGCGACAACAGTCTCGGGAAGTAAAAATCCTTTTATTCGAGATCGGCCCGTCTGACACCTGGCCATTATATCCAGAAGCAGATTTTTAGTCTCCTCTTTTAAAAATTCTCCTTGATAAATACATTTCAAAAGCTTGACCATTGCTTCGGGCGTAGAGGTATCCCGCAGATCATTTACAAACCTTGCCGCTGCTGCCTTTTGATTTTCGGAGGGAACTTGATCATGAAGTTTTTTAAAGAGGTCGAGATTCCATTCTTTCTCTGGGGGCAAGATGAAACCAGTGGCATCGGCTATTAGATTTATAGTCGGTCGACTGACGTCTATATCCCAAATGCCCATATCTCTCAAGCGGGCGGTTACGGCCTTAGGGCCCCCAGCCAGACGCAGTAAAATATCGGTAGCCGTATTGTCACTGACCACTAACATTAATTCTAAAAGATTGCGCACCGAAAGCATCACGCCCGGGCTAAACAAATAAGAGGATATTAGACTACTTCCAGGGCGAAGATCTTGGGCTTGGATAGTGATCATTTTGTCCAGGGATAGCTCTCCTTGGTCAAGGCGATGTAAAAGTTGAACAGCAATAGGGATTTTATAAACACTGGCCATGGGAAAGCGTTCCTGGGCATGGAAACTTATCTTTCTTCCCGTTTCTAAGTGGAGAGCATAAACGCCCACAATTCCGCCAGCTAAATGCGCTGCCCCCTGAATTTCGCGCTCCAGACTTTTAAAAGCCTGATCTTCAATATAAGTCTTTTCTCTAATTTCGGAAGCACGCAGATCGGCTGTACAAAAAAATAATAAGGTTAAGATTGCTGACCAAATTATTTTAATTCCCATCAATTTTTATTTTTAAAAATGCGGCTTTGTTTTTATAATTATGCTAAAGAATATTCCTAATAGTTTGATTAGTCAAGGCGGGTTAAGCCCGACCGTTGATCATTTTTTAAATTTCAGCTTAATTCAGGCGGGAGGGGGAGAGGCTCATTAAAATGAGG
>JBNAWB010000283.1:0-3026 GCA_049699975.1 Thermodesulfobacteriota bacterium
TGGTTAAGGTCGACTTCAAGTCGACCTGTTATTTCAAACCCTTCGCCTTCAAGGCCAAGGTAGTTTAGTTTAGATAGTTTGGAACGCTATCAGAGAAGAAAGTTTGGTCTAAGAGCATCACTTTTACTTTTTGGCCTGCCCGAGCTTTGGTCAGCTCGGCCGGAAACACGATCAAACCTTGGGCCTTTACCATAGAAGAAAGTATACCAGACCCTTGTTCACCAGTAGTAGTGGCTATAATTTTATCATTTTCTCGTATTAAGCGACAGCGGAGAAAATGCGTAAGGCCGGCCTTTTTTTCTAAATCCTCACCTAATTCAGCTATGATAGTGGGTCGAAAAATTTTAGTATGGCCCGCCATTTTTAATATTGCTGGGCGAACAAATTGTTCGAAAGAGACCATAGAGGAGACAGGATTTCCGGGGAGACCAAAGAGAGGTTTGCCGGAGACTAAACCGAAGGCCAATGGCTGGCCAGGGCGCATGGCTACTTTCCAAAAATTAATTTGCCCTAATTTGCGCAACATTTCTTTTACCAAATCATAGTCGCCCACAGATACGCCCCCAGAAGTAATTAAGATATCGGCGAGAAGTCCTTGTTGTATTTTACTTGAGAGATCTTCCAGGCGATCTCGGGCAATTCCTAAAAGGATGGCCTCCGCGCCGCACATTTTAACTTGACCAGTCAAAGAATAGGCATTACTGTTCACTATTTTGCCTTCCGTCCAGGGTTCATCAATTTCTATTAATTCATCTCCCGTGGATAAAATAGCTACCCGGGGTTTCTGATAGACGTAAACAAAAGCTCTTTGGCAAGAAGCTAACATGCCGATATGAGCTGGCTGGAGAATCGTTCCCGAAGATAAAATCTCCTCCCCTTGTTTAACATCTTCTCCGGCCAGACGGATGTTTTTCCCCAAAGCAGTTTCCTTAAAAATTTTTACTTCCTCGCCGGCCTTCTCTGTATCTTCTACGGGGACAACTGTATCTGTTCCTTCTGGAATGGGTGCTCCTGTCATAATGCGCACAGCTTCTTTCTGGCCAACCAAACCTTTAAAAATTTGGCCGGCGGGGAGGTCAGCTATAACTTTTAAGGTCACCGGTTTATCTGGAGAAGCCCCCTTAATATCTGACCATTTAACAGCATAGCCATCCATCGCCGAGTTGTTCCAAGGAGGAATTTGGCGAGGGGCAGTTATATCTTCGGCTAATACTCTTCCCAAAGCAGAAAGAATGCTAATCCGTTCTTTCCCTAAAATAGGAATCTGAGCCAAAATTTGTTTTAAGGCGGAATTAACGTCAATCATGGCCAATTATGCTAATGCGCTGGACCTCTATGGTGGAATTAAAAGTTCTAAGCCAGGTTTTATCTTATCTTTGGGGCGGAGGCCGTTAAGTTCGCAAAGCTGATTTAAATTTACTCTATATTTGCGAGCAATGCCTGCTAAAGTCTCTCCGTAACGGACACGATGCTTTTGGTTGCCCAGAGCAGCTAACTTCTGACGGGCAGCAATGTTTCTTTCAAAAACTTCCTTTTTACCCAGGGGGAGTTTAATTTCAAACTCCCCTTCCGGAGGAGTTTTATCTAATTTTAGAGAAGGATTAAGAGCTTTTAATTCGGCCAGATCTGTTTCTGAAATCTTGGCAATCCAAGCCAAGCTCGTCGAAGGGGGAACGATAATCTTTTCATAATTTAAGGGAGGATGATAGGGAATATTAGAAAATCCGTATTTTTCTGGCTCTTTAGCAATAAGCATAGCAGCTAAGAACATGGGCACATATTTTTTGGTTTCCGCTTTTAAATACCGGTTTTGGGCTAGTTCCCAGAAGTCTTGGCTTCGGGTTTTTTTCATAGCCTGCAAGATTTTTCCTTCGCCGGCATTATAACTTGCCGCAGCTAATTCCCAGCAGTTAAACATCTCGTATAGTTGCTTTAAATATTCTGCGGCTGCATAAGTAGATTTTTCTGGATCGCGGCGCTCATCAACCCATTTATCCACTCTTAATCCGAACCTCTTGGCTGTCTTAGAGACAAATTGCCAAATGCCGCTTGCTTGCTTACGCGAAACAGCAAAGGGATTAAAACCAGATTCTATTAAAGCCAAGTAAAATAAGTCTTCGGGTAGATTCTTTTCCCTAAAGATGCGCTTCATCATCTCTTCATAGGCCTGCGAACGAGCCAGGGCTTTGCTAAAAAAAGAATCCGCTTTATTTTGAAAATAATTAATGAAGTCTTTAACTTTTTCATGAAGAACAGAGGGAAAGAGGGCCACTATAGATGAAGATTGCTCGGGAGATGATTTTCCTCTTTCTTCTTTATTCGGATCTGGGGGCAGACTTTCTAAGGCAAAATTTTCTGGGGGATAAATATCTCCCGCGGAATCAAAAGCCGGCTTATGCTCTTCAAGAAGATTACTAAAAGAAAAATAATATGGCTTAATTTCTTCTATACCCCCTGTGGTGAAAGCTTCCTTGCGGGAAATAGGTTTTATATCTTTTTTCTTAGTTCCTGATGAAAGTGCTGGCTTTGGAGGAATAACTTCCCGAAATTCTGAAAAGTAAAGTTCTTCTGGAGAAAATATAGGATCTACGAAGGAGAAGAGCTCATATTGTATGGGAATAGAGGTACTTTCCTTTATAGGGAAGTCTTTTAAAGCCAGCTCAAAGGATAGGTCTAAGGGTTGCTCATTCTCTGCCTGGGATGCATCGTCGGTCTTAGCCATCTCGTGGACAGGGGCAATCTCTTTTTCTTCTTGGTAAATTTCAAAGTTATTTTTAGAAGGAGATGATAGAGAAAGAGCGGAAGCGTTCTTTTGAATGATATAAGATAGGCCGCTACACCCGCTCAGGAGTGATATAATTAATCCAAGAAGGATAAGAATTCGCCGAATTTTAATAACCTCCTTCTCTTTTCTTTAAGAGGGTTTTATAATAACCAAAGGAGAAAAAGCTGTCAACCCTAAAATTTTCTAACCGTCGATCACTTTTGAAATTCGTACCTACTTCAGGCGGGAGGGAGAGAGGCTC
>JBNAWB010000284.1:0-2946 GCA_049699975.1 Thermodesulfobacteriota bacterium
CTCTCCCCCTCCCGCCTGAAGTAGGTACGAATTTCAAAAGTGATCGACGGTCAGTTTTTTATATTGTATTTTGGTTCAGCTTTTCTTTATCTTTTTTCTTGGGGGATTTACGGTCTCTTTCACCCACTGCCCATAATCTTTATCTACTTCTTCAATTGGCCAGAATATTATTTCGGGCACTTGATAGCTATGCCCTTGCTTAATTTTATTCATGACTTCTTTAACTCGCTCGCCCGTGGTTTTAATCAATAATAAAAATTCCTTTTCCGCGCTAAATTTTCCCTCCCAATAAAAAAAAGAATTTATCTTTGGTATTATATTAACACAAGCAGCCAAATTATTGGTGATTAAATTCTGGGCCATTAATTTACCTTCTTTTTCAGAAGAGAACGTTGTTATTCCTATCCATATTTTATTTTTCATATTTTCTTGCCCCCCAAAGTTTTATAATCCCAATTCTATAATAATGAATCTACCCCATTTCCCTTTTCTTTATAAACCTAAGATCCCGCTTAGCTCCCTTTAAATTTTAACCCCTTTCCCTTGCTTATTCTTGGTGTAAAGAGCGGACAACAATTGCCTCAATTCCGGATCTCTTATCTGGGCTATCTTTTCTTCAATCTCTTTGGGTATAAATTCCCTAATTTCTTGTTCCCTACTTAAGAAAATGTTTTCTTCCCCTTTTTCTTTGTTCGCCGGCAAATAACCGCCCGCCGTTGAGTCAATGTTTCCTAAAAAAAAGCGCAAATCATCCACCACGACTTCTTTAATCTCTTGATGAATATTTTTTAAAATTATTTCCTTTAAAAATTGCAGATGTTGGATCCAAATAGGGTTGCTCACTTTTATATAAAGCACTCCTCCCCGCAGCTTGGATGGCACTGTGTTTTGGGCTATATCCCGGCCAACTATTTCTTTCCAATTTTTTATAATTTTTTGTTCCTTGATTCGCCAGTTCAGTCCGGTACGTTTTAAAAAAGGGGCGAGAATATTTCTTATACTCTCTGGTTTCTCATTTTTCCTTTGCATATTTTTTACCTACTAATTATCCTTCATCTTTTGGCCAATCATCTTTGCTTTTCAATTCTTCAAATGACAGGTATCGTTCAGGAGGAGCACCATAGCTCCTTTTCTCGAAAATTCAATTAGATTTTTAGCGGTGGGGTCTTGTTTTAAACACCGAAAATTGTCCAAGGGAATTCCCAAAATTTGACATAATATTACTATATTAACGAAGTTATGAGCAACGGCCACCACAGTAGCGAAACCATTTTCTGCCCTTATCCTCTCCACCGCTTGCCAAGCCCTTTGCTGAAGCTCTCTTAAAGATTCTCCTCCCGGAAGCCTCACCTCTGCCGGATTCTTTAGCCATTCCTTTAAAAAATTTGGATATTTTTGCTTAAACTCTTCTCCCGTTAGTCCTTCCAAATGCCCTTGATGCAACTCCGCCAACCCATCCAAAATAGTAATCGGACAATAATGGTATTTCGCCACCTCAGCCGCTGTCTGCTGCGCTCGTTTAAGCGGACTAGTATAAATTTTAGCTATGGGTTCATCTTTTAAGGAAATGGCCAGTTTCCGCGCTTGGCTCAATCCTTGGCGGCTGAGTTCTACATCACTGGTCCCTTGAAATTTGTGTATCTCATTCCACCAGGTTTCTCCATGGCGAATTAAAAATAAGCGCATCTCTTTTTTATTTTAATCTTTCCCAGGAGGGATTTTCGGCGAGGATCTTTATAATTTTCCGCCGACTTTGCTCTCCTTTTATTATTTTTATCTTCTCTGGAGCAATATTTAGAGCTTCCCCCAAAATTTTTTGGCAAGCTTTATTGGCTGCTCCTTTTTCTGGCCGGGCCTTAACCCGCAGACGCAAAAAACCATCTCGAAAACCTATAAGCTCATCTTTCGCCGCTCCAGGTTGAACCCAAACTCTTAGAATATTATCTGGAAGGAATTTATCTTGGGGCATTATTTTCATCTTTCTCTGCTAACAGTTTTTCCTGCAAATTTACTTTTTCTCCTTTATAACTTTCTAAAAGGCGCAGGTGCATATCCAGGGTGGCTTTTAAAGAAGCTTCCAATTGGGAACGTAATTTTTTTAAGTTATCAATATCTGCTTCAATTTGCAGAGCTTGCGCCTGGGCCTGCTCTATTATCTTACGGGCTTGAGCTTTTGCTTCCTCAATGATCAACTCCCCTTCCCGGCGGGCATTGTTTTTCATCTCTTCAGTAATTTTTTTAGCTGACAATAATAAATCACGTAATTCTCTCTCCTCCGCCTCTAATTCATTTATGCGGGCTAACTTGCGCCGGTCTTCTTCGCGTAACTGATTGTTTTCTTTAATAAGCTCTTCAAACTCATTGGCCAACAACTCTAAAAAATTGTCCACTTCTACCATGTCAAACCCGCGAAACCGAACTCTAAATTGCTGCTGCTGAATATCCAAGGGCGTGATCTTCATTTCTTTTCCCTCCCTTCTATCCGGCAAAAAATTATTTATGGCGCAAATTCAATATAACTGAAATGATAGTAAAAATTATCTATTTAAAAGTCAAGATTTGTTTCTTCTTGCCTTGCTTCGTCATCCTTCCTTCCATTTCCTCGCTTTCCTAAATAAATTTTTAGGATCCTTCTTTTTAGAACTGATATTTTTAGAAAATGAAAAGTAGGTAAACAAGGCAATTCTGACCACCGATCCCTTTTTAAATTTTCGCCTGTTTTTTGCTGGCCAGAAATATTAAAAATGTTAGCCAGTCAGGCCAAAAGCTAAACATAGATCAGTTTTTAAGCAAATAGCTTGATATGGCTCAAGCCTGCCTCGGACCTGCCTCTGGCCTGCTTCGGGCCATACTTCTCCCACTTTTCAGTGACGGATTACCGGTCAGAAGGCAATTCTGACCGTCGATCAGTTTTAATTTTTCTCACCAGCAGGAGACAGGCGGGAG
>JBNAWB010000285.1:0-2942 GCA_049699975.1 Thermodesulfobacteriota bacterium
AGGCAGGCCTGAAGCATATCAAGCTATTTGCCTAAAAACTGTTCGACGGTCAGGCCTCCAAGCTAACCATTTAACAGTTTCCATTTGTGCTCCCCCATGAACCTTTCACCGTCCTGCCTGATTTAAGCTGGGTTTTTAAAAGTGATTTATGGTCCTAATTTTTAATCCTTGACTTCCTTCTTTCAGGTGATAAAATTCCTTTATCCAGAGGATAGTTTGATTTTTGGCAAATTTTTAAAAAAGGAGGGCGGGGCGTGGTTAATAAAGTTATTCTTATCGGAAGATTAGGGGCTGACCCAGAGATTCGCTATACCCCAAGTGGAGCAGAAGTAGCTACTTTTCGGATAGCCACCAACGAAGCTTGGACAAACAAAAATGGAGAAAAAGAGGAAAGAACGGAATGGCATCGCATTGTAGCCTGGAGAGGGTTGGCCAAAATTTGCGGAGAATATCTGAGCAAAGGAAAACTCGTCTATATAGAAGGCCGCCTAAGGACTCGCTCTTGGGAAGATCGCGATGGGAACAAGCGGACAGTTACGGAAATAGAAGCCACGGACATGCGAATGTTAGGCAGCTTAGGTGAACAAAAAGGGAAAGCCAAAGATTTTGAAGAAGAGTATACCCCTCCTCCTTTAAAAGAAGAGGAGGATATTCCCTTTTAAATCCTAAGCCGTATGGGGAGAATAAAACTTTGCCTATTGAACAAGTGTTAAGCCTGTTAAAAGAAGAGCTCCAGGCCGTCGAAAGGGAAATGGCCCAAAATATGCTCTCCGAGATTTCCATGATCCCGACGGTAAGTCGCTATCTCATTTCCAGTGGCGGCAAAAGATTTCGCCCCATGCTCTTAATTCTCTGCGCCCGCCTCTGCGGGTACAACGGCCGACGAGCTATCCCGCTGGCCAGTACCATAGAATTCATTCATACCGCTACTCTGCTTCATGATGATGTAGTTGACCGTGCTTTTGTCCGCCGCGGAATGGCTTCCGCAAATTATGTCTGGGGTGATGGAGCCAGTGTTTTGGTTGGCGACTTCCTCTTTACCAAATCTTTTTCTTTGATCGTGAAAGAAGGCAATTTGCGTATCTTAGAAGTTATCTCCGCAGCTACCACGCGTATGGCGGAAGGGGAAGTAATGCAATTGGTAAAAATGGGTGACCCCCAAATAACAGAAGAAGATTATTTTTATGTAATTACCAATAAGACAGCGGTCTTGATTTCTGCTGCTTGCCAAGTCGGTGCTATTCTGGCCGCAGCCACGCCGGCAAGAGAAAAAGCTTTAGCAGAGTTCGGCCTTAATTTGGGAATTGCTTTTCAATTAGTGGACGACATTTTAGATTATTCGGCAGAAGCAGAGACGCTGGGCAAAGGTATCGGGCAAGACTTAAATGAAGGAAAAGTTACCTTACCTTTAATATATATTTTAAAAAATTCTCCCCCACTGGAAAGAGATCATATCGCTCAGATTATCCAAAACAGAAATCGCCACGAGGCGGATTTAGTTCATCTTTGGCAGCTAATCCAAGACCGGGGAGGATTAGACTATACTATCAAGATCGCTGAAAATTATGTGCACCAAGCTAAAAGTTTGCTCTCCTCTTTTCCTCCTTCTCCCGAGAAAGAAGCCCTTTTTACTTTGGCTGATTATACTATTCAGCGAAAAAAATAAAAAACTTATTAATAAAAGCATTAAATAAATGACCTCTGCTCTTCTTAACCCCTCACCTCGGTACGAGTCGATTCCGACCTAACCCTCTCCCCACGCATGGGGAGAGGGGAGGGTGAGGGGAATGAGTGTAAATATTTAAACGCTCTGAGTAATAATTAATCAATAATCCGAAACAGATTCTTTATCTACTTTTCTTGGCCAATCGCGGTAAGCGGGCAGCAGGCCTAAGCCATCAGCCTGCATAATTGCTCTGAGGACCGCCTGAGCAATGACTTCCTCGGCCATAAGGCCGATGGTATTAACATCAGCCAATTTTTCACCAAAAGAAAGGGCAAAGATCAAATCGCCATCTACCGTAGAATGGATGGGAGAAATAGTACGGACAAATCCACTTTGGGCCATCTGCGCAACTTTTATAGCTTGTCTCTTGGTTAGTTTTGCATTGGTCGCCACCACACCTAAACTTGTATTTTGAAAGGCCGTCTCCCGCCTTGGTAATTTTAACCCTTCTCTGATCAACTTACTGGCATTTACAAAACGCTGGGGATTTTCTGGATCACGCGCCCCAGCCAAGATTTTTCCGCTTTGGGGATCAAGCACATCTCCAAAAGCATTCACCACCACTAAAGCCCCCACAATTACCCCGTCGGGCAAACATAACGAAGCAGTACCCACCCCTCCTTTAGTAGCCATCCTTATGCCCAAAAGTTTCCCCACTCTCGCTCCCGCTCCTACTCCTACGCTTCCCTCGGCTACTTTTCCTGAATCACTTGCTAAGCATGCTTGGTAACCCATCTCTTTATCCGGTCTTATCTGCCCGTTGCCCAAGCCTAAATCATAAATAATTGCTGTAGGCACAATGGGGACTTTACCTGCTGAAGTTTGGTACCCGATATTCTTTTCTTCCAAATATTTCATGACCCCTCCGGAAGCATCCAAGCCAAAGGCGCTTCCTCCAGCCAGAAGAACCGCGTGCACCTCATCCACGGCATGGAAAGAATGCAAAGAATCGACCTGCCGGGTGCCCGCCGCTGAGCCCCGAATATCTACTCCCCCCAATGTTCCTGGGGGACATAAAATTACGGTACATCCTGTAGCGGCCTGCAAATCATGTGCATGTCCCACCCGAAACCCAGGGACATCAGTAATAGCATTATGCATCGCTCTCTCCATTTGCTTTAAGTACTAACTCTTTTATAGCCAGAAGTCAACCATTCTCTTATCCTGACCGTCGATCAGTTTTAATTTTTCTCACCAGCAGGAGACAGGCGGGAGG
>JBNAWB010000286.1:0-2930 GCA_049699975.1 Thermodesulfobacteriota bacterium
CCTCTCTCCCTCCCGCCTGAAGTAGGTACGAATTTCAAAAGTAATCGACGGTCAGAATGCCACCCCTATCTTTTGGCCCACCTCTAATTTTTTAACCCCAAATTGCCCATTTGCTAATCGTGAGCCGGCCTCCTTTCTCCTCGCCCCAGCGGGGAGAGGCGGGGTGAGGAGGTCCATTAAAGATTCCAATGATAATCCCCCCTTCAGTGATGAATTACATTTAATTATTGATTTATCCAGTTAAATTTGTTAAAGAAATTAAAAAAAAATTTAAAGCTAATGAAGGAGAAAAAATGGAAATCATTAAAACAGATGTGCTTATAATAGGCGGAGGAGGGGCGGGGATGCAGGCGGCTATTGCTGCCAAAGAAAAGGGCGTAGATGTTCTTTTAGTTTCGAAGACTCCGTTGGGTAAATCTACTTGCACTTATCTTTCGGCAGGAGCCTTTAGTTTAGCTGCTGAAGGGCTTTCTAAGGAAGCTCATCTGGCTCTAACTCTGCAAGCGGGAAAGGGAATTAATGAAAAAAATTTAGTAGAAATTTTAGTAGATGAGACTCCGCAACGGGTTAAAAACCTTGAGAATTTTGGCCTGGTCGGAGAATGGTCCAAGGGGCGTTTTCGGTGCCAAGGAAGAGCTACCGCGGCCGGCGCTCCGCTTATTAAAGTTTTAGCTACTGAAACCATAAAAAGAGGGGTATCGTTCTTGCCTTGGATTATGGTTACAGAGCTCATTCTTGAAGCAGGGAAAATCGGAGGAGCAATAGCTTTCGATTATCACCAAAAGAAAATTTTGGGCATTCAGAGCAAGGCCGTTATTTTGGCTAATGGCGGTGGCGGCGCCCTCTACCTGCGCCATGACAACCCAGTTAGAGCGACTGGCGATGGATATGTCTTGGCTTATCAGGCAGGTTGCTCTCTAAGGGATATGGAATTTGTACAGTTCATGCCTGTGGGTTTGGCCGAGCCTGGTAAGCCTGCTATCTTAGCTGCTCCGGCTCTTGCTGATTTGGGAAAAGTCATAAATTCTAAGGGCGAGGACATTTTAGAAAAATACCAGATTATAGAAAGACCAGTAGCGGTGCGGGCCCGCGATTCTTTTTCCCTGGCCATATTTAAAGAAGAAAGAGAAGGACAACAAGTTTATCTGGATTTGCGGTATTTGTCGGAGCACGACTGGCAGTATGATAGCTTTGTCAGGGAGCAGCGTTCATTATTAGCCAATCATTTTCATTGTCAGGAAAAGCCTTTGCGGATTTTGCCCATGTGTCACTTTTTCATGGGCGGAGTGGTTATGAATCAAAACGGGGCTACAGAAATTCCCGGCCTATTTGCCGCGGGCGAGGTGACAGGAGGAGTCCACGGAGCTAACCGCATGGGGGGTAATGCCTTAGGAGAAATTTTAGTTTTTGGTTATCGAGCTGGCAAAAATGCTGGAGAATACGCCCGCAATCAAATAATGGGGCCAGTTCTCGAAAGCAGCTTAAAGGAGAAAGAAAAGCAATTAAGGCAAAAGCTGGAACCTTCTACCTCAGGTCTTCCTCCAAAATTGTTACGCAAAAAGATTGGTGAAATTTTATGGGAAGAAGCTGGCATATTGCGCGATCAAGAAAGCCTCACTACAGCCCAGAGAGAATTAGAAAAAATAAAGAAAGAAGAGGTTCCTAAGATTGCCAGCCAAACGCCCAAAGAAATTTTAGAAAAGATAGAGATAGAAAACGCGATTTTAGTAAGCGAAATGATTATAAGCGCCGCTCTTATGCGCCAGGAGAGTAGAGGAGCTCATTTCCGGCAAGATTTTCCCAATCCTCATGAACGATGGGCAGGAAATATTTTCCAAAAAAAATCTGATGATGGGATGAACCTCCAATTTCGTCCCATAAAATAAGAGCATTACAAACTTGGAATTACTAAAACTGGCTTGGCCCAAACAAATTTCCCTTCTTTCCCTTTTCCTTTTACCTCTCTTTGCGATAGAGGGAAAGAAAGGAAAGGCCCTGCTTTTTATTTTATGCTTCCCAAGGCATACTTTCCCAATTTAAAAATTGATAGACGGCTTCTTCCGCGATGCTATAGCTTTGTCCCTTCCGGTTAACTCTTTTAAAATGCACCTTAGCATCTTTAAATAACCCTTCGGTCAGTTCTAAAAGGGGTCTTAAACCGTATTCTTCTTCATGTTCATAAGCGCTTTCAAATATTTCGTATAATTTTTTGGCTTTGTAATTTGAACCTTCTTTCTCCAGAGCTATTTGATGCGTGACTTGAAGCATTGCTGCAACAACAACAGAAAGGCGGTGAGTTCGACCATGGGGGACAAGCCTTTTCAGCATGTCCATCCATGCATTATAATATTTCGCGCCAACTATATCTCGGATCATAAATTAACCTCGAAATATTTATTTGCAATCTTTATGGAAATTGAATTCATTTTAGAGGATCAAATAAAGTATTGTCAAATTAATGTTAAAACTCTTCTTCCCCCCATTTGCTTAAATATAAAATGGCGATTTTCACTTATTAATGAGAGCATTAAATAAATGACATCTGCTGTTCTTAACCCCTTACCTCGGTACGAGTCGATTCCGACCTAACCCTCTATCCACGCATGGGGAGCGGGGAGGGTGAGGGGAATAAGTGTAAATATTTAATCGCTCCGAGTAATATTTCCACTCATCTTAAATTTTGTTAAGCAACTCTTACCCTTTTTTTGGAAAAGGTAAGAAAGTATATGAAAGTTTATGCCAGATTAATTTTTATTTGCCCTGGATAGCTATCCCTGGGTGATTAACGTAGGGCAAGCCCTTATGGCTTGCCGAGAATGCGGCCAGTGATGAACCAGAGATGAACCAGGGATGAACCAGGGATGAACCAGGGATGAACCCTTGCCCTACAATTCCCACTCTCCACTTGGCAAATTCTTTAACCCCACCTA
>JBNAWB010000287.1:0-2922 GCA_049699975.1 Thermodesulfobacteriota bacterium
TAACTTTTTATACCAAATCAGGGCTCAACTTCAAAACTTAATTTGGACAAGACTGTGTTGCTTTGGCTTTTGGCTTTGCGGGGTATATCCTCAAAAAGTTAGATTTTGGGCTCGCCCCCTTAGTTTTAGGAATGATTTTAGGAGAGTTAGCAGAGGTTTCTTTGCGGCGCGCTATGCTGTTGTCTAATTTTGATCCAACAATATTAATCACTCGACCAATAAGTGGAACACTCATTGCTTTTTCAGCGCTTTCCCTTTGTTACCCATTGTTTCAAAAATACCTGGTTAAAAAAAGGAAGAAGGAGGTCTAAGCGAGAATGAAGATAGATCCGGAAAAGTGTATAAACTGCGGATCGTGTCAGCCCTATTGCACTGTGCGGGCAATTAGAGAGGATTTTGAAAAGGGAATTCGCGAGGTAATTGAGGATGAATGTGTAGAGTGTGGAGTATGTCTGCGGGCAGATGTTTGCCCAACAGGTGCCATTTTTCAGCCGGAATTAGCCTGGCCAAGGAGAGTAAGGCAAGAGTTTAGTAATCCGCTTATCCGCCATCCAAGTACTGACATAGGTGGTCGAGGTACAGAAGAGATGAAAACAAATGACGTTACTAATCGGTTTAAGCCAGGTTTTGTTGGTATAGGCCTGGAATTTGGACGGCCGAGTGTGGGAACTCGTTTTCATGATGTGCAATTGATGGCTCAAGCCCTGGCTTCTCTTGGGGTTGAGTTCGAACCTCAGAACCCGGTCACGGCACTTATGGTGGATAAAGATAAGGGCCTATTAAAACCAGAGATACTTTCTGAAAAAGTCCTTTCCGCAATTATCGAATTCATAGTCCCTTTAGGAAAATTGGAAGAAGTTTTGAAAAAAATTAAGGAACTTGCTCCTAAATTGAATACAGTAGTGACTATTGATATGATTTCGCGGGTAGGGGAGGATGGTCATATTCCTACCATACCCATTGCCAAGAAATTAAGTTATCCAATCCGTCCGAATGCTAAAGTTAACGTGGGCCTTGGTCGCCCTGGAAAGTAGGAGGATATATGACCCATACACTTCATCGAAGAGGAGATGAAAGAAGCTTGAGTGAAGATTATGTGCTTTTAGTCATGCCGGCCCGGGGTTATAATCTGGAGGGTTCTTCGGAGAAAATGAAAAAGGTCTTTGAAATTATTTCCCATTATAAAACTGTGAATTTTGGTAATGCGCGGGTAGGAAACAGTCATCGGACTACTATAGATAAGTTAATGACAGCCGAAAATCAACGTATAGCTCATGCTGTTTTCTCAGATAGAGAAAATTTATTGGCTTGTTTGAAAGAATTAAAAGAAAAAGATTTAGGGATTTCCGTAGTGGTTTCTGGTCTTTATGATCATGTTGTCCAATGTTGTCACTCAATAGGGCTGAAACCTCACACCGTAAATAATTCACTGGAAACTTTAGGGGCTGTAGAAAAACTCCCCCAGCAAGAGGTTTTAGAGATTATCACCATGTGTGGTCATGCTATGGTATCACCTGATCTCGTAAAGCACCTTCTGGAAGAAGTCCAAGAGGGGAAGCGATCTTTGGAAGAGGCAGCAGTTGAGCTATCGCGTTTATGTGATTGTGGAGTCTTCAATCCAGCAAGGGCGGCCAAGATAATGAAAAAAATGCTAAATGGAAAAAAATAAATTCTAAGTTTCCCATTTCTTAGAAATCAGGATAATAAGAAGACGACTGATCTACAAAATAACAGTTGCTTTTAATACTCTTCAAAAATTTTGTAAGGAACTAACCACCCAGAAAAATAGAAAATTAAAATTTTCAATAAAATCGCTATATGTTCAGATTTTTTACGAATAAAAAATATACTTTTTGGGAATTGATTGATAGTCTATCGCGATGGTCGGGATATTTTTCAGGTTTCTTATCTTTGTTTCTCTTATTTTTAGTGTTTTGTGGTGTTTTTGCTCGCTATCTTCTTAGGGATCCAATTGACTGGCGGGATGAAGTAAGTGCTTATATTTACATCTTTCACTGCATTTTGGCCCTTCCTTTCGCTACTCTATTAGAATCTCATGTTTCCGCAGAAATGCTTTATATACATTTTCCTAAACGAATTCAATATTATATCACTCTTATTGGATACTCTCTTCTTCTAATCTGTATTGCTTTCGTCTGCTACTTTGGAACGCTGACCACATGGACTTATTATTCTCGGGGTTGGAGGTCGGAAACTGTCCAAGAATTTTTGCTCTGGCCGATCATGGCCATAATCCCCATAGGCTTTTTTTTATTTGGCCTGCAAAGCCTTTCCAGGATGAGACAGGTATGGCTTCGTTTAAAGAAAATAAGTCTCCATGATGATAAGAAAGATTCTTAAGCACGATGGAATGGTATATAATCGGGGCCATGATGTTTGGAAGTCTTTTGGTGTTGATGATGCTTGGGATCCCAGTAGGATTCACTTTGCTAATAACCTCATTAGCCAGCTTATTTGCGATATCAAGAGGCACCCAATTATTATTTGACTTGCCCGGCTACTTTTTCCATCATCTAAATAGCTTTACCCTTACTTGTGTCCCCCTTTTTATTATGATGGCTCTTTATGCCCAGAAGGCAGGTTTCAGTGACGACCTCTTTCGCAGTTTGGGAATATGGCTAAGAAGAGTCCCGGGTAGCCTTAATACAGTTGGGATAGTTACCTGTGCGATTTTTTCAGCTATAAGCGGAACAAGTGTTGCCACAGCAGCAGCTGTTGGTCTTGTCGCCATGCCTTCCTTAAAAAAATATAGGTATGAAAAAAAATTAGCGGTGGGGGCGCTCGCTGCGGGTGGTGCGTTGGGCATATTAATCCCTCCCAGCGTGCCCATGATCATGTACTGCATCATAACCGAGCAGTCAATAGGTCATATGTTTGCTGCTTCAATTCAGACATAAGGGG
>JBNAWB010000288.1:0-2902 GCA_049699975.1 Thermodesulfobacteriota bacterium
GGGATGGCATAGCCGATTTCGTCCAGACATAAGACGGGCAGGTGGGCGTAGTATTCGATCATGGTGTATAAGTTTTTAGCTTTAGCCAGTTTAGCGTTTAGGTCAAAGTTGGAAACGAGTCGATTCCGATAGGGTGAGGTCGAGGCTCAATGCTGTGGAGATAGAATACCAGCCCTACTCTTCCTCGGACCTCTGCTACATCCTGAGGCTTAGGGCGGAAACAGCCCTCGTGCCCAGGACATGGGACAAGGAATCCTTGAGAGGATTTCAGAGGCATCTGGAGGCGATGCCAGGATAGCGATACAAACCCTGAAGAATGCGGCTAACTATGCGGAGAAATAAGGCTGCATGAAGATACTTCCTGAGCATATCGAAAAGGCATGGAAGGACGCAAGCGCCATCAAGAAGACCTATATTCTTAACAAGCTCACTCCAGACCACAGGGTTCTTTACTAAATCATAAAGGCAAAGGGCGAAGTTTTATCAAACCAGCTCTGCGAGGAATATCTTTCCGAGGCAAAGAAAAGGGGCATCCGGCCTATTGCCTCCAGGACTTACTCAGAATATGTGAACAAGCTGAGGGACCTTGGTCTGATATAGGCAGAAAGGGCAAGGGTTTTTCCAGAGCTTTGAAACCGCAAAATGCACATTAAATTATTGTGGGCTTCAAAAACTCCCTCAGTTCCTTTATAACTGTCTTAAGGTTGGGAACAGGATAGACGAGCCTTCCAACTTCTCTATCCCAGTATCCCTCCAGCAATTCAAAGAGGTCAGACGGCAGTATGTCTTCTAATCCCCTGATTGCGATTCCCTTATACTCAAACTTCTTTTTAGTCAGTTTTCTCATTTTTTTCATATCAAGCTTCAACTTCATTAGCTGCCAAACATCGTAGTAATCCCTACACTTTTTCCTTTCTACAAGAGACCTTATCTTCTGGGCGCATATTTCCTCAACGCTTTCGATCCTTAATAAAAATGAGGGATAGTCAGAATAGGCCCGGCTGAGCTTCCTTTCATTAAAAGTGTCAACTGGCATCTCTCTGGTTACATCCACTTTCACCCAGTTCTTTCCGAGGACTGCATCATATTGAATCTTCAACTGGAGGTAATCAGGATTGGAATGGCGGCTTTTCAATATGAGTTTTATCTGGCTGGTTTTCTCTATCTCCTGAAATATTTCCGGAAGCGCATCAATTATTGTCCTGAATTCCTCTACAAAGACAAAATCAAGATCTTCGGAGAGCCGCCATATCTTGGGAAAGTATATTTTTGAAAGGGCAGTCCCACCCTTGAATGTTAGTCCCTTAATTCCTGACAAACCGAAGAGGAGCCATCCAAGGACATAGTCCTTCTCTATCATCCCGAGGGTTAGTTTTCTTTCCCTTGCCTTTTCTAAGAGCTCTCTCCTGTCTATCAATACATCCACCTTTTAGGCTCAATTTCAAAATTCACAAGCAGACCCCATTTTGAATTGTGCTTTCCCTTCTTTGGAGAAACAGGGTCAAGGGCCGGAAAACCCTTCGAAGGCCTGAAGCGAACGAACAGATCTTTGTATCTTTCTAAAAGCCCCTCCGCCTCCAGTATGAATCCCAACCGTTTGAGCACAGCGATGTTGCCCATCCTTTCCCCAAAATCGCGGACCTTCTTCATATCCACCTCTTCATGGTTAAAATACAGTGCCCTGGCCACTTCTTCTATTCCTCCCGCATGCTCAGGATGGTCCAGGCAGTCTGCCAAAGTCTTCTCAGGGGAAGATATGTTCACTTTCCATCCTTCTATCTCGATTTCGTCAAAACCAAAGAACTTCTTTTCCTCTATCCGTATAAAGCAATACTCAGCGTCCAGTATCTTCAAGGGCATCCTTGCTTTGGTGGTTGCGATGAAGGTTACCCTGGGGATCTGCTCTGAGAGACCGTGGTGGTTAAGGGCAGACCAGTATCCAATGTAATAAGGCTCAATTAGGTGGGCAGCAATAACGAAACTATGGATGACAAAGCTGTCTGCGCCCTTAGGCCCGATGTCCAGGGGGACTATGGCATAAAGCCCTCTCTTAAGCGGCAGAACCCATTTCTTTTTGATAAGGGAGGACATCGTTTTGCGGGCATCTTTTGCTATTAACCGCCTTGCGTCTTCTATGCTGAATATCTTCCTGTTTTCCCTCGCAAGGCTGGAAATCAAAAGGGATTCCTTGGCTGTGAGGCTTCTCTTGTATCCTTCCATTAAGGATTTATATTTTTTCATAATAAATACCTATTTTTTAGGACTAATTATAAATTTATATAAATTATTAAGTCAAGAGAATATAAATATGAAAAGGGATTTCATGGAAAATGCCTGTTTTAAATTAAAAGTGGCATGCAATTTATTGCCTCCAGGACTTACTCAGAATATGTGAACAAACTGATGGACTTAGGCCTGATAAGACCAGAAAGGTTGCGGGTGGTAAGAGCTCTGGGCTTAATTTATATAAATCAAAAAGGCTGTGAAAAATACATACACAAATTAATTATTCAATCCCAGCTAAATTTTTTGCCATCTGAGATTTAGCTTTTAAATCAGTTTCTCTCAGAATAACAAGTCGATGAGCTGCTGGTGGCCCTCCTACATGAACATCCGAGATAAGGTCTCGGCTTTCTAAAGTCAGCTTTTCAATAAGACGGAACATCTTTTTCGCAGGTCCAAAGTGATCTCGTCCAACGGATTCCTCCTTTCTTTGAGCGGAGATACTTAAAAGTAAGGGGAATCCGTTTTCTTTTGCAAGTAAAAAATAAGGGGAAAAGTACGTGTTTATCTATTATGGGAGTTATCCACAGGGTGCTCCGAGCGCTCCGAGATTTTGCCCTGCGGGCCGCCCACCGGCCCAATTTCAAGGCCGGGGCTAAAATCTCTCCGCGCTCTAACC
>JBNAWB010000289.1:0-2790 GCA_049699975.1 Thermodesulfobacteriota bacterium
ATGAGCCTCTCCCCCTCCCGCCTGAATTAAGCTGAAATTTAAAAAGTGATCAACGATCAGTTTTAAACTTCCAACAAAACAGCTACCTCATCACACTCAGGAAACTTAACGCATTTTATGCAATCTGCCCAAATTTTATGGGGCAGAAGAGTCTTATCCACAATTTTAAACCCAAATTTAAGGAAAAAATTGGGCTTATAGGTTAAGGCAAATATTCGATAAAGCCCCAAAGTTATTGCTTCGGAAAGGCAAGCTTCTATGAGCTTTGTCCCAATTCCCCGACGTTGGAAATCTTCCCTGACTACTAAAGACCTAATTTCTGCCAGGTCTTCCCAGCATATATGCATAGCACAGGTGCCTATAATATTCCCTTCTTCTTCATTTAAGTAAACATAAAAGTCCCGCAGGTTATCATAAAGCTCACTCAGGGAGCGGGGGAGCATCTCCCCTTTTTTAGCTGACTGTTCAATAAGTTTTTGAATTTCCTTCACATCTGAAATTTTCGCTTTGCGAATCCCCATATCCATGAACTCCTCTATGGTCATTTCTTTGTTTTGCTACCCAATCTCAGCATTTCCCGCGCATGCGCTAAAGTCTTCTCGGTAATCTTCACTCCTCCCAGCATCCGGGCGATCTCTTCTTCTCTTTCTTTTTCCTTGAGGAGCTGGCATTCGACAACTGTTCTGCCCCCTTGAATTCTTTTGCTGACTTTATAATGAGCATCGCCCAAGGAGGCAATTTGAGGTAAGTGGGTGATACAAAAAACTTGATGTTCCCGGGAAATTTCTTTCAATTTGCGGCCCACCACTTCCGCCATTCCACCCCCAATCCCGGCGTCAACCTCATCAAAGACCAAAGACTCTACTCCATAATCTTCAGCCAAGATGCGTTTCATGGCTAACATAATCCGCGAAAGCTCTCCTCCCGAGGCAATTTTTATTAAAGGACGCAATTCTTCTCCCGGGTTGGGGGAGATGAGAAATTCTACTCGGTCCAACCCCTCCTCTTCCAAATTCCCCTGGGGGTTTTCTTGGACTTCAATGTGGAAACGTACCTTATTCATGCCCAACGTGGCCAGTTCCTCTTTCACTTTTTCACTCAACTCTTTGGCTACCTTCTTCCTCTTAGCGGAAAGCTCTTTCGCCCGGAGATAAGCGCCTTGGGCTAACTCACTAACTTTCTTCTGCAGATCACTAATTTGCCAAGCGCAATTCTCCAGATTCCTTTTTTCTATTTCAATTTTTTCTTTATATCGCCAAACATCTTCAAAAGTTGGACCGTATTTTTTCTTTAGCCTCTGAATCTCGTCTAAACGAAATGATATTTCTTCCAACAACTTAGGGTCGAAAACAATTTTTTCGGCATAAGACCTTAGGGCAGAAACTATGTCTTCCACTTGAAAAAGGATATTCTCCAAGGCCGCAGCTAAAGGTGTTAATGTCTGATCAATCTTCATCGCCTCTTTTAAACGTTGCCAAGTAATTTGGAGGCGTTCAACAGCCGACCCTTTTTCGGCGTAGAGGAGATCGACTCCTTGTTGGGCAAAAGCATAAAGTTTCTCGGCGTGGGCGAGGCGGGCCCGCTCTTGGAGCAACTCTTGTTCTTCATTAGGTTCTCCAGGACGGGGAGGCTTAAGCTTGGCTCGCGCTATCTCTTGCTCCTGAAAATTTAAAAGTTCCAGCCTTTCGGCCCTTTGTTTTTCTTTGCTTTCTAATTCGCTCAGCTCCGCCCTTTTTTTCTTCCACTCCTCATAAAGCTCCTGATATTCTTGGCGAAGGGCCCAAAGACCTCCCGAGCGATCCAAAATTTCTAAATGCCTCTCCGGGTTGAGAAAGTGTTGATGCTCGTGCTGGCCATAAATATGTACAAGCTCCTCCCCTAACTCAGTGAGCATATGCAAGGTTATCGCTTGGCCATTTAAAAAGGCTCGGGATTTCCCCGAACGATGGATTAATCTTTTAATAGCCAGCCCCTCGGATATTTCTAAAGGCCATTTGCGCATAAATTGTAAATTAGCTGCTTCCTTAAGCTCAAAAAACCCTTCTATGGTAGCCTCTTCTTGACCAGTACGGATCATTTCGGCAGATCCTTTTCCCCCCAAAAGCAGGCTAATGGCATCAACTAAAATAGATTTTCCCGCCCCAGTCTCTCCCGTAAGAACGTTAAAGCCCGGCCCGAATTGGACGTGCAATTTATCAACGATGGCCAAATTGCTGATATACAACTCCGTAAGCATCTATAAGATCAACGTTCTCCCCATTTAAACTTAGTTCTCAAAATTTGAAAATAATCTTTGAAAGGTGACCTAACGAAAGAGACAGAATCCGGGGCCTTGCTGACTATGATTTGATCAAAGGGCTGCAGAGGACAGCCCACCTGCCCGTCTAAGGTTAAACGGACATCACTTTCCTCAGATTCTAATTTAAATTCCACTTTGACCAGATCGGGCACCAAAAGAGGTCGATTGGTTAGGGCATGGGGGCAGATAGGGGTGATGAGAATAGAATCTAAGGTCGGGTAGACTATTGGTCCTCCAGCAGCCAAAGAATAAGCAGTAGAACCGGTGGGCGTAGAAATAATCACTCCATCACCTCGATATGTAGTTACATAAGCTCCATTAATACTACTTTTTATATTAATTATTCTGGCTAATACACTTTTCGTAATGACCACATCATTGAGCACAGTATATTCCCCAATTAACTCTCCCCCCCTGACTACCTGAGCTTTAAGTTTCATGCGTCTTTCTATTTCCATTTTCCCTTCTAATACTTGGCCCAAAACTGGGTA
>JBNAWB010000290.1:0-2730 GCA_049699975.1 Thermodesulfobacteriota bacterium
CCCCTCCCGCCTGTCTCCTGCTGGTGAGAAAAATTAAAACTGATCGACGGTCAGTAAAATTTTCTTGACTGGATCTTCTAAAAGAATAAACGGGCTATTAATAAATATGAACGATTTTAATAAGTTAAAATAAAAAGCATTTTTAGGGGGTTGCTTCATGGTTCTTTCTTTCCTTATTTTGGCTTATATTTTGGGATCTATCCCCACGGGAGTAATTGTTGCTAAAGCATTCGGGAGTATTGACCCGCGTACCCAGGGAAGTAAAAACATTGGGGCCACAAATGTATTTCGGACAGGGGGAAAGAAGTTAGGTATTATTACTTTAGCCGGTGATGTATTGAAAGGCTTAATCCCTGTCGCTTTGGCCAAAGGATATGTTGATTCTTTTTTCTGGATCGGGGCCATTGCTTTAGCCGCTTTCCTGGGTCACCTTTACCCAATTTTCCTCAAGTTTAAGGGAGGAAAGGGTATTGCCACGGGACTCGGCGTTTTTCTAGCCCTTTCTCCCCTTCCAGCCTTGCTTTCTTTAGGCGTTTTTGCTGCCGTAGTTTATAAATGGCGGTACGTTTCCCTTGGTTCCTTGACTGCTACGGCTGCCTTTCCTCTTTTCTTAATTCTATGGAATGCCCATCTTAGCTTTATTCTCTTTGCCGTCATCATTGGTGCTTTTATATTTTATCGGCACCGAGATAATATCTCTCGTTTGCGCGCCGGAAATGAATCGAAATTCGGCCAGCCCAAAGTAAAACTAACTTGATGAAAGTGAAAAGAATTCTGATAGGGCATGCCGGAGGCCTTGGCGATCTTTTATTGGCGCTCCCCGCCATGCGCCTTTTTTGTCAAAACTTTTCCCCTTACGAATTGGAATTATTAGGCTATCCTGAACGCTTGGCCTTAATCTCCTGGGATTTAAAAGCGCAGGCCATGCACTCCATAGATTCCGCAGAAATAGCTTATTTGTTTTCGTCAGTAGATGAAATTCCCAGCAATTTGAAAGCTTTTTTCTCTTCATTTGAAATAGCCCTTATATTCGGCCAATCTTGGGCTAAGGGATTGGAAAAAGGACTGCAAAAATCTGGGATGAAGGAGATATTGTTTCTTAATACTTTTCCTAAAAACAAGGGAAGAATCCATATCCATGACCATTTAATGGCTGACCTCAAATCTTTCGGGATTAAAGGATCTATAGAAAAATCGCCCCTCCAGCTTCCCAAAGAAGCAGAGAAATTTGCTCATCAATTTTGGGCAGAGAAAAATATTTATCCGCTTCCCAAAGTGCTGGCCATTCATCCTGGAAGCGGAAACCCAGCTAAAAATTGGCCAGCCCAAAATTTTGCTCAGGTGGCCGACTATTTTGCTGATCTGGCCAAAATTCTGCTTATTTCGGGACCAGCCCCGGATGGAGGACAAGAAGTTATGAGCGAGCTTAAGAAAGCTAAACCAATTATGGTGCATAATTTACCTTTATTAAAATTGGCAGGCTTGTTGAAAAATTGCGTGGCCTTCATTGGCAATGATTCCGGAATTACTCACTTAGCCGCCTCCTTGGGCATACCGACTTTGAGCATTTTCGGCCCCACAGATCCTCAAGTATGGGGGCCCCAAGGGGAAAAGGTGCAAGTTCTTTATGGGCATACACCCTGCTCTCCTTGTTGGCCAGATATTCCCCATAGTTGCTCGCGCTCATGTCTCTACGATCTGCATGCAGAAATGGTCATTGAGAGATTAGCTACTTGGGTAGAATTTGCAAAATAGCCGCAGCAGGGCACTTGGGCCATTTCGTTACCTGGTCGGCAAGGGAAAGAGCAAGGACAGGAATGGCAAAAAAAGCAAAAATCAAGAGAAAGATAAGCCAGTAGCTTAATTTTGTTTTTAACCCCATATAAATCCTCCCGCAGAAAGAGAGTTGCATTTAGCATGCCAGAAAATGGTCAAGCAGCATAGCCGTAATAATGATTTAAATTAATTAAAATCGAGCAAATTAGAAGAGAAACTGGAGGGATAAAACGGATGAAAAAAGAAGAAATGCCCCCGCTATTTGTCCTGTTTTGAGCACAAGCAAAAGTTTAGCAGTATTTATTTGATCATAGCTTTTAATTTCTCGATCTGCATCCGAATATTATCTGCCCTGGGGCCTGCAGGTTCTAATTTAAGGTAATCCTGCCAAGCAGCAAGAGCTCCCTTTAAATCACCCTTATCGTGGAGGAGAACTATGCCTAAATTGTAGCGGCTATTAACATGTTGGGGATCATCTTGAGCAGCCCGTTGGAATTCAGCGATGGCTCGGTCCGGATCGCCCTGGCGGCGATACATAATGCCTAAGTCTGTGCGCACATCGGCGTTCTTCGGATCTATATTTAAAGCCTGGGTGTAGACTTCAATAGCTTTGCCAAATTGGTTGGTATCAAAATAGGCATTTCCTAAGGCAATGAGCGCTGGCAGATTTTGAGGGTTATTTTTTAAATTAGCTTTGAGCTGCTCAATTTGATTATAAATTTTATTATCTGGTGCTGCGGGGGAGAACTGCGCCGGCGTAAAATATTTTTCTTCGTAATATACAGTTACTACTACTCCTAAGATAATACCCATAATAAAGGCCAGGCCTATAAAAAGGAAAGCAAGTTCTTTTTTCATATAAAAATATTAACATTTATATACGATGTGGTCAATCAAAGTTAATCCTGACCGTCGATCAGTTTTAATTTTTCTCACCAGCAGGAGACAGGCGGG
>JBNAWB010000291.1:0-2669 GCA_049699975.1 Thermodesulfobacteriota bacterium
TTTTAATATTTTGCAAAAGAAGGCCCGAGATAACATTGACGGAAAAAGATATGTTTTTCAAAGCAAGAATGGGTCAAGAATAGATTCTCGGAATCTTTTGAGGGCTTTTTATCAAGCAAAAAAAAGGCGGGTATTCAAAATTTTAGATTTCATGATTTGCGCCATACTTTTGCTACTAGGTTGGTTCAAGCAGGGGTCGATTTATATACGGTCCAAAAACTTGGTAGATGGAAAAGCATTTCCATGATCACCAGGTATGCTCATTATTATCCTGAAAGCCTGCGCTCCGGGGTTAAAGTTTTAGATAAAATAAAGAAAAAAGATATCACAAATTTATCACACTTAGGTAGGATTAAGATTTACTGATAGCCGCTAAGTTATTGAAATTACTGGCGCGCCCAGCCCGACTCGAACGGGCGACCTACGGATTCGTAGTCCGGCGCTCTATCCAACTGAGCTATGGGCGCGCCCTCAAATAATAAAATACCAGTATCTTTTACCCTTGTCAAATACTGGGTAAAATACCTCTTCCCTTTTTTGATCAATCCTTCTTGATTGTTCAATAAATCTTATTAGTTAAGCTTATCCCAGAATAAAATTAACTTTTCTTCGAGGTCTTGGTTTGAAAAGTCGTCACCTGCTGTTTTACTTTTTTACTTTTGCAATCCGGACATTGAAAATCCTTTTTCTCATACTCTTTAAAGGAAATGTTCAAAACAAAAGGTTTGCAGCAATCTTCGCAAATAAACTCGTAAACAGGCATAAGTTATCCTCCTTCTTAAAGAGTTTATCCGCTAACGCAGAATTCGTTTTTAATATAAGCATAATCAAAAGGGCGATCAATGCCGAGACTTCAGAGAGGCTAAAATTTTTCAAAAATTTTTTAACAGGCCCGTTTATTTTTTCTTCCCCAAAATTATATTTATATTAGCTTAAGGGTAGGTTTTGAGGAAGGGTGATGTCCATGCTTTTATCTTCTTTCCTCGAAGATTTAGGCAGGCAAATATTAAGAATATATGCACAAATTGATCGAAAAGTTGCTACCTTCCAGATGACTACAGGAATAAAATGCCCGCCCGGCTGTGGACAATGCTGCGCCTCGGCAAAGGTTAAGGTTACCCCCCTGGAATTTATTCCTTTAGCCCAGCACTTATTCCAGCGCGGAGAAACAGATGCCTGGTGGCCATATTTAATTGAAAACCAGGAAGGTACCTGTATCTTTTATCAAGAGGATTTGCCTAAATTTAAGAATGGGCATTGTAGGGTTTATCCCTGGCGGGCAGCTACTTGCCGATTATATGGGTTTGGAGTCAAACAAAATAAATACGGGACTCTCGAACCAATCACCTGCCATTTTTTGAAAAATGATTTTTATAAGGCAATCGAGCATTTAGGTAGAAATAACGCGGAAGCTCTTTGCCCCAGTTATGATTCTTTTATGATTCAAATTGCCGCTCTCGACCAGAATTTGGGTAGAATTCCCTTACCTGTTAATCAGGCGATTGCTAAAGCCTTAGAAAAATACGCTTTAGCTTGGCAAATAAATTCTTCCCTCGATTATTTTAGTACCCCAGAATCCGTCCTGGCTATTGATCGCCCTGATCTAAAAGAAAGGAATATAAAAGGAATTTCAGGAAGCGAAAATTAAAGTGATTAGACCCGCCATTAACAAAAGGCACCCTGGCCAAATATCTTTAACCCATTGAGTTTCTTTAAAGAATAAAGAACCGACGATTAAAGTCAGGGGAATCTCAATCTGTTTTACAGCCTCTACATAAGCGGCCACGGATTTAATATAGCCAAAACTTCCAAAGATGGTAGCAAAGGCGGCAAAAAACCCCAGGCCTAAAAAGTAAACTAAATAGCGAGGAAGGAGAGACAGCTGTTTTGCTGATTTGTGAAAAACTATGGGAAAGCATATCAATGAGGCAAAAATATAATTAGTTAGAGTAGAAAAGAAGGGATCGCCTAATTGGGCAGTTTTCTTAAAGAGGAGAATCGTCGGGGTGAGGGTCAAAGCGGCCAGAAGAGCATAGCGCATTCCTCTATCGCGAATTAGAAGAAGCAAGGGCTCTAACAAAGAAATCTGCGCTTGTCTTATATTTAGCAAATAAATACCCCCAAAACTAAGGATTATGCCCAGGCCACCCCAAAAATTTACAGTTTCATCTAAGAAAATTACACCACAGATGGCCAAAAAAATTACTTGAAGTTTCCAAATAGTTACGGTAACTGAAATTGCCCCATATTTAAAAGACTTAGATAAAAGAAGGGTGGAAAAGACCTGCGTCAATCCAGCCAGAAAAGAATAAATCCAATAATCCGGGCCAACCTCAGGAATACCGTTAAGATAGCTGGCGGCCAGAGCAAACGGCAGCAGAAAGAAAAACCTTCCCCAAACGTTAATATATTCATCTAAGCTATGCCCCAATTTTTTCATAGTGGCATTTCGGCCTACTTGGCATAAGGCAGAGGCTATGGCAAAAACCCACCACATAAAATTTTTTTAATTGGCCTTTCTATCCCTTATTAGTCATGGCGAGCGACCCCGCACTTGATGCAGGGGAGCGTGGCCATCCCATCATTTTCCATACATTACATGACCGCCACGGTCGCCAGGCTGCCTCGGGATGACATTATGACCCAACCTCGCTGGTTTAATAAACCCA
>JBNAWB010000292.1:0-2626 GCA_049699975.1 Thermodesulfobacteriota bacterium
CTTCCGCTCTCCCGCCTTGCGCCTAACGATAAATAATTTCACCCCTTGCTCCCTGTTCCGCGCTCCCCCGCATCAAGTGCGGGGTCACTCGCGATGACATTGCGGCACAACATCGCTGGTTTAATATCCCCACCCTTCAGTGAGGCGTTACTCTAAAATCTTCTTGACCCTTTTGCTCTTTTTTAATAGATTTTAAACGAATCTAATATGGATGAATTGGCGAGGGGTGCTTTGTTAATCTGTTCTTGATTTTGCTCTTGTCTATTTGGCCAAGGAAAGGAGCATATATGCCTCAGGAAGCCCAAAAGGAATTGACCGTTTCTGAATTTTTAGACTCCTTAGCCAGCGGAAGTGCCACTCCTGGCGGAGGAAGTGCCGCGGCTTTGGCCGGAAGCATGGCGGCCGCCTTGGTAGAAATGGTTGCTAATCTGACATTAGGGAAAAAAGGATTCGAAGATCAAAAATTAGCCTTGCAGAAAATGCTTGAGGAAGCTAATGCTTACCGGCAATCCTTACTCTCTACAATTGTTCAAGATATTACTGCCTATCAAGAAGTGATCAAAGCCTACCTGCTTCCCAAAACCAATGAGGAAGAAAAAAGAAAACGTCAAGAAGAGATCCAGAAAGCTTTAAAAAAAGCCGCCGACCCGCCCCTTTTTACCGCAGCTACAAGTTTAAAAGTGTTGAAACTCTGCCACCAAGCCATAGAAAAGGGAAAAACTCAAACTATCACTGACGCTGCCGTAGGAGCCCTTTTAGCTGAGGCCGCTTTATGGGGAGGATCACTTAATGTGCTTATTAACCTTTCTGCCTTAGAAGATAAGAAATATGTGCAGCAAATGAAGAAAGATCTACAACGCTTGCGCCATGAAGGAGAAAAAATTAAACAACAGATTATGGCTAAAGTCAATGAACAACTGGCTAATTCTTAGGACAATCTCTCTCCCTCACTCCGCCGAATTTTAAAGCCGAATTTAAAAAAATGAAAAAAAGATTGGCTGAAGAATCAGTTATTTTCATTAGTATCATTAAATGGCTATTTTTAGCCACTTTGATCGGAATTATTGCCGGCTCGGCAACTGCTGGTTTTTTAAAAATTTTAAGCTACGGTACAGAGCAAATGGGAAGATTCCCCTATTATTTTCTTTTCCTCCCGGGCGCTCTTTTTGTCAGCGGCTTCCTTATTAAATACTTGGCTCCTGATGCCGAGGGGCAAGGAACAGATAAAGTAATAGAAGCAGTACACAAATATTCGGGAAAGATCAAGGTCATGGTTGTACCAGTCAAACTAATGGCCACGGTGGTCACCATTGCGGCCGGTGGTTCAGCAGGGAAAATAGGCCCTTGTGCCCAAATTGGCGGCGGCCTTGCTTCTTTGTTTGCTGATTTATTGCATTTCACCGCCAATGACCGAAAAAAAATAGTTATCTGCGGGATCAGCGCTGGTTTTGCGGCGGTCTTCGGCACGCCCATCGCAGGAGCCATTTTCGGGGTAGAAGTTCTCTTCGTGGGCTCCATCCTCTATGAAGTGCTTCTCCCATCTTTTGTTGCTGGACTCGTGAGTTATCAGGTGGCTCTCCAGATGGGGGTTACTTATTTTCATACTCCCTTAATCTTTACCCCTTCTTTTAGTGAATCTTTTTTCTTGGAAGTGATTATAGCAGGAATTTATTTTGGGATCTGTTCTTTTATTTTCATCGAAATTTATCGCTATTTTATGAACCTCTCTAACAACCTTTCCTTAGACCTACCTTCAAAAGGGTTAATCGGCGGTTTAGTCTTGATCATCTTGTCCTTGATATTCTCTACTAAATATCTTGGCCTGGGTTTCGAAACTATTCAATCTGTCTTAGAAGGTAGTTTTCCAGGCTGGTCTGCTTTCTTATTAAAGATGATCTTTACCAGTATTACGCTTAATTTCGGAGGAAGTGGAGGAGTTGTCGTGCCTATTCTCTTCGTGGGAGCAACTTCCGGGGCTCTCCTGGGGCAGATTTTAGGCGCCAGTATTTCCACTTTCGCCGCTATTGGATTTGTCAGCCTCTTGGCCGGAGCTACGAACACCCCCATCGCCGCCAGCATCTTAGCCTTAGAACTTTTTGGGCCTAAAGTGGCTGCCTATGCCGCTTTATCATGTGTGCTTAGTTTCTTGATGACCGGCCACCGCAGTATCCACTTTACGCAAGTGCTGGCCGTCAAAAAATCGGCTTCCCTGCAAGTAGAAATTGGCCAAGAGCTGATCCAAGTTGAACCACGTATTCAGCCCCGCGAAAAAACTATTTTGAGCATGATCTTGAAGATTGCCCATTGGTGGAAGAACAAATATTTAAAAAACAAATCTTCTTAGAATAGCCCAAAATCATCATTGAGAAGGGGGAGATTCCTCGATTAGCCCATTAAATTTCCCCTTCACCAAAGTATATGCCAGATTAATTTATTATATGCCCTGGGATGGCGATCCTTAGGTGATTAAAGATAAAACATAAGGTAAGCCGAAAATGCGGCCCGTAAGGGGTTACCCATCTGTAATCCCTCACTGAAAAGTGGGAGAAGTATGGCCCGAGGCAGGCCTGAATTCAGAATCATGAGGCAGTGGTTTCTTCCATGGAACGAGGCGGCAGGTAGTAGG
>JBNAWB010000293.1:0-2557 GCA_049699975.1 Thermodesulfobacteriota bacterium
CCCGCCTGTCTCCTGCTGGTGAGAAAAATTAAAACTGATCGACGGTCAGAAAAATGCATTCCTCGGTAATCCCTCACCTTCCCCTCTCCCCACGCATGGGGAGAGGGGAGGGTGAGGGGAATAAGTGTAAATATTTAATCGCTCCGCGTAATAAGTCAATTTGACTTGATCACTTCTGGAGGTGCGTTCCATTTTAGTTTTTGGGCTTGCAAATATTCTTCTACTTTGCGTTGTACTTCTGGATGTAAATCTAAAAATTTCACACCCATCCCGCGGTGTAGCCCCTTGCTTTCATGGCCATATTTATTTGTCCAAATAACCTTAGCGTTCACTTCTATAGGCGCTTCGGAGGGGGATAAATACAACTTCATAGGAAATTGTTCACCTAAGTCTAAGGGGTTGGGTGTCCTAATGAAAACTCCCCCACTTACCAAATCTTCATCCACAGTGATATCCTCTGCTTGCACTTCAATATGGTTGGATGCCAGAGCACCCTCATTTGCCGTGATTTCTCCCGGCAGTAATCCAGTAAGCGAGCTCATATCTATGTTTGGACTTGGAGAAGGAATAACGATTTTGGGGGCCTGTTCAATGGGCATGAGGCTTTTAATATGTTCTTCGATGCGATGTTGCTCCTCTAAGGAAAGATTTTGTAGTTGAATTAGAATGTCGTCGAGGTGTTTTTCATATTCTTTTCGAAATTCAATAGCCTTGCGAATTTCTTCGCGCAAATCAGTTATTTCGGCAGCCAAGGAAACTTGGTGGGCAAAGAGATTTAAGATATCTAATTCTTTTTCGGTAAAATTTCTTTCGGTATTAATCAAGACTACACTAAGAATGGCTGTAGATTTGCCCGGTATTTCGAGGGGGAGACTGATGAGGGAAGTTATTTTCCGCTCCCTTTTTTCGTACTGGAAAAATTCCGCAAAATCTTTGGGTCCATTAAGGCGGAAAGTTTTTTTACTTTTTAATGCTTTGCGAGCGATTTCTTTCTCTTCAAAAAGGCCGATTTGTTCATATTGAGGTTCGGCAGCAAAACTGAATAGAGTTTTTAAAATACCATTCTTTTCATCCATAGTAAAAATGGAAACTCGGTGAGCATTTAAGCAATGCCAAACACCCTGAGCAACAATTTCTAAGACTTTATTAAATTCTTTAAGCTCTTTGATTTGGGAGCTTACTTGTAAAAGGGCCTTTATTTCGCATCCATTTTCGGAGTCACGTAAATTGACACTTTTTTTCGCGGGAGTGGATAAAATTTTTTTAAACAACATTTTCCTTAGTCTCTCTTTTTTTTAAAGATTATCTTATTAATTTCCATATGTTATAATATTTTTTTCTTATCGACTTAAAATTTAGCCTCCATTTTTATTTCATTGATATTTTAATAAAGCAATGAGTATGCCAAACAAGAAAATTATAAAGAATAAAATCTCCAAAATAACCTGTTAAATTAATTAATTTTTTTATTTTAGGGCAGAGGGCCACAGGGAAAAATGTTGTCAGGGGAGGCTAAATAAGTCAAATATTTGACGTAAAGCCTGATCTGCATAAGGCGTGGACGTTCATTTATTTCTACAAGGCACTGACTATAGGGGCGGGTGCCGGAGACGGACTTTGATTAAGTTAGCCAGGAGATCTTGGCCGATATAATGGAAGAAAAGATATAAATACTTTAAAAAGTTAAGATTGTTTAGCAGGCGTTGGCTCTTCAATTGGGCGTTTTAAAAATAAAAAAAGCATATCCCCCTTGGCCGAAGGAACTGCCGAGACCAATTCCCATCCTTCTTCTCCATGTTCAGTAAGCCTAACTCTCTCAAGTTCTAAAAAGGACGGCTGAGATAAAGATTTGAAATCGGTTTTCCGGACCATATATTCCCATTTAGGCATGACTCTCCTCCTTTTATTTTTTCTTTATCTGGCCCTATAATACTTATTTTTGAATCGAGAGCAAGAAGTTTTTCGATAAGACGAGTTGCTTGCGACTTTCTCCCTGGTCGAGTTTTAGCCCCTTCTCCGTTGAGACTGTGTCGCCCCCTCTTTCTGGTCATGGCGAGCGGCCCCGCACTTTATGCGGGGGAGCGTGGCCATCTCGTTAATTTCAAGGCGTTACGAGATCGCCACGGTCGCTACGCTCCCTCGCGATGACATCATGGCTCAGTCTTGTTGGCGAGTGGAATTAAGCTGTTGAATAAGTTTAATCCTCCCCAAGATAGGGTCGGAATCGACTCGTACCGAGGTGATGGGGCGATGTTCCTGAAGTAATATAAATTTCAGCTCCTTTTTGAATTGGGCATTTAATTTTTTGGCAAATTTTAACAACTAAATTGGAGAAGAACCATGGAATTTAATTTCTAAATGTTAGCTAAATTTTAAAAGTGCGCTTTTATGATCTCCTCTTCCTTTGGGGAGAGGAGAAAGGCGAAATAAACCTGAGAGTGCATTTTTAAACTTACTTCATGAGGGAGCATTTTTGATTTTTAATGGACAGCATTAAATTTCCCTGACCGTCGATCAGTTTTAATTTTTCTCACCAGCAGGAGACAGGCGGGAGGGG
>JBNAWB010000294.1:0-2496 GCA_049699975.1 Thermodesulfobacteriota bacterium
TCTCCCTCCCGCCTGAAGTAGGTACGAATTTCAAAAGTGATCGACGGTCAGCTTTTAAATCTGCCCTAACAGTTTTAATATTTCTCCCCAACAGGAAAAAGACAGAAGGTTACCCAGCCCGGCCTGGAATATATCTTAAGATAGGTTTTGGGCGACAAGACAAATTCTTCGCCTGCCTCTATTCCTCTTCCCCATGGGGGAGCGCGGACTAATAGTAAAGGAGAGGTTAAGCTTGTGATTTTCTATTTGCCAATCCCCGCCAAAAGATAATAATATATTCATCAAAATTCTTGCCGAAGAGAAAATCTAAATGCCGTGGAAAAAAATTTTCCTATTTACGCTCGTTATTTGGCTAATATTCTCGCTTAGCAAGATTCAAGCTCAGGAAAAGAAGAATCTCATTCCTCTGCTTATAAAAAATACGAAAATATTTGTAGAATTAGCGCGAACCGAAAAAGAAAAGGCCCGCGGTTTAATGTTTCGGACAAAATTGGCCGAGAATGAAGGTATGCTTTTCATCTATGAACAAGAAGAAATTCTCGCCTTTTGGATGAAAAATACTTTTCTCCCCCTTTCCATCGCCTTTATTGATCGCCACGGCAGAATCATAGACATTCAGGATATGGAGCCTTTCAGCCTGGATACGCATCGATCTGCAAGACCTGCCCAATATGCTTTGGAAGTCAATAAAGGTTGGTTTGAAAAAAATGGTATTAAAGTAGGGGACGTGGTTAAAATGCCTGGGTGGCTTAGAAAATAATTAATCCCTCATCACTCTTCTTCAATAATTAACCGATCCAAATTGCGAAATTGGTCAAAATCTTCTTCATGGTCCTGGTAAAGGTTTTTAATCTTCCGCACTTCTTCAAGATGATCGAGAAATATATCCAAAATCTGCGGGTCGAAGAAAGAACCCCGTCCTTCTTGCAATACTTTCAAGACTTCTCTTTCTTCCAAGGCTTCTTTATATACCCTCTTTGAAGATAAAGCGTCAAATACATCAGCCAGGATAGTTATTCGCCCTTCAATGGGAATTTCTTTGCCCTTAAGTCTTCGGGGATAGCCCGTGCCATCATATTTTTCGTGGTGCGTAAGAGCTATTATCCGGGATTGTTTGAGCACGGCGGCTGCTGAACCTTTTAAAATATTGGCTCCGATTATAGGGTGATATTCCATCCGCCGCCGTTCTTCTGCAGTCAGCGGCCCTGGTTTCTGTAGGATGCAATCAGGTATTCCCAGTTTGCCCACATCATGCATTAGACTGGACCAAAGGATCATGTCTACTTTTTCTTCGCTCCAGCCCAATCCCCGAGCAATTAAAGCCGAGTAATAGCTCATGCGTTTAAGATGATTTGCTGTCTCTTTATCTCTATATTCCGCAGCTACTCCTAAACGAAAGATGGTGTCCAAATGAGCCTGTTTCAAACTTTCCGTGAGCTCAGCATTTTCAATGGCGACTACCGCCTGAGATGCCAAAGAAGAAACTAATTTTTCTTGCTGAGGAGGAAAAGGTACAATCTTTCCCCCATCTTCTGCACTTAAGGCATTAATCAACTGCAATACTCCTGCTACTTTTTCTTCCCGATTGAGCATAGGAACTACCATCATCGACCGCGTAGTATATCCAGTTTTTTCATCCCAGGAAGGATTGTAGTGGAAAGGAGCTTCTGCGGGAATTTTTTGCACATCCGGTATATTCAAAACCTTTTTATTTAAAGCAACGTATCCAGCAATAGATTCTGGAGAAATGGGCATGGAAAATGATTCGTACATTTGCCGCATACGTCCTTCACCTAAAAGGTAGCATAAACTATCACACTGGCTAATTTTAAAGATAAGCTGATTATCTTTCACTAAATAAAGTGTTCCGGCATCAGCTTTGGTCAGGCGGCGAGCCTCTTTTAAAATCAAATCTAAAAGCTTATCTAATTCATGAATACTGGAGAGGGCAATGCCCACGTTGAGAAGCTTCTCAAAATCTAGGGCAAGATCGGCCTTTTCTTCAGGGAGAAACATTTTTTTCTTTTGCTTTCTTTTAGCCATAATCCAAATCATTATAAAACCGGTTCTCGCCAGAGGCAAGAAGGATTATTTCTTGCCCACTTTTCCTTTGGCCATCAAATTTTCCGCTCTTCCTTCCGCCAAGGGCAGAAGGATTAAACATTCCTCTCCATCCGTAGGGCAAGCCTTTATGGCTTGCCGATCACGGCAAGGGCCAAGCCCTTGCCCTACAATTTCTTTAGGTCATTACGAGGGAGCGCAGGTCGATGCGACCCACGCTGCGCTCGCCATGACGAAAAGAGGATGGCCATACGGCCTCTAAATGGAAGGAAGGCGGAGAGCGATTTTTAGTTAGCCCTCTGCCGCGCTGTGTCCTCCGTGTTCTCTTTGGCTAAATATATTTTTAATTGCCCTGCGCTCTTGGCGTTCTCGGCGCTGAAGAAATTAACCCCACCTACCTCCCCTTATCTTAAGGGGAGGAGGGGAGGGGTTACC
>JBNAWB010000295.1:0-2488 GCA_049699975.1 Thermodesulfobacteriota bacterium
CGAGGTGAGGGGTTAAGAATAGCAGATGTCATTTATTTAATGCTCTCATTAATAACTTTCTTAGATAGGGCGCTTTCATCTAAAAGAACAGCGCGCACGGAGGCCCCCGGCCGCGCCTTCAAGAGCCCTTCGATAATTACCTTCTCGCCGCCAGCTAAACCAGAAGAAACAAGCCATTTGTTACCTATAGCTCGATCCACAGTAATTGGTCTTAAATTCACTTTTCCTCCACCATCTACCGTCAAGACATAAGGATTTCCTTTCGGGTCCCGGGAAACTGCCTGTTGAGGAACCAAGATGGCTTGCCTGTTAATTCCTTCTTTGACCACCGCCCGCACGAACATGCCTGGCATTAAAATACTTTGGGGATTGGGGACAATTATGCGCAGAGTCACGCTCCCTGTGGTCGGATCTACAGTTATATCTCTAAATTGGAGATTTCCCTCCCAACGGTAAGTCTCCCCATCTTCCATAATAATCTTCACTTTATTCTGGCTCTTCCCTTCTAAGGTAAGACGTCCGGCGCGCAAACGCTCCTGTAAGCGCAGCAATTCCGCCGTCGATTGCGAAACATCCACATAAATGGGATCCAATTTTTGAATAATGGTTAAAGGTAAAGGTTGGTAAGCTGTAACCAAAGCGCCAACAGTCACGTTAGATTTGCCGATCCGACCAGAAATAGGCGCCGTAATCTGCGTATAACCAAGATTGATCCGCGCCGTCTTCAAGGCAGCTTCCGCCTGCTTTATGGCCGCCTCGGCTGCAGCCACTGCTTGTCGATCGCTTTCTACTTGCGCTTCAGCAGCCTGGAGCATAGCCTGAGCTACTTCCGCGTCGGTGGCGGCTTGATCGCGCTGGCTGACTGAAACCGCTCTCTCCTTCACCAACTCCTCCAGACGCTGCAAGTTTACTTTGGCCAAGGCTAAAGTAGCCTTTTGCCGCGCCACGCTGGCTATACTGGCTTGCAAAGCGGCCCGGGCGCGATCGGCAGCCTTACGCGCGGCTACTAAATTAGCTTCGGCCTGTTCTACCGCTGCCTGGAAAGGAATAGGATCAATCTCGTAAAGAACTTCCCCTTCCTGCACATCCGTCCCTTCGGTAAACAACCTTTTTTGGATGATACCACTTACCTGGGGACGAATCTCAGCGATTAAGTAAGCTACCGTCCGTCCGGGTAACTCCGTCGTAAGCAAAATAGGTTCAGTTTTAATGATAATAACTCCCACCTCTGGAATTGGTGGGGGCGGCATTGCTTGCTGCCGCTCGCAAGCTTCTAATAAAACGCTTCCGGCAATGATTAGGATAAAGAAAGTTAATTTAATATTGGCCATTAATTCTCTCCCAAATTGCATGCCTACACCTCTCACCTGAATTTTTTCCTTCTCTTCCCTGGCCCGAGCTTTTCATCTTTTATGGAGCAGGCCTTTAAAGAGAATATTTAAAATTACATCAGGATCCTCTGGATACGGATGAGTTTGGGGATCTTCCAGCCAGAGATAAAGAAAAGCATTGGTGAGGCTATCCAGCGCGATAGCCAGATGATAAGGATCAGCGATTCTTTGGAATCGTTTTCGCCGCATTCCTTTTTCAAAAATAAAACTCAAAGAATCGATAAACTTCTGGTAACGCTCTTTAATTTTTTGTTCAAGACCCACTTTTATATCAAAGCCCGCCCCCCTGGTTTCAGCAAAATAAAGGCGGACCACCGAAACATTGGCCCGGAAAACCTCTCCTTTAGCGCGCACATAGTTGCGCAATTTTTCTACCTCGTCATCGGGCTCGGCGATGGCTTTAGTAACTGCCTCATGAAATCTATCTGCTTGATCCATAATTAAAGCTTTATATAAATCTTCCTTGTTTTTAAAAAATTTATACAAAGTGCCGATGGCAAATTCGGCTTTCGTGGCGATTTCTTGCATGGAAACATTGTGGTACCCTTTCTGCGAAAATAATTCCAGGGCAGCATTCAGGATCTCCTGCCGGCGCGTGAGCATTTCCCTTTCCCGTCTACTCATTTTTTGCTCAGGCATAGAATTTTTGCGCACCTTCTTTTTTATTGCGCCATTACGAACTCAGATTCATATCATAAAATAATTATTCATTTTTTGCAAGCTCTTTTTCATTTTTATTTTAATCCACCCTTAAAGGGCGAGATTTTTATAATGATTTTTTACTTCTTCTCCAATTTAGTTTCTAAAATTTGCCGAAAAATGTAATGCCTATTTCAAAAAGGAGCTGAAATTTATATTACTTCAGTAATATCGCCTCATTCCTCCTACCCTGTTTTACATACTTGTAGGATCTTTAAATTTTGTTAAGCAACTCCTACTCTCTTTTGATAAAAGCAAGAAAGCATATTCCAGATTAATTTATTATTTGCATTGCATGGCGGTCTCTGGGTGATTAAGGATAAAACGTAGGGCAAGCTTTTAGGGCTTGCCGAAAATGTGGCAAGGGATGAACCCTTGCCCCCCAATTTTCACTCTCC
>JBNAWB010000296.1:0-2428 GCA_049699975.1 Thermodesulfobacteriota bacterium
ATCCTCCCCCAACACCCGCCGCAACATCTTCTCCATACCCCGCACCACCTCATTCAAATCCAATACCTTAAACTCCATCACCTGCCTGCGACTAAAAGCCAATAACTGCCGCGTCAAATTAGCCGCCTTATCCGCCGCCTTGTCCACCTCCTCCAAAGCACCCCGCAAAGGATCACCCTCCCGCAACTGCAATAAAGCCAACTGACTATATGCCTTAATCACCGTCAACAAATTATTAAAATCATGCGCCACCCCCCCAGCCAACCGCCCAATCGCCTCCATCTTCTGCGCCTGCTGCAACTGCTCCTGCAAAACAACTCTCTCTTCTTCAGACTTTTTTAATTCAGTAATGTCTCTTAAAAAAGCCAAAGTTGCTGGTTTTCCTTGCCAGTTAATCAAGACAACATTAATTTCTACCCATTTAATATTTCCCCATTTGTCAACTACACGATAAGTATAAACGTTTGGCACATCCTTTTCCCCATTTAACCTTTGGTTACGATAATCTAAAACCTTATCTCTATCTTCTGGATATATAAACTCTAAAATAGAGTGCTCTAAGAACTCTTCATAAGCATAACCTATAATCTCTGTAGCTTTCTGATTAACAAACTTGATTACCCCATCTTGGGTAACTACTATCGCCTCCCCCGCATTTTCGACCACCACTCGATATTTCTCTTCGGCCTCCCTCTCCTTCTCCTGCAGACGCTTTAGTTCAGTTATATCCGCAAATTCCCAAAGTACTAATTTTTTGCCTCCGATTTCTATAGGTTCGCCAGAAGCCATATAAATTCTTTCTTCGCCCTTATGCAAAAATCTGGCTTCAAAACCGCGCACTTTCCCTTTATTCTTAAATTCCCTTATACATCTTTCGCGGTCAGCCAAATTTACCCATAAACCCAATTCTATCGTAGTCTTCCCTAAGGCTTCCTCCTTACTAAAACCGGTAGCTTGGACCCAAGTCCCATTTACATCTATTAATCTTCCATCTTCTGGATCAGCAATAGCAATCAAATTGGGCGAATATTGAAAAATTTTAGAAAATTTTTCTTCGGCTACTTTAAGGCTCTCTTCAATTTTCTTTTTTTCCGTGATATCCCAATCAATTCCTGTCCACCGCTTAGGCACTCCTTTCTCGTCACAGAAAATCTTGCCGCGGGAATGGATCCAGCGGATGCTGCCATCTTTATGGTAGATGCGATATTCTACTTCATGAATATCTCTAAGTCCTTCCAAATGCTCTTGGGCCGTTTTTCTGACTAACTCTAAATCATCAGGATGAATGCGGCTGTGCCAAGCGGATATGGAATTGGGAAATTCCTGATCTTGGAAACCAATAAATTCTTTTAAACGGGGAGATATATAGATTTCATCTGGAATTTGCCAAGGATCGCTAGGATCAAATTTTAGGTCCCAAAAGCCGCCGTTTGATCCTGAGATAGCCAGTTCAAGTCTCTCGCGGGCCTCTCTCAATTCTTCTTCTACTTCTTTAGCTTTGATAATAAAAGGGCACTTTTCTCCGATGATTACATCTATCTCTCCCGCCCGAATAGCTTGCAAGGTCTCTTCAGTCTTAGCTAACCGCGCTTCTAATTCTTCATAAGTGGGCTTTTTTCTCTTCATGCCTCCTCCTTAGCTCTTGCTAATCCCAAAACATCCAAGATCTTTTGTGGATCATTTAGAGCTCCAACAATTTTAGTCTGCGGCGGCGGAGATAGAATTACCAGGGTGGGGGCAAAGAAAATTTGGTTCTCCAGAGCAGCTTTATAATCTTTTAAGACATCGATTATCTCTATCTTATGCTGCCCCGGGAGATATTTAGTACAAAGACGGTGGAGAGTCTCTTTGGTTCGGCGCGAATTAATTTCATCTCCAGCGACAAAGAGTTGAAAATGGTAATACTTAGGGGAACCAGGTTTGTCAGATATTTTCTCTTTCTTCATTTCTTCCCCCTCTTGCTTTTTGTACTCAAAATAATTTTAATTTTTTTTGGAGCGATAGATCATTAGTCAAGAATATGGAAACCATCCTCTTTAATTATGAATTTCCGGATGTGGTTTGAATGCTTGGAACCACGGCATTTCAGAATTTGCACCATGCGGTTTACTTCTTTTTCCTCTGGCCTATAAGAAAGAAAGATGACCGTATCAACCATTGAAGATATACCATTACCTGAAATCTCAATTTGGGATTTGGTGCCGGTGGTTTGATTAGTGAGGATACTGGTGATCCCTCTTTCTTTGAAAAAATTTAAAATACGCATCAAAAAGTCAAAAGCAGCTTCTTTTCCGCCCATCCTTTCACAGGCGGAGATAGCATCCAAAATTACATGTTGAGGTTTCATCTCTTCCACAAAATCTATTATTTTAATCCATTGCTGTCCAAATTAAGCCAGTTTAAAAAACCCTCCTATTGATTTTATTAG
>JBNAWB010000297.1:0-2407 GCA_049699975.1 Thermodesulfobacteriota bacterium
ATTTTTAAGCCGCCTGCCCTTTGCGGAAAATCGGTTAAGGGCTTTGAGCATCTTCCTCTCCCGCCGATGCTTCTTCATTCATGCCTGCCTCTGGCCTGCCTCCGGCCTGCCTCTGGCCTGCCCCGGGCACTTACAAAAATAATAATTCATCTAATAATTCCACCCTTCAGTGATGGATTACCCATTTTGTTAATATCTCTTTTACATCTGCTCAGCGAGGCTGGGCCACCATCCCCTTTTTTATCATTGCCTTTATTTAAAGGAATTTGCCTTGGGTCGCGAACATTAATAGGATTGGAAAGACCGAATGGAAAGAATGTTAATGGAATCAACTCGATGTATAGGTTTTTCTGGCTTTTCAGTAGTTACCAATTCCTGAGCTCCAGCAGCTATTGCAGCCGCAACGTGCAGAGCATCCATAGCGCTCAGTCCGAATCTACAAGCTTCGGCATAAGCAATTTTTGTAATGTCCTGAACAGAGTCCGCCCAATGGATAACAGCATTGAAAAAGATTTCATAGAATTCGACTTCTGCCTTACGCTTTTCGTAGATTGGCTTGGGAAGGATTTCAAGCTTTAGAAAAGGACTGGAAACAAATTCACGATTTGGATCGTCAAGGATTTCTCTTGCCTTGGCTGAAATCTCCTCTTTGCCTCGCGCTGCAGCAATCAATACGCCTGCATCAACAAACGTTTTTTTACGTTTCACTCAACTTTACCTCGCCGCGTAGCTATCTCCTTTTCAATATCGTCCCAATCAAGCAAGGGTTCGCCTGAGGCTACTATTTTTTCGCGAATCTTCAAAAGGGCCTGCCCAAGTGATGTTTTGGGCATGGGCGCAGATGCTTTGCGCCATAGAGATTCTGCCGACTTCATCAAACTATCCTCAAAGCCGGTTATGGAAATGTCAAAATGATAAAGATAAATTGTTGTAAATAGAAATTCTTTTTCTCCCGGAAGAGCAAAATTCACGGAAGGAGCCCATGATGAGGCACTTGAAGAAGAATTTAAGAAAATCTTAGGAAAAAATGAAGTAAAATAAGGAGCTTTCTCCGCAATATTGGCGATTTTCATTTAATCCCTCTTTTAAATTTTTCATAGAGATCAGGGTTTAGCGATTCCACGAAACTTTGATAAATAATATCATGAGCTTCGTTAAGCCATTTTTCTACCGAGAGCTTGTTGACAAATTCTTTTAGTTCCATTGAGCCAAAATCTAAGTCTAGCATAAGTACTGGACCTTGGTCGGTTTTCCGAATACCTGTCTGGTGGATAAGATTCCCTTTGGGGGAGCTAAAAATAAACTCATATCTCTGATAAAAACCAATTAGAGGTTGCTCCAATATGCCTTTTAATGGAGGAACCACCCTTATTAAACTTTCTAATCCACCTCCGTCCCCAGTAAATGGAATCTGGTTGATATATCGCAAACCAATCCTCTGCAGCTTGTAATCGCCGCAAAGTTTAATATACTCATCAAAGATATTAAGAATTAATTCCCGAAAAGTTTCCCAATTCGGATAAAGACGAAGATAATTAATGGCTAATAAATGAGGCCCTATTTGCACCATGGCAGATCCGTCCAGCCGTTTCATTTGCACACGATCAGGACCTTTTATAATCTGCGAAAGTGGGGGGTTGCCAGATCCTAATTGAATGTGCACCTCTGCTTCTTCCACTTGGGAACGCTCCGGAAATTCATAGGCAATCTGATTATATAGACGGCCTGGTAATGTCCAATCCCAAGGGCTAGATGGGTCAAACTTAAATTCACAAAGTGCTTCGATCAAGGGTGCAGACAATAATTTTTCGCCCATTAAAATTTCTCCTTTGAGGAATTATATCAAGAAAATTCCCTAAGGGAAAGAAAGATTTTAAATGAGAAGTGCCCCTTTCTATCAAATTTGAGGGCAGGATTTAACAAGTCCAAAGGCTTACTAAATTTAAATTTAGATGGTAAATTTAACAAAATCTGCAATTGTTATTAATGAAAGCATCAAATGTTTTACTTCTTTTTCTTGAAGAGCTGTCATGGCGAGCCTGAAGGACGTGGGTCGCATCGACCTATGCTCCCTCGCGATGACATTACGACCCAGTCTCTCGAAGAGGATGGTTTCTTTTTTGATTCAGTCTGGTCCCAATCTGCTTTTCATAAAACTTTCAATAAAATCTTTAATAATTCATTTTGCGATTTTTTTCTGTTGGCGAAACCAGAGGAAATAAAAAGCAATGAGTAAAGCCAAAAAGGGAACGAGAAGGAAAAAAGCGAGAGCCAAGATATAATTGTCTTCCAGAAAAAAATTAAAACTTAAATAGCAGAACCATACCTGGAGACCGATTATGCAAATTATTGCTAAAACAAAGAAGAACCGGTTTCTGAGGATCAATTATCAATCCTCCTTGTAAGG
>JBNAWB010000298.1:0-2379 GCA_049699975.1 Thermodesulfobacteriota bacterium
TATGTAGTACAGAGATTTTTATAATTCAAAAATTTTTGATTTACCTTATTTTCTGAATAAATTCGCCACTACATCACTTCCCTACTGCAGCACTTCTTTTCAATTTTCGCTCTGCCCTATGCGCTTTGCTTTTTCCCCTTCCGCTCTCCCGCCTTGCGCCTAACGATAAATAATTTCACCCCTTGCTCCCTGCTCCGTGCTCCCTGCTTTTTTCAACTGCGTTCATCTGCGTCCCATATTTTCCATACATTACGAGATCGCCACGGTCGCTGCGCTCCCGCGCGATGACATTACGGCCCACTCTCAATAGGGAGAAGTAGAATGATGGGCAAATATTCTCGAAATATTGTAAAGTTCAGTCTTCTATTGACTTTGCCATTACATGCTTGGCTAAATTTTGGAAATTCTGGTTTCCTGTTGTCGCCGGAATGACCATCCATGCGCGAATTATTATATGCTCCGTGCATTTTTAATTTTTTGGTAGAAAATAAAATTGCGCAAAGCGCGGGCGGCTCGGTCAAGGGTTTTGAATACCGGGAAACCAGCCTGCTGATATATATCTCTTTCCCGCCGCCACTCCACTTCCAGATCTATCATAGCAGCATCGGTGGTAATATCAGGCAGGACGAGAATAATTGGCTTTTTATATTTGGTCTTGATTTCTTGGCAAGCTTTAAGAAGCTCGGGTTGAAAGCTGAATTGCCGCAAAGGTCGGTCCTCCATCTTTAAGCGGTGGCGCACCTGAAAGAGTATATAAAATAGAATTTGAATTACAATCAAGGTATCAATTCTTTCATCTTGGCCAGCAGCTTCCATGACAATTTTAAGCATGGAGGGAGGAATCATAGGGTTGCCTAAATCTACTGGATTGCGTAAACTGTTACCTACCGGAGGAAAAGCAGCTTTTAGTTTTTGAAAAATTTGGGGAGAAAAAGGAGGAATAGCAAGACCCAAACGCTCCAGAGAATCAGAGGCAGCTACACTAATGGCTCCCCCACCCCCCATAACTGCCATTCTTGGACCGGTCCAAGGAGGAAGATAAAGAAAAGCATAAATAGTGTCAATCAGTTCTTCGGCGCTTTCTACTTGGATTACCCCAGCTTGTTTTAAAGCAGCTCTCCATACCTTTTCTGATCCGCTGAGTGATCCCGTATGGCTCATCACCGCCTGGCTGCCAGAAGAGGTCAATCCTGCTTTCCAAAGAATTACTGGTTTTCGTCCTTGGTTTTCTCTGAGGAGGCGTAAAAATCTGGGGCCGTCCTCCACTCCTTCAATGTATCCGCCAATAATTTCTGTCTGGGAATCCGCAAAGAAATATTCTAAGAGGTCGCAGGCAGCCACATCGCAGCCGTTACCATAGCTGACCATTTTGCTAAATCTAATTCCTAAACCTTTGGCGATCTGGCCGAGATCAGCGCATAAACCCCCACTTTGGGACAGGAACCCTACTGGCCCACTTTCCCTTGAGAAATTTTGACCAGGAAGAATGGTAAGCCCACTATCAGGGCAGTAGATGCCAAAGCAGTTAGGGCCGATAATGCGCAGGCCTTGACGGGACAAACGGGAGATTTCTTCCTCCATTCTTTGGCCTTCCAAGGTGCCAGTTTCTTTAAAACCAGATGTTAATATTTCCACCCCTTTGACGCCTTTTTGGAGACAATCTTTAAGGGTATTAAGGACCAAAGGAGCAGGGATAGTGATGATGGCGAAATCAACTTCATCCGGAATGTCTTTAATTGAGGGATAAGCTTTTAGACCATTAATTTCTTGGCCATCAGGATTGACAGGATAAATTTTCCCCGCAAAGCCGATTTCTAAAAGGGCGCTGAGGATAATGTTGCCGAACTTGGTTGGATCATTAGAAGCACCAATGATGGCTAAAGATTTTGGATAAAAGATAGGCGCAAATTGCTTTAAAATCAATGAGGACACTTTATTCCTTTCTATTGATGAACTTTTGAAGACATAATCTTAAATAATCTATAAAGATTTTTTTTGTCAAGCTAAGAATTAACTGAACATCTAACAGTTTTAATATTTCTTGCCAGCAGGAAACAGGCGGGAGAGGGAGAGGCGAAATTAAAATCGGTTGGGAAATGACCATTTCTCTCTTACCCACCTGCTCTCCGCAAAGAACGGCGGGGGCATACTTGTCTATACCAGATAAACATAAATAATAGCTTCCTGCTTTTAAAATAGATGTCTATCTCCCCGCCCGTACCAATGAAAGAATAAGTACCTCATTTTAATGAGCCTCTCCCCCTCCGGCCTGAATTAAGCTAAAATTTAAAAAGTGATCAAAGGTCAGAAGATTTAAAGGATCTAAAAAAAAGTCAGGAAAAAGGAAGGGCTAAATAATTTATTGCGAACTTTTTGAAA
>JBNAWB010000299.1:0-2357 GCA_049699975.1 Thermodesulfobacteriota bacterium
AACCGATTGTTTTCACCCCCATGTACTCCAGAGCTACATTGCCAGCTAAGATAATTAAATCAGCCCAGGAAAGCTTACGGCCATACTTTTGCTTGATAGGCCAAAGTAAACGAACGGCTTTATCAAGACTCATGTTATCTGGCCAGTCAACTCTCGGCGGAAAACGAATATCACCTGTTCTTGCTCCACCACGGCCATCATAAATTCGGTAACTGCCCGCGCTGTGCCAGGCTAAACGAATAAATAAAGGACCATAATGACCGAAATCAGCCGGCCACCAGTCTTGCGAATTGGTCATAAGTTTCTTTAGGTCATTTTTGACCGCGGCCAGATCCAAACTTTCAAACTCCTTAGGATAATAATAATCGGACCCATAAGGATTAGTATGCGTACAATTTTGCCGCAGAACTTTGAGGTTTAGTCTGTTAGGCCACCAATCGGTAATCCATCTTTTTTTAGCCTTTTTTTCCATTTTACACCTCCTTAATTTTTATTGATTGTTTCCCCGAATAACATTTGACTTATTAAAAAACTTGTAACCAGATACGCAAAATGCTAATATAGGGAATATGAGGAATTAAACTAATTAATAGTCATTACTGATTAGGAATATATCATAATGAAAAATGAAAAGTCAATAGAAAAGAAAATTTTAGAGAATTTTATAAAGAAGTGTAAAGACTTGGGGCTAAAAATTACCCCCCAAAGGATTGCCATTTATAAAGAAATCTTAAATTCTTCCGACCATCCTTCCGCGGAAACAATTTATAGAAACCTAAGGGATACTCAGCCCCATATATCTTTTGATACGGTAAATAGAACCCTGCTCACTTTGGCCGAGATGGAGATCATTCAAATTGTGGAAGGCTCGGGAGATGTCAGAAGATTTGATCCAAATGCCGAGCCACATCATCATCTGCGTTGTCTAAAGTGCGGAGCAATTGCAGATTTTTTTTATAAAAAATATAATAACTTAACAATTCCTAAAGAAGTAAAAGAAAAATTTTTAGTAAAAAAAACCAGAGTTGTTATTGAAGGTATTTGCGATAGTTGCCGGAAGAGTCTGGCAAGGTAAATTCTTCTTCCTGCTATCCCCTGCCCTATGATATGGGGCAAGGCTCCAAGAATATTTAAGCAACCTTTCCAAGGTACTCTTCCTTGCCCATCCCATCTTCTATTCCTTTCCGTTAGTTCCTGAACTAAGTGAACAATGTCCATTTTTCCCAGTAGGGCCACTTTAGGCCGAGAAAATGGTTTATTACTCGGAGCGATTAAATATTTACACTTATTCCCCTCACCCTCCCCTCTCCCCACGCGTGGGGAGAGGGTTAGGTCGGAATCGACTCGTACCGAGGTGAGGGGTTAAGAATAGCGGATGTCATTTATTTAATGCTCTCATTAATAAGTGAAATGTCTAAGGCACCAGCCAGCCCCATTTCCTAAAAATTGTTTTCCCCTCAGTTGACCTTATAAAATCAACAAACTCTTTGGCCAATAACTTTTGCTCGGACCGATTTGTTATGGCCATGGCGCATGACCGATAAATCGTGTGTTCAGGCTCGGTAGGCACAAGATCAGCTACCGCGGGACTCTCCTTCTGCCAGATTGTCCAGATAAGCCAAGCATCATAGCTCATATCGCTATTCCAGAGCTTCTTGGCTTCAGCGCTGTTCGCTGCGAAAAAAGCGATGTTACGCCGCACTGCGCTGACCAGCCTGACATCTCCCGTTCTACCTGCTACATCTTCCCACATGCCAATTTGTCCGGCTCCCTCGACCACAAGAATCTTAAGGCCAGGTTTAGCAAGGTCCCTAACTCCTTTTATACCTTTGGGGTTGCCTGGGCGAACGAGAATTGCCGAAGGTCGCAAGTAAAGAGTATGGATTGTGGACGTATCAATCAGCCCGGGAAGATCCTTGCGCACAAAATCAGTCATCATATACTCAGAGCCGCTGAAAATAAGGTCGGCATCTTTCATTGCTTGATTTTTCCATGTTGGGGTTGGCCCCGCAGTTATCTCTACAACAATTCCTTTTTGAGCTCCAAATACCTTGGCAGCTTCACGCATTGCCGGAGCGGGACCACCCGGACCATAAGCCTTTAAAATAATCTTTCCCTTTTCAACCAAAACCTCCTGTTGCGCGATTGCGGATGATCCGCCTAAGCCCGCCAGCAATGCTCCAAGTACTATTCCAAAGTAGAAAAGGAATACTGATAGTTTCATAATGTCTGCTCCTTTTTTGCTTCCTTAAAAATTTAATTATTCCTAGGGTCAAATCTTGATTAGTGACTAATTGCTAATAAAAAGTATTAAATCTTGGAAAAATCACTAATCAAGACGCGACCCCAATATATTG
>JBNAWB010000300.1:0-2351 GCA_049699975.1 Thermodesulfobacteriota bacterium
TCCCTCCCGCCTGAAGTAGGTACGAATTTCAAAAGTGATCGACGGTCAGGAAAATTGGTGTTTTTATAATCCACCACTGAAAAGGCGGAAATTCCATAATTAGCCCATTAAATTTTCCCTTCACCTCAGTACGAGTCGATTCGGACTTTCTCTCCTGGTCGAGTTTTTGGCGACTCTCCCTGTTGAGACTGATTCACCCACCTTTTTAGTCATGGCGAGCGACCCCGCACTTGATGCGGGGGAACGTGGCCATCTCTCTAAATTCAAAGTGTTACGAGATCGCCACGGTCGCTACGCTCCCTCGCGATGACATTACGACACAGCCGCGCCGGTTTAATAAACCCATCTTTCAGTGATGGTGGTACAGGTTTTTTGCTCCCCTCATCCCCTATTAATTTGCGGAGGATGAGGGGAGGAAGAATGGTGGGCAGGCTTAAAATTTATCTTTTAGAATGGCTCCTGTTCCGGCGGAGGTAACCATCTGGGCATATCTGGCCACATAGCCGGTCTTGATTTTTGGTTCAGGAGGTCTCCAGGTTTGACGTCGTCTTTTTATTTCTTCTTGGCTAACTAAAAGGGTTAGTTTCTTTTTGGGTATATCGATCAAAATTCTATCGCCATTCTTAACAAGGGCAATCAATCCACCTTCGGCTGCTTCAGGAGAAACATGGCCAATGGCTGCTCCCCGCGATCCACCGCTGAAGCGACCATCGGTAATTAAAGCTACTTCTTTATCTAAACCCATGCCCGCAATGGCAGATGTGGGAGAGAGCATCTCCCGCATTCCTGGCCCGCCCTTGGGACCTTCATAACGTACTACTACCACATGCCCTGGTTTCACCCGACCTTTAAGGATTCCTTCCATAGCTTCTTCTTCAGAATCAAAAACAATAGCGGTTCCTTCATTGACCATCATTTCCGGAGCTACTGCGGATTGTTTCACCACGGCACCCTTGGGAGCTAAGTTTCCCCGCAGAATAGCCAGACCTCCTTCTTTATGATAAGGATCTTTTATGGACCTGATCACGGTGTAATCTTTAACTTTTATACCTTTTAAATTTTCAGCTAATTTCTGGCCCGTAGCGGTTATGACTTGGGTGTCAATTAATTTTAATTTTGTCAATTCTGACATGACCGCTGGTACCCCTCCGGCCGCATCCAGATCTTCCACATGATGGGGCCCAGCGGGACTGAGGAAGCAAAGATGGGGAGTTTGATCACTCACTGTATTAAAGAGATCTAAATTAAGCTCAATACCTGCTTCATGAGCTATAGCCGGGAGGTGGAGGACGGTATTGGTGGAGCAGCCTAAAGCCATATCTACAGCCATGGCATTCTTAAAAGCATGGAGAGTAGCTATAGTCCTGGGCCGCAAATTCTTACGTAGAAGCTCCATTACTTTTAGCCCTGCTAACTTAGCCAAACGTATCCGGGCCGCGGATACTGCCGGAATGGTACCGTTTCCTGGAAGAGCCAGGCCTAAGGCTTCCGCCAGACAATTCATAGAATTGGCGGTAAACATACCTGCACAGGAGCCGCACCCCGGACAGGCGCAATTTTCTAATTCTTTTAATTGTTTTTCTGTCCATTCACCGCGGGCTACGCGTCCCACGCCTTCAAAAACGCTTATTAAATCCACAGCCCGGCCAGAAAATTTTCCCGCTAACATGGGCCCGCCACTGATGACTATAGAAGGAATGTTCAAACGCATAGCCGCCATGAGCATTCCCGGAACAATTTTGTCACAATTAGGAACTAAGACTAAAGCATCAAAGGGGTGAGCTATAGCCATAACTTCTATGGAATCAGCAATAAGCTCGCGGCTGGCTAAGGAATATTTCATACCTTCGTGGTTCATGGCAATTCCATCGCACACCCCAATAGTTGAAAATTCAATGGGCGTTCCCCCAGCCATTCTCACTCCAGCTTTAACAGCTTCGACAATTTTATCTAAATGAAGGTGACCAGGAATAATTTCGTTCGCCGAATTGGCAATGCCCACCAGGGGCCGACTAATTTCCTCATCAGTCAAACCCAAAGCTTTGAAGAGAGAACGATGGGGAGCTTTTTCTAAGCCTTTTTTCATTAAATCGCTACGCATAATAAAGTCCTCCGTTCTAATAATTTGCTTATGGGTTGCATAATATCTTTGGCTGAATCTGTATGTCAATTAGAAAATCAGCTCATCGGTAATCCGGCACTGAAAAGTGGGAGAAGTATGGCCCGAGGCAGGCCGGAGGCAGGCATTCATTCAGAATCATGAGGCAGTGGTTTCTTCCATGGAACGAGGCGGCATGTAGTAGGGCAAGGGCTTGACCCTTGCCGCATTCGGCAAGCCCTAAAGGCTTGCC
>JBNAWB010000301.1:0-2332 GCA_049699975.1 Thermodesulfobacteriota bacterium
CATATCCCTCAGGATTGGAATGAGGCCGACCATGAGCAACTGAACAATACACAGTTAGAATTGTCATTCCCGTGGAAACGGGAATCCAGGACGTTGAAAAAAACTGGATTCCTGCTTGCGCAGGAATGACGGGCATGGGACGACAATGGTTAAGGTCGACTTCAAGTCGACCTGTTATTTCAAACCCTTCGCCTTCAAGGCGAAGGTAGTTTAGTTTTTTCAATTATAATAGCATAAATTTGCCTTCATCAATAACTGTTGCACTCCTGAAAAATATATTAGTAAAATGATCATTTAGCAAATAAGAAATAAAGGAATATTCTCTCCGCAGGAGATTTTAGAAGAAAAAGAGATGAAAAAATGAAACCAAAAATAAAAATAGCTGGGGATAAAGCCATTTTAGTTGAATTTGCAGAACGTATCGATCTGGAGATAAATGCCCAAGTTCGCTCATTAGCTATTGTGTTGGAGAAAGAAAGATTACCAGGGGTGCAGGAAATTCTGCCAGCCTATCGAACTCTAATGGTTATTTACGACCCTTTAGAAGTGAATTATAAATATTTAATTGAAAAAATAAATGATTGTCTAAAAGAAGCCCAGAATTTTGAACTACCCGCCGGTAAATTTTTTCGTCTACCTACAGTGTATGGAGGAGAATTCGGCCCTGATTTGGCCCGAGTAGCTCAGATTACCGGCCTTTCTCCTCAAGAGGTAATCAGAATTTTTTCAGAAACCCAATTCTACGTTTACTTTATTGGTTTCATTTGCGGTTTGGCATATCTTGGAGGACTCCCTGAGATCTTGCGCGTTCCTCGCTTAAGTACTCCCCGGACATTAGTTCCTGGAGGTTCAGTGGGCTTAGCGGGTGGCCAAGCTAATGCTATAGCCACTGATCAGCCATCAGGTTTTAATTATATTGGCCGGACTTTTGTACGTCTCTACGATCCGCATATTTTCCCGCCTGTGCCCTTTGCCGCGGGCGATAGAATCCAATTCATCTCGGTTTCGGCAGAAGAAGCCATACGGGCGCAAGGGAAATGGGCTACGGAGTTGATATGAAAGCTTTTCAGGTAATAAACCCCGGGATCTTGACCACTATCCAGGACTTAGGCAGAGCGGGATATATGAAATATGGTATTCCTCGATCTGGGGCAGCGGACAGATTCTCGGCCCAAGTGGCTAATTGGTTAGTGGGTAATTCGAGCCAAGCTGCTCTTTTAGAGATAACTTTATTTCGTTTGGAGCTTTTAGCTTTAAATAATTTGGAGATAGCCATAACTGGAGCTAATCTGCTGCCCCATTTAAACGGCCAGCCGATTTCTATGTGGGAAAATGTGCACCTTAAAAGGGGCGATCACTTAGTGTTCAAAGGAAGGAAAAGCGGGCTCCGAGCATATTTGGCGGTGCGGGGAGGATTTAGTGGCCCAGAATTTTTAGGGAGTCGTTCAGTATTTTCCCGGGGTTTAATGGGTGAACCACTTAAAGCAGGGGATATATTAGAGGTTGCCGAAATAAAAATCAAGCAGGAAGAGAAAAGATATTTGCCTGCTGATTTAATCCCGGCCTATTCCCATAAAGATTCTCTGCGTGTTATTCTTGGCCCGCAAGAAGATCGTTTTACCCCTGAGGGGATAAAGACTTTCCTTTCTTCCGTTTATCACGTTAGTGCTCAATCCGACCGCATGGGCTATCGTCTCGAGGGGCCTAAAATAGAACATCTGCGGGGTGCCGATATTATTTCTGAGCCAATTGCCCAAGGAGCAATTCAGGTTCCTGGTGATGGTTTGCCTATTATCCTTCTTTGGGATGCGCAAGTCTCGGGAGGCTATACTAAGATTGCCAGCGTGATCTCTGCGGAGCTTAATTATTTAGCCCAAGTCATGCCTGGAGATAAGCTAAAGTTCCAGGAAGTTGATTTGGCGGAAGCACATGAGGCTCTAAAAAGAGAAAAAGCTATTTTGCAAGAGATAAAAAAAGATTCTGAACACTCCCTAACCCTTCTAAACTCCTTTACCAACGAGGGGCAGGGAAAGATTATGGGACGCAAATAAACCCAAATGAAAAAAGCCGGGAGCACGGAGCAGGGAGCAAGGAGTGAAATTATTTATCGTTAGGCGCAAGGCGGGAGAGCGGAAGGGGAAAAAGCAAAGCGCATAGGGCAAAGCGCTAAGCGCATAGGGCAGAGCGAAAATCGAAAAGAAGTGCTGCCGTAAGGAAGTGATGCTAGGGAAGTGATGCAGTGGCGAATTTACGCAGAAAATAAGGTAAAACAAAAATTTTTGAATTATAAAAATCTCTGTACTCCATACTTACCAATTCTTTAAATTTTATT
>JBNAWB010000302.1:0-2303 GCA_049699975.1 Thermodesulfobacteriota bacterium
TTTTTAATACTAACCTTGAGCTTTTTGAATCGCTCCCCTAATAACCCTTACAAAGTCTTCCGCCGTCGCTCCAGCAATTTGTACCCCGGGTTTTGAAGAATAACTTTGGACAATCTTTCTTATTTCGTCTTCGGCGATGATCCTCCCCTTGAGGGCAGATTCCATCTCTTCAATAATCTTAACAGGCACACAATGGATTGAGCCGGTGATGGAAATATTGAGCAATTTATCTCCCTCGATTATGGCTATGACCCGAATCAAAGGACCCTGCGGTATTTTGATGGTGAATTCTCCTCGTTTGGCTCCCGCAGGGATAGGTCCAATTTTTCTTTCTTCTCTCATTGCTAAAATCCAATCTGGAGAAAAGTCTGTCTTTTCCCTTTGGCCTAGCATGACTTTTTCTTCAGCATTTAACTCTCCAGGTTGAAAGACCACCTTCAGCCTATCTTGGAAAGCCTCCAGATAAGCCTCATAAATCTCTTCAAAAGAGGGAGACCTCCCTAAGACATCTTGAAAACTGGTTATCCTCTCGGCTATACTCTTGGCTTCTTTATCGGCGAATTTTTCCGGAAGTGGCTTTAAGGCTTGCGTCATTAGATCGAGACGCGAACGGAGGATTTGGGGCCCAGCGGTAAAACGGCAAATATCTCCTTGAAGAGTAAGGGTATGGCCGGCTATTTTTCGACCTTTGACTTCTAAGTCATTAAGGGGGCGATACATAAAGGAGATGGAAAACTTCTGCGATAAATAGTTAGCACAGCCCTCAATCAAAAAACGATAAGCTTCGGGCAGAATGGTAGGAAAATCAGGAATTTCGCGGCGGTCAAAGCAGAGAATGACCGCTATAGTTCCTGGATCCATCCAGTAAGGAGAGCCACCAGTATCGCGACGGCCAACATCAATATCGTTATGTCGGCAAAAATCCAGATCAATTTCTTTGTCGGGGTCATTGTAATAAAAAAGACAAACCGCCGGTTTTTCGAAACTGATTAGGGCCAGGGTGTTGGGAATTTTATTTTGGCTGCGTAAATTTAGAATAGTAGGCATATAAAGAGCTGCGCGGGCGTAACTGGAGAAGGTTAACTTTAAAAACCGCCACTCTCCTTTGGCCATGATGCCTCCTTTTCGCAAAGCAGAAACTGGCTTATTTGCAGGTCTTCAAAATTAATGGGCAGGAAGGACAATTTAGAGCCTTTTTAAACCAAAATGGTTTACTTGTCAAGGAATTTTCAATATGACCAATAGTCGCCCGCAGATCTTTGTAAAGAGAAGTTAAAAAGAATATTGGACGCAGATGAACGCAGATTTTCAGGATTAAAATTATTATTATCTCCTCTGTGTTCTCCTTAATCTCTGTGGCAAATTCAGAACCTCCTCTCCCCTGGGGGGAGAGGAAGAAGGTGAGGGGGCTTTAAAATCTCTCAGCGTTCTCTGAGTTCTCTGCGGTTAATTATAACCCCACCTACCCTCCCCTTTTCTTCTTGACAACTTATTTTCTGATTTCTTATATTCTCTTTGGCAAAAATTTGGGAAAGGAGATCGACTATGCTTAAAATACTTTTAATTCAAGGAAGCAATATGAATTTGTTAGGAATTCGGCAACCAGAAATTTATGGCACCACTACTGCCGCCGAATTAGATCAGATGATGAAAGAATATGCCCAGAAGAAAGGAATTGATTTAGAAATTTTTTACACCAATTCTGAAGGAGAATGCATAGACCGAATTATCAAAGCCTATTATGACAAAGTCGATGCCTTAGTCATGAATCCAGGCGGATTCACTTATGCTGCTTATGCGATTCGAGACACAATTAAAGGTGTGAAAATTCCCTACATTGAAGTACATCTTTCCAACCACTATGAACGAGGAATCCACTCCGTAATTGCTCCGGCTGCTCAAGGGATAATCATGGGCTTAGGTATTCAGGTTTATTTCTTAGGCCTGGATGCTGCTTTACATCTTGTTTCTAAGAAAAAATAAAATTTTATTGCCCTATTTTTTTCTGGATTTTCTTGAAGATAATTTTTGACCCTCACCAAAAATTCATCATTAAGAGGCTGGGCGGTGGAAATAAATCTTTGGATAGAAGACTAACGTATATCAAGATAATATTCTTTCCAGGAGAGGGTTTGGGGGAGATTATATAGACATGCAGATGAACGCAGATTTTCAGGATTAAAGTTATTATTATCTCCTCTGTGTTCTCCTTAACCTCTGTGGCAAAAAAAAATCATCCTCTCCCCCGGGGGAGAGGAGGTTCTGGATTGGCCACAGAGAGCACGGAGAGCACAGAGAGAGAA
>JBNAWB010000303.1:0-2264 GCA_049699975.1 Thermodesulfobacteriota bacterium
CCTCTCTCCCTCCCGTCCGCATTAGCTTGTAATTTAGAAAGTGATCGACGGTCAGGGGGCTTTTTTCCTTTTCCTTTTTCTTTGAATCTAAGGTTTTAATGACTCCTTTTTTGCCAATAAAGTCTGCTAAAACTTCTTCCTACGCTCCCTCGCCATGCCCTAATGACCCAACCTTGCTAGTTTAATAAAACCACCCTGCAGTGGGGCATTACAAGGCCCCTAACTAAAAAATTGTTTAAATTAGACTTTGATTGTAAATAACCCTTGCTTTAAAAAACCTGATTAACTAATATAAACAAGAAATATTTGCAAAAATCGTCTAAATTTTATAAATTTCCCTTTTGATTAATTATTGTCTTATTACTCGGAGCGATTAAATATTTACACTTATTTCCCTCACCCTCCCCTCTCCCCATGCGTGGGGAGAGGGTTAGGTCGGAATCGACTCGTACCGAGGTGAGGGGTTAAGAATAGCAGAGGTCATTTATTTAATGCTCTCATTAATAAGTCTTTTTGTATAAGAAATGGCATATATTTTGCCGAAAAATTTATTAAAGGAGTGTTCCAGAAATGAAGGGCTTGGTTCTATATCCGGATGGACAATTTCGTTTAGAAGATGTACCCGTGCCTCAAATTGGCCATAATCCTTTTAGCCCTTATGACGTTCTTATAGAAGTGGCTTACTGCGGAATCTGCGGCAGCGACATCCATAAATGGAAGGAAGCCGACCGCCGCGGCGTAAAAGGTCCTTCTAAGCCGGTAGTCTCCGGCCACGAAATGTCGGGAACAGTAGTAGAAGTTGGTCCAGGTGTTACCGATTTCAAGCCAGGTGACCGCGTAGTGGGTGAAATCGTTACTTTTTATTGCGGCAAATGCATCAACTGCCGCACGGGCAGAATTAACATCTGCGCCAACATGAAACCCGCTGATCAACGAATTCATTACATCTCTGGTGGGGCCTTTGCCAAATACGTTATCTGGCCAGAGCGGCACCTCCATCATCTTCCTGATTCTATAGGCCTTAAAGAAGCAGTTTTAATTGAACCCACGGCTGGTTCTTTTCACAGCCTCATTGAGAGAATGGACCTAAAAGCCGGTGAATCTCTGGTAATTATGGGGCCGGGCGCAAGAGGATTAATTTTATTACAAATTGCTAAAGCAGTTGGCGCTTCCCCAGTTATCGTTACGGGCTTGACCCGCGATGAAAAAGTTCGCTTAGCCTTGGCTAAAGAATTCGGCGCCGATGCGGTAGTAAATGTGGAAAAGGAAAATTTGTTAGAAATTGTTAAGCAAAAAACCAACGGCATTGGAGCTGATGTGATCGTGGAAAATACGGGTTCCCCTAAGGCCGTAGAAGATACACTTGATTTGGCTCGCCCCGGGGGCAGAATATTGATCTCTGGAGGCGGCATTCGCGGAGGCATCACAGCTGCCCTCGACACTTACAAAATTATAGTAAAAGAGCTTGATCTTAAGGGTGAAATTTCTCATGTATGGACCTCCTGGCGGAATGCTATTAACTTAGTGGCGCAGGGAAAGGTAAACATCAAACCCCTCGTCTCCCATGTTTTTCCTCTTAGCGAATGGGAAAAGGGTTTTGATTTAGCGGCCACGAGTGCCGAAGCTTTGCGAGTGGCCCTGGTTCCAGATTAAGACTCTTTAAAAAAATTCATGAATTTCTTAGCCAAAAATGAAATATAGGGTCAGAAGTTCAAAAAAGATTGTAAATTTAGTTTCCTGGTTCATTTTTGTGCTTTGGATAGCCGCATTATCGGCCTGTGGAGGATCAGGGGGAGGAGAAGGTGGCGGAAGTAGTTCGCTAACTCTCGCTTGGGACAAACCGGAAACGAATGCTGATGGAACTCCGCTTACGGACTTAGCCGGATACGTAGTATATTATGGATTTGAACCGGATTTTTACTTTCATCAGGAAAAAATAATAGGGAAACAAGAAGTAAGTGAGACATCTATTACGATAAGAAATCTATATCCCGGAACATACTATTTTGTAGTTACCGCTTTTGATAAATATGGTTATGAAAGCGAACCGGCTACGTTATATTCTGATCCCCATAAAAATGTTCTCTGCGTCAATATTCCTGCTCAAGGGAACCCATACGAATGTTCTCAATAAATTATTTTTGGGAATTGAAAAATGAATTAGCTTAAGGAGGAAAAGTGCGCCCAGCTTCTTTTACCTTTTTAAAATCTCTGGCCGAAGCTCCCAGCCCTTCTGGCTATGAACAGGCAGCTCAAAAAATTTT
>JBNAWB010000304.1:0-2262 GCA_049699975.1 Thermodesulfobacteriota bacterium
ACCATTCTGCAAGGTCCGCACCAGCTCGCCCAGAAATCTACCATAGTGGGCAAATCGGCTTGCAAAACTTCCTGCTGAAAAGTTTCGTCGGTAACGATATGTAAATTATCTCCCGTAGCCATTTTTTCCTCCTCATTTTTCTTTACTTTATCTCCGTGGAGGAGATTTTAGCAAAGGCAAAGTAGTTATTTATTTTTCTTTCGTTTTTTTAGATGTTTCTTTTAGGCCAAAAGTTTCAAAACAATTTTTTGCTCTTGGGGTAAAAATTAATTTAATCCATCACTGAAAACTCACCCCGCCCTCTCCCCGTTGGGGAGAGGGCGGGTGACGCAATTATCTTGACTATGTTATTCTATTAAAAATATTTTTCAAGCTAAGGGGAATTAGGCCGCATGCGCCATAAAGATATAGCTATAATAATTTTATCTTTTTATTTAGTTTTTTCTTTTTCCTGCGCCCATCAATCTGCCGGAAAGTTGGTTTCTCATCAAGCGAGCCCAACTAGCCAGGTAGAAAAAGTCTCTTGGTGGCAAAAAGAAGAAAACCAATGGCTTATCTCAGCTTTGCTTATTTTGGGTATCGGTATAGCCACCTCAGCCAGTATTATCATTATATACAATTCTGGCGGATTATTCATTAAAGTTAAAAAATAGATTTGAGTTAAAGTCGTCGAGATCACGCGCCTTTGATGTATTCCGCGAAAGGCCTTCTTTCTTCCCCTTTTCTTAGACGTTCTTCATATTCTATACGTTTTTGCATAAACAAGTTAGCTTGTTCCAGAAAAAAAGGGCGGTTATTGGTCCATTCTTGGCTAACTACCGCTTCGACTTCTTTAGAAATTTCTCCCTTTTCGACAATTTCTTGACCTGCCCGGAAAAATCCAGCCATTACTGCCTCTCCTTTTTTGCCCAATTTTTCCAAAAAAATAAGGGTTTCCGCCCCTGGGCGGAGCAACACTCCTGCCAAGTCCCATCGGCCGGCCTGGGCTAAAAGGCGGAAATTTTCTACCAAAGCTGAGAAATGATCTCTTTCTGGAAAACCACATACAGAAATTAGGACAATTTTTTTGTGGCCCAATTCTGGGTAACGATAGGGGTGAGTCGTTAGCCCTGCAGATTCTATAAGGAAAGGTTCTACCAAGGGAAGGGTTCTTTCTAAACAGCGCTTGGCGTAGGAGGTCATGCTAAAGTGGTAAAGAGGGGTGGCCCAAACCCATACATCAGCTAAGCGAAGCTTTTCTAAGATTTGGGGCATGTCATCCTGATGGATGCACTTACCTGGATGCTTAAACCAGCAGCTAAAACACCCTGTGCAGGCGTTAATTTTCTTTTGGGCCAGCCAAAGTATTTCCGATTCTGCTCCTTTAGCGGCAGCTCCTTCGAGAAATTTTGATAAAACCATTTGCGTGTTGCCATTAGGTCTGGGGCTTCCTTGAAGGGCTAATACTCTCATTTTTTTCTCCTTGGCCTATGAAAATTTTTGAAAAAAGAAAGAATTTTTGAATCATTTAGCTAATTAGCTTATCAAAATATAGCAGAAACAAAAAAATTTAACGAGAGAAATCAGAGACCTAATATGGAATTAGCTAAATTGAAAGAAGAAATAAGGCGGCTCAAAATGGAACTGCAGGAAAAAGAAAAAGCCTTACCTGCTCATTCAATTACTCCCTATCAGATGCAATTTATTTTGGAATTGGAAGAAAAGATTAAAGAATTAGAAGGAAAATTAAAAATTAGGGAGGGAAAAGGAGAAAGGATATGAAATGTTTATACCATCCGGAAAGGGAGGCCTTTGCTCTTTGCCAAAAATACAATGAAGCTTTTTGCGAGGAATGCTGCGCTTGCCGTCATCCTCATGGCTACTGCAAATTTAGGACTCAATGCTTAAACTGGCAAATTTGTCAAAAGAAAAGTAAATCCAAAAATAAAGTTTAATTTTATGATCAAGCGGCGAACTGCCGCCTTTTTCTTATCCTCAACAATTAAAAAATCTTCTTCGCCAGAGGAATTCTAAGTATTCCTTTTTCTCTTGGGGCGTCATCTTTTCTGTTTCGATAAATTCATCTTCTGGGTCAAAAAGAATATCGCCCGCTGGACATTTTTCCAAATTATTTTTTTGATCCTCTTTTTTTTCTGTCATTTTCTTTTCCTCCTTAGCTCATTTAGTTTTTTAGATGTGTAAAACTATATATAGATTCAAAGAGGTGTTGAAATTATTTATCGTTAGGCGCAAGGCGGGAGAGCGGAAGGGGAAAAAGCAAAG
>JBNAWB010000305.1:0-2250 GCA_049699975.1 Thermodesulfobacteriota bacterium
GGAAGAATCACTGCCTCATGATTCTGAATGAATGCCTGCCTCTGGCCCTTTCAGCAAAGAGGAGCCATTTATTAATTTATGATACAGCCTTAATGGGAAAGAGGGCTAGAGTGAGGGGGATGAAATAAAAATTCGGGCAAATAGCCACCTGGCAGAGAGGCATTACCGTATAAAAACCGCAATTTTATGATCAACAAATACTTTCAAGAAGAGTTAGCTAATCTCAAAGAGTTAGGGGCCGAGTTTGCTAAAGCGCATCCTTCTTTAGCTCCTATGTTGACTGGCCCTACTGCCGATCCGGATGTGGAGAGGTTATTAGAAGGAGTAGCTTTTTTAACTGCTTTGCTGCGCCAGAAGTTAGATGATGAGTTTCCGGAACTGATCAATGAAGTCATGCAGATAATCTGGCCGCATTATTTGAAACCCATTCCCTCCACGACCTTGGTCGCCTTTACACCTAAGTCATTTCTAAAACAATCTTTGGTCATTCCGCGGGGCATCCAGGTGGCCTCTGTCCCTATTGAAGGAACTTCTTGCCTCTTTCAAACAGCTTATGAAGTAGAAATCCATCCCTTGCAGATCTTAGAGGTCTCTTTTACTCAACCGGCCGGTAAACCACCAGCAATAAAAATCATTTTAGAACTGCGTGGGCTAAAACTTGCGGCCTGGCAACCCCAAAAATTGAGATTCTTTCTTGCGGGAGAATACGCTAATTCCGCGGACTTATATTACCTTTTACGACGCCATTTGCAACAGATCACTATCCGGCCCCTGGAGAAAGGAAATATCTGTCAACTTCCTCCCGCTTCCTTGAAACCAGTGGGCTTTTCTGCGGCTGAGTCTTTAATTCCCTATCCGACTCATGCTTTCCCTGGCTACCGCATATTGCAAGAATATTTTATCTGCCCCGAAAAATTTCTTTTTTTAGATTTGGTAGATTGGGACCGGTGGCAGGGTCGAGGAGAAGGGAGTAAATTCGAGATCAATTTTGAGTTTGGGGAATTACCTTTCCTGCCCAGTCGGCTAAAGAAAGAAAATTTTTCTTTATATGTCACTCCGGCGATCAATATCTTTCCTTACGAAGCAGATCCGATTTTATTAGATCATCGCCGGACTCATTATTTAATCAAGCCCGCTGGTTTTCATCCCGAACATTATCAAGTTTATGCCGTGGAAAAAGTTACCGGTTTTGTGCAGGGTACGGCCGAAGAGCGCATATACGCCCCTTTTGAACTCTTCAATCCAGATCCGCAATCCCGTCCGGCTTACCATGTCTCTATCAAGCAATCGCCGATAAACAATGGTCTCGATTTTTACCTATCCGTTGCTTATCCTCCGGGGAGCGGATTGCCCGCTGCGGAAACTCTCTCCATTCAATTATTATGTACTAACGGATCCCTGCCCGAGAATTTGCGGGTGGGGGATGTGGTGCGGCCTACTAATAACACCCCTGAATATGTTGACTTCCAGAATATTTCTCCGCCCACTCCCAGTATTTCTCCGCCTTTGGGCACTAATCTTCTCTGGCGCCTTTTATCCCATTTATCTTTAAACTATCTTTCTTTAGGGCAGGTAGAGAATTTGCGGGCCTTATTAGAGCTGTATCTTTTTCCCGAGACGCGGGAAAGAGCTGCCACTTTAGCCAATAAGAGGCGAATCGCGGGCATTCAAAGCATAGAAGCAGTTCCTTCTGACCGCCTTGTTTCCGGGATTTTAATGCGCGGTCAAGAAATTAAACTGAAGATGCGCCAAGATCATTTTGCCTGTCTGGGAGACCTCTACCTCTTTGGGTGTATCTTAGATCACTTTTTTGGTGGGTACGCTTCCATCAATACTTATACCCGCTTAGCAGTTCAAGAAATCATAAAAGGAGATCTTTATCAATGGCCGGCGAGGATAGGGGATCGTCCCTTAATTTAAAGTTAGATCTCCTGGAGAAAGGGCATGAGTTTTCATTTTTCCAAGCCCTCCGCCTTTTACGCCGGTTGACTAAAGGAATAGAGCAACCTTCTCCCGAAGGCAGAGGCCATATTAAAATTCGCCCTCATCTTTCTTTAGCTTTCCCTCCAGCAGACATTGCCCAGATTGAGGAAAATGCCGAGGACCCATTTAGTTTCACGGTCACAGCTACTTTTTTGGGCTTATATGGTTCTTCTTCCCCTTTGCCCACCTTTTATACAGAAGACCTATTGGCCGAGGCTATGGAAGAAGAGACTGTAACCCGAGATTTTATAGACATTTTCAATCAAC
>JBNAWB010000306.1:0-2231 GCA_049699975.1 Thermodesulfobacteriota bacterium
TGGGTAAGAGAGAAATAGTCATTTCCCAGCCGATTTTAATTTCGCCCCGCTTGCCCCCGCCAGAGGCAGGCCAGAGGCAGGTCTGATGCATATCAAGCTATTTGCCTAAAAAATGATCAATGATCAGGTTTAATTCCCGGGCCCTTTCTCGTTATTGCCACACGGTATTGCTTAATAATTAACAATCCCAGTCTTTAGTGATGAATTAAAATTTTGGGGCAATTTTCTGGTATTTTAAATTTCCTTGTGGTAAATTTAAAAATAATTTGCTGGAATTAAATACGAAAAAGAATTTTAAAAAAGGAGAGGCCAGAATGGAAAGAGAAAAAATTAAAAATTTGCCCCCGCGAGAAATTAGAGAGCTTATCCGTCAAGGAAAATGGAAGGACCACACGGCTGGTTTGGCTCCAGGTTATGCGCAAGCAAATTTGGCCATTCTGCCCCAAAAACTGGCTTTTGAATTTTTGCTCTTTTGCCAAAGAAATCCCAAGCCTTGTCCAGTATTAGAAGTTACCGAGCCCGGTGACCCCATCCTAAGAAAGATTGCTCCCGAAGCGGATGTACGAACTGACATTCCTCGCTATCGGATTTATAAAAAGGGGAAGCTGGTTGCCGAAGTGGAAGATATAAAAAAATTCTGGCGCAAAGATTTAGTAGCCTTTCTTATCGGTTGCAGCTATACCTTTGAATCTGCTTTGCTAAATGCGAACATCCCTTTGCGGCACATTGAAGACGGCAAGAATGTTTCTGTTTACATAACCAATATTCCTTGTGCGCCTGCAGGTATTTTCTCCGGCCCGATGGTCGTTTCTATGCGGCCTATCCCTCAAGACCTGGTGGTGCGAGCAGTGCAAGTTACTGCTCGTTTTCCGGCCACACATGGTGCTCCCGTACATATTGGCAACCCAAAAAAGATTGGTATCTCTGACCTAAAAAAGGTCGATTGGGGAGATGAGCCCCGTTTGGAAAAAGGCGACGTGCCAGTATTTTGGGCATGCGGCGTTACTCCTCAAGCTGTAGCTATGAAAGCAAAACCCGAACTGATGATAACCCACTCCGCTGGTCATATGTTCATCTCCGATGTGCGCGATGAGGAGCTCGCCGCTTTTTGAAATAGGCATTACATTTTTCCGCAAATTTTAGCAACTAAATTGGAAAAGAGCCATTTTTAAACCAAAAGAGCTGTCCTGGCGAGCACGGAGAGCGCGGCCATCTTGGTATAAAATGAGTTCTCTTGTTTTCCTCAGGACAAGGTTTCGCCCCTAAGCTCCTCGCTATGACTTATAAAAGAAAGAGTCAATCCAAATCTGCCATCATTCCGGCCCCCCTAAATTCCCTACCCCTAAAATAAGTGATTTAAAAAAGAAAAATACAGGATTTCCCCAATTTATTTTCGCGTTAAATTTATTTAATTTATGAAAAGTTAAAAAGCATATATAGAATAGGCCAAAGAAAGGAGATCGGCTATGCACCAAATGACGAAAGAAAATTTAAAGTCGGCCTTTGCCGGCGAGAGTCAGGCGCATATGAAGTATACGATTTTTGCGGATAAAGCTGAAGAAGAAGGTTTTAATAATATGGCCCGTTTATTTCGGGCCATCGCATATGCGGAAAGGGTACATGCGGCAAACCATTTAAATGCCTTAAATGGCATCAACCTCACGGTGGATAATCTTGAGGTAGCTATGGAGGGAGAAAGATTCGAAGTTAATGAAATGTATCCGGCCTACAAAGCTGTTGCAGATTTGCAGGACGAGAAAAAAGCTGCCAAATCCATGCATTATGCTTTAGAGGCCGAAAAAATTCACGAAGCTCTTTATGCGGAAGCAAAAGAGGCGGCTAAGTCAGGAAAAGACTTAGATTTAAAGGAAATTTATATTTGTCCTGTTTGCGGACACACAGTCGTGGGCAAAGCTCCCGAAAGATGTCCTATTTGTGGTGTCCTCGGAGAAAAATTTAAAAAATTTTAATGTATTTTGGGGCAATCCGGCACTGAAGGGAGGAATTGTTATAGAAAATTTTAATAAGCCCCTCACTTTTGTGCTGTATTAATAAGGGGAGCATTATACTTTTTACATGCTTTGTCATGGCGAGCCCGAAGGGCGTAGCCATCTCGCTTTAAGATTGCATCGTGGCTGGACTTCTATCTGTAACCCTTAGGTTATGATGTAAAACATATTACTCGGAGCGATTAAATATTTACATTTATTCCCCTCACCCTCCCCTCTCCC
>JBNAWB010000307.1:0-2072 GCA_049699975.1 Thermodesulfobacteriota bacterium
CTCTCCCTCCCGCCTGAAGTAGGTACGAATTTCAAAAGTGATCGACGGTCAGATTATTTCCCACTTGACTTTTTAAATTACATCTTTAAAATTAAGACACTTATCTATAATCTCAGCCATTATTAATCTCGCCAAAAGGGGAGGGGACGATGTTAAAAAATCTCAGACCACATTTGGGAGCCATTTTCTTCCTTATCTCATTTCTTATTCTTTGTTCTTATTTCAACGCCTATGGACAAGATTTTCCAACCAAGCCAATTACAATTTATTGCGGCTTTGAGGCTGGAGCCACTACTGACCTTACAGCCAGAGCCTTAGCCGAAGAAGCCCAAAAGATCATAGGTGTACCCGTTGTGGTGGAGAATAAAGCCGGCGGGGGAGCTACCGTGGCTGCTACCCTTGTAGCCAGCAAAAAGCCTGACGGCTATACTTTAGCCGTTATTTCTTCCTCGGCTTTGGACACCCGCCACATGATGCTAAATGTGCCTTATGATCCCTTTAAAGATTTCACCTATATCTTGGCTTATGCGACTTATATTGGAGGAATCTGTGTGAAGAAAGAATCATCATTTAAAACCCTTCAAGATCTTTTGGAAGAAGCCCGTAAACGTCCTGGAGAATTATCTTATAGTTCTTCGGGGACTGGGGCCACGCAACAACTTGCAGTAGAATATTTAGCCCGGCAAGCAAATGTAAAATTTAAACATGTTCCCTACAAAGGAGGAGCGCCTGCCTGCACTGCCCTTATTGGCGGTCATGTGGACTTTACTGCCGGGGCAGGTATCCATTTAAACTATGTTAAACAAGGCGTTTTCCGAATGCTGGCTGTAACTGTAGCCGAGCAAAGAGATCCTGATTTTCCTGATATTCCCACTCTTAAAGATCTGGGCTATAAAGATGTGCCACCTGCTCTATACATCTTAGTTGGGCCTAAAGGGCTTCCTGATCCAATTTTTAAGAAGTTAGAGGAAGTTTTTACTAAAGCAGCTCATTCTGCAGATTTTAAGAAGGTGCTCAAGAATTTATCTGTCCCTTTCACTTTTAAAACCAGAAGCGAACTTGAAACGAATTTCCCTAAGACCTATCAATTTTATACAAATCTATTAAAAGAAATCGGTATTGAAATGCGCAAAAAATAGAAAATTTAAACCATTCATTTTCTCAACCTTCGAAACGGTAAAGCTGAGCTGGATTATCGGCTAAGATAGCTTTGCGGATAGCCGGATCGGGTACCCATTCCAATAGGAAATCAAGAAGATCTGCCTCTTCGGGCTTATTTCCAGGTGTATGATTAGGATGAGGCCAGTTGGTAGCCCAGACTAAGCGATCGGGACGAACAGAGACTAATGCTTTAACTTTCTCGCCGACATCTCCATAATGGGGAGGACCTGATAGACTGGCCAAATAGGGAGCAGAAATTTTTACCCAGCACCTTCCTGTTTCCAGGAAACGCAAGAGTTCCTGAAATCCCGGATCATTGATTCCCTTTTCAGGAGGTGTCCGCCCCACATGGTCAATAACCACATCAACGGGCAGTTTCTTTAAAATGGGAATCGCTTCGGGGAGCCAGTTGCCGCGATCTTGAATCTGAAGATGCCACCCCAAAGGAGCAATGCGTTTGGCCATCTCCGGAACGTCACTCAGGCGGAAATCATCTACCAGAAGGTAAAAGCGCAGGCCCCGCATGCCGCCTTCATGAAGCCTCTGCAATTCGGCAATACTTATATCCTTCTTGGTCACTGCTACCCCTCGGGCCCAAGATAAACCTAACTGCTGGATAGCATCAAGAGTGCATCGGTTATCAATACTGTATAAAGAAGGTTGAACAATTACACATCTTTCTATACCCAGGCGATTGAGCATGGTTTTATAAGCATCGAGCGAAGCCAACCAATTTGTAGGCCGCCGTCCTGGGAAAGGAGGATACTTATCAGCAGGACCATAAATGTGGGCATGCGTATCGCAGGATTTGGGCGGGGCAATTAGCCGTGGTTTGCGCCCTTCACCAGGTACTACGTATTCGGTTTTTGGGGAATCCATTTTTAGTCATTCTCCTTTTCGTAAAATTATCA
>JBNAWB010000308.1:0-1986 GCA_049699975.1 Thermodesulfobacteriota bacterium
TCCATTGCTGATTTTAAATCATTTTGCATTTCTGAATTAAACCGATCTCCATATAGGCCATTCAGGCATGTCATAAGGATTTCGCCAAGATTATCATTTTTATTTTGCTCAATCATGGATTTGCTCCGTATGGATATTTTTAAAATGACCCTTAAATATGATATTTGGATTAAGTTTTCATTTATTATTCAAATCAAAAAATTTTTATACAATAATCAAGGAAAGATACCTTTATTTTTTCGGGAATTTCCCATAATCTTTTAAAATTCTACACTAATCCAAAAAATGATTCAAAATCCTTTGGAAGAAAAAAGAAATTGATATCCTAAGAATTATGCCATTATTTGAAATAATATCATTAAACCAGAGAAATGGCTTCCTGAGGAATCTTAATTTATTTAAAATTTTTTCAACCCTTCCTCAAAAAAATTAAATTGCCTTCTTTAATTTTAAAGTCTTCGCCTTTAAATCTTATTTCCTGTTTGTCGCTATTTTAAAAATAAAGAAAAAAAAGTCAAGAAATTTTTCCAGGTCTCCCCCAATTCACTGGCTATTTCCATATTTTGAAGGGTGGATAAAGGGAAATTATCCATAAGGCCGGAGCGACGTTTTTAAAGAAATAAGGGGAGCGGAAGCGATGTAGATTTACTCCCGCTCCTCTAAACATTAATCAACCCTTTTGGTTGCGGCTCTGTCACACTGTGTTATAATGCTCAAATTCTCTTTGAAATTTTCTTAGAGGCCTGCACGATTTCTTTTGCTGATCGTTACGACGGGAAGGCTTGCGCGACCCTCCAAGCACCATCAAGCAGTGCGAAAGCTTCGGGAGTACTTTGCCATATAGCTGCCGGTTTAGTTATTTTATTTGGCCTTTTTTATCTGGGGGAATGGTAAAATAGCCACCTCGGGAAAATCCCTCTTATAACACCTTTATTTCATTAATAAATTTTGCCTCTAAACGTCTACTCACTAACCTATTTTTATGTATTTTCTCGCCCATTCAGCTTTTCTCTGTCTCTTACTTAGCTCGCCACATTTTGAACAAAGAATTTGTCGATTGCATTTGGGGGAGAAAATGCGGCCAAATTTACAGCGCTTTCTTGCTCCTACCTTTTTTAAATTAAGCCTGGGTCTTGGATCAGCCTTTCCTTTTCCACAGTAATGGAATGAAAATTTTTCTGCAGGGGAAGATGGGCCAGACCCCTCCCCAATCCTAAGCACTTCTGGTGAAGATGATCGCCAGAAGCAAAACATACTCTCTCTCGCGCTCTCTCGATTAATAGAAAAGCCAAGAATTAAATAATAGATTCGCATATATTTTTTCCCATTTCCTTGATCTTATTTTCTCGATCCTCCGCTCAAATTGCTCAATCGTTTTCAAAAATTCTTTATCATTGTGTTCTCACGCGCATTCTAAAAGCATAGCTATCGCCACAGGTATTATTCTTATCCAATTTCCAATTTTCTCGACCACCCATTCAGGGCATAAACCCCAAGTGAACAAGGCGTGGAACCTGCGTTCTTTTACTGCACCCCATTTATAAAGACATTTTTCATAGCCAAAAGTTGTAGAGGTCATGCTGCTTTTTTATCCTCTTTTGCTCATATTCTGCTTCAAATTCTTCTGGGCTTAGATATCTGAGCTCAGAGTAGAAAATAAATCCTGTTGTAATCTTCTTCTATCCACCTGCCTGTCCTTTCTCTTGCCTCCTCAAAACCCTCAAACTCATTTAGCCATATACCTAACTTTCGCCACTTTTTAATAAAAAACACCTAACTCTTTGTAATTTGAGATATTTCAAGAGGGTGTTTGTATTACCTATGAGGAATCCTCATAGGCACTTAATCCAAACAGATCAAAGAGCCTTCCTTGCACCGTTAACATCCCATGCAGGCTCATCTCAAGGTCTGCCTTCCTGGCACGGTAAAGGAGAAGTTTTACCAGCAAAAGCCCAAGCACACACATCAGGGCATGAACCCTGATCT
>JBNAWB010000309.1:0-1964 GCA_049699975.1 Thermodesulfobacteriota bacterium
CCCGCCGATGCTTCTTCATTCATGCCTGCCTCCGGCCTGCCTCGGGCACTTACAAGAATAAAAATTCCTCTAATAATCCCACCCTTCAGTAAGGGATTACTGGAGGATTAAAACTTATTCCCCAGGGCAAGCCCTCTCTCCAACGTGGCTGGGCCATAAGGTCATCGCGGGGGAACTAAATTGGAGAAAATACTATAAAGTAAAATATTAAGGAGATTAAGTTATGCCTGGAAAATTATTTGATGAATGGCAACTAAATGAAGAATTCATTACTCCGAGTCGAACTGTTACGGAGACGGATGTAGTCATGTTTGCGGCGATGAGTGGAGATTATAATGAACTACATACTAGTGAAGCTTTTATGAAAAATAGTCAATTTGGACAAAGGATTGTCCACGGATTGTTGGGGTTGGCTATTTCCCATGGTTTACTTTTCCGCACGGGATATCTGGAGGGGACAGCGATTGCTTTTTTAGCTATTGATTCGTGGAAATTTGAGGCCCCCTTATTTTTTGGCGAGACTATTTATGTAAAAGCTAAAGTAGTAGAAAAAATTCCCAGCAAAAGTAAACCAGATAGGGGAATAATTAAGCTCTTTTTGCAAATTATAAAAAAAGAAGGAGAAGTAGTAGTACAGTCAGGGTATAAAACGCTTATGATCAAAAGGAGTTAAAAAATTTATCTCCATCTGAAGTTTAAAAAAAATCTTGGGCCAGAAGAATATATAAAATTCGCCCCTTCTGGCCCAAGTCTGTTACCAAAAATAGAGCGGATAGATAAATTTTATTTTTTGGGAGCTAATATGGACTTTAACGCAGCGGCGGGAACCGCTTTTACGACTTTTTTCGCCGGAATTTTTATTGGTTCCCCAGTCTGCGGATTCCTACCCATCCGCGCTTTGCGGTTTTGAACTTTTACGGTGACAAATCCAGGAAGAGCAAGTTTGTCACCTTTTTTGATAACTTTGGCCGCCAGACCAGCAAGCTCATCAAGAATTGCCGCGGCTTGCTTTTTAGCTACTCCAGTTTTTTCCGCTAAATAACTTACAATCTGAGCTTTCGTCATGGGCATAAATTTTTCCTCCTTTCTGGTTTATTATTAAAAAATTTGCTTCCCAAATCTAAGACTCTTCTTCAACTTATTTAAGAATAGTAAAGTCAACCCGTCGATTTTTAGCCCAGGCTTCTTCATTATGACCGGGGTCTAAAGGACGTTCGAAGCCATAGCTAATTGTTTGCATACGCTTAGGAGCGATTCCCAGTCCTTCTAAAAATTCCTTGACCGCTTCTGCTCTCCTCTGCCCTAAGGCTAAGTTATATTCTGCTGTTCCTCTTTCATCACAATTTCCTTCAATTCTTACCCGCACCTGAGGATGAGCCTTGAGCCATTGAGCATTTTGCAACATGACTTCTTTTTGATCTTCTCTTATAACGGCCTGGTCGAAATCAAAAAAGATTGATTTTAATTCTGTGCCGATTGGAGCTATCTGGCGCGCTTCTTTCCCTCTTTTTATTTCTTCTTTTTCTTCTTTAAGGGCTGGCGGCGCGGAAGGCTGGGCTCCCAATGTCTCTTCCTTTAAAGGTTTATCTTTCTCTTGCTTTTCAATAGCAGGTGCGGTAGCAGGGGATGGTGGGCTGGGTGTTACGGCTTTCGGCTCAAGTCTGGTATCTTTTTGGGTTTCCTGGCGCGAGGTGGTGAAAGGTGTTTCTTCGGTACGCATCACTTTTTGGCTGCAACTAAAATTGAAAATAGATGACAAAAAAATGACTCCTAAAAAAATTAGCGTCCCTTTCTTCATTCTTTCAGACCTCTTCCTGACCCAAAAGATTTACATAATAAAATGAGATTATATCTTACTAACAAAGCTGTCAAGAGTAATTTTATCCTTGCCCACCTTCACTTTTAGTGTCCCCATCGGGGATGGTGGAAACCCCTCGCCTTCAGGCGAAGCGAAAATTTGCGAA
>JBNAWB010000310.1:0-1699 GCA_049699975.1 Thermodesulfobacteriota bacterium
CCTCTGTGTTCTTTGCGGGCTCTGCGAGAAATAAATTTTTGGTTGCAGCTCTGCCGCGCTGTGGAGTATCAATCCTTCCTCAACAGAAATCATCCCCTTTTAAGCGATGGATTACCCGCCCGGTTATTAATTGCTTGACAAATCAGGACGTTTTATGAATTTATATTTAAATGCGCCAAAAGAATTTGGCCAAGTCGCTATAAGAAAAATGGAGGGGAAAATGAGCAATGATTTAAAAACGATTCAAGAATGGGGAGAAGAGTTGGAATGCCGACTCAGACTCAAAACCTTCCCTATGGCCCTCCTCTTTCTTAAAAAAGAGGAAGAAATTCCTGCCGGAGCCCTTCGTCCCTTAAAAGATTTAGGTTATCATTTATCTCTCTGTCAAGCCTTTCAACTATCCCGTCGCGAGGGAAAAGTAATAGCCATGTTGAAAGAAGATCACTGGTGCTTCGAACCAGTGGTGGGCTATGGACTCGGTGAGCCTCCCCAATACTTTTTAGATGGTCATAACAGATATCCTCGAGACGTAGCTACCTTAGAAGCGGGAAAACACTATGCGGAGGAGTTTCCGCGGCTGCCTGTAGGTAAGTATATAGGATCGGTTTCTGCTCCCTTACGGAATACCCCTTTTATCCCCGATGTGGTGACTATTTATGGCGACTCATCCCAACTGTGCTTACTCTTGCTCGGCCGAGAATACAAAGAAGGCTATAACCTTAAATGCGCTCTTTCAGGCCATGCCGCTTGCGTTTACGGGGTCATTCCTGCTATGCAGACCGGAGAATGCCAGGTCGCCGTTCCCTGTCGCGGAGATCACTACCGAGCCATGGCCGGTGATGAAGAGATGATCTTCACTGTCCCCCAGCAAAAATTGGCTGACTTGATGGAGGGGTTGCGGCAGATAGCCAAGACGGGTTCTAAATTGCCAACAGGGTATTCTTTCCAGCCCGAATATAAACTCCCCGAAGCCTACCAGAAGATTGCTGAAATGATGGGCTACATCAAAAAGAAATAAAGTATTAAAAAGGAAAGGAGCAATAGCAAATGCTTGAAAGGGAAAAATTATTAGCAGACGTCTTTGAATTAGCTTTAAAAAATGACATGGAATATTTCGGCTGAACCCAAGCCGTTCTTGCAGCTTTGCAAGAAAAGCTCAACGTGGGAAATCCAGAGGTCTTCAAAGCTGGCAGTGCCCTGGCCGGTGGCGTGGTTCGTCAAGGAGAAACTTGTGGGGCACTTACGGGAGCAATTATGGGTGTTTGTTGTTTGGTAGGAAGAGAAAAATTGGAGGATATACCGCAATATAATAAAGCTATGGAAATAGCAACCAAGGTTTACGATGAATTTCGCAAAAAAATCGGCCACTCTATTTGCGCGGAAATCCACAAAATCCGCTATGGTAAAGTTTATCGCTTATCTATACCCGAAGAGCGCAAAGCTTTCCATGATATGGGCGGTCACAGCCGTAAAGGCTGTCCGGAAGTATGTGGCGTAGCCGCGAGAATTGCAGGAGAGGTTATTTTAGATATTCAAGAAGGGAAAATAAAATAGAAATCTCGGAGCCAGGCAGCTAAATAAAAGGCGGCCTGGCTTAGGATTGCCATTTATCAATTAGCCCCTTCCAGCTCGTCGGGCCAGCACAATATCCCCCCATCCACATTTTTGAGCTTATGAAAACCTTTATGTTTTAATGTTA
>JBNAWB010000311.1:0-1668 GCA_049699975.1 Thermodesulfobacteriota bacterium
GCTAAATGAATAATCAACGGCACCCCATACTCCTCCGCCAAATCCCGACAACGCAGAAGCAAGCCAGGAGAACAAGTATAAAGAGCATGAGGTTCCACGGCTACGGAAATAAGAGGATCACCCTGCCAGGCTTTAATTAATTCTTTGGTAAATAAAAAACCTTTTTCTATGGGGCCATAATGAGGAGAAGGGAAATCGTAAAGTACTTCTCCCACCAAAGCTCTCATCCCTGCCTCTTTAGCCGCCTGGGCGACTCGGTCTTCAAAAAGGTACATATCGCAAAATGTAGTTGTACCAGAGCGGATCATCTCGGCGCAGGCTAAAAGAGTGCTCCAATATACTTGCTCACCATCGGATTTGCTCTCGGCCGGGAAGATATATTTCGTTAGCCATTCCATTAAAGGCAAATCATCCGCCATCCCCCGATAACACGCCATAGCCGCATGGTTATGACCATTGACCAAGCCAGGCATGATCAAACCGCCTTGCGCATCAAGAACATTTTCAGCCGTAAATTCTTCGGCCACTTTTTCTTGGGGACCCAAGGCCACAATCTTGTCTTGCGAAATGGCCACAGCTGCATTCCGCATGAGGCCAGAGTTATCGGGAAAGGGGAGTAGAAGACCATTAATAATAAGTAAATCTGCATTTTTTCGGAAGTGTTGATCCAAAGTGCACCTCTAAATTTTCTTTAAAAACTCTTCTAAAATAATGATTATTTTTTCCCCGGCCTGAGCAGCATTAGCCAGAATATCTGATATGGAAGCTGGTTGCATACAGTCGGGGAGATTAATATTGGAAATAGCAGATATCCCTAAAATCCGCAAACCGCAGTGCGCAGCCACAATTACTTCGGGAATAGTGGACATACCTACTGCGTCTGCGCCCATCATCCGCAGAAAGCGCGTCTCCGCTGGTGTTTCTAAGCTCGGGCCGCTAACGCCCACGTAAACTCCTTTATTTATTTTTATTCTCTTTTGCAAAGCGGCTTCCTCGAATAAGGTAATTAATTTTCGGTCATACACGGCGCTCATATCCGGAAATCGCGGCCCAAATTCTTCGAGATTTGGACCGATCAGGGGATTTTGACCGGTGAAATTAATGTGATCATTAATCACCATGACTTCCCCGGGAGAGAAGAGGGGATTCAAACCACCAGCGGCATTGGAAATAATTAAAATTTCAATTCCCAACTTTTTCATGACCCGAATAGGAAAAGTCACCTGGTCTAAGGAATATCCTTCATAAAAATGAACCCTTCCTTGCATTACTAATATTTCTTTCCCCGAAATGGTTCCGTAAATCAAACGCCCAGCGTGCCCTTCAACAGTGCTTAGGGGAAAATGCGGAATGTTTTTATATTCCATAATTTTTTTCATGGCCACTTTTTCTACCAAGCCTCCTAAACCTGTACCCAAGATTATTCCTACCTGAGGCTTAGCTTGAATTGTGGAATATATATATTGACTGGCTTCATTAATTTGTTGCCTAAATTTTTCCATCATTTATCTCCTCTCCGCGGGCTGATGAAAGCATGTTAATTAAAATGAAAATCCATGTCAAGTTAATGCTACCCTGACCGTCGATCAGTTTTAATTTTTCTCACCAGCAGGAGAAGACAGGCGGGAGGGGGAGAGGCGAAATTAAAATCGGCCGGGAATTGCTTAT
>JBNAWB010000312.1:0-1638 GCA_049699975.1 Thermodesulfobacteriota bacterium
ACGCCTTGCGCCTAACGATAAATAATTTCACCCCTTGCTCCCCGCTCCGTGCCTCCTGCTTTTTTCATCTGCGTTTATCTGCGTCCTATTTACTTTTAAATCTCCCGCCGATCTATGACGCGGACAGCTTTGCCTTCGCTTTTAGGCAAGGTGTCCGGTTCCACTAATTCTACTTTTGGAGTAACCAAAAGTTCAGAGCGCAAAGCCTCTGTGATCTCTTTGCGCAGTTTCTCTAATTGCCAAAGATCCCCTTTAAAAAATTCTGGTCTAACTTCTACGCGGACAATCATGCGATCTTCGAAATTTTCCCTCTCCAATATAACCAAATAATTTGTGCCCACTTCCGGAATATTCATCAAGGTGGTATCAATCTGCAACGGGAAAATATTTACGCCCTTCAAAATAAACATATCGTCACTCCGGCCTTTTATCCGGCTTAGCCGCCGATGAGTTCTTCCGCAGGGACATGGTTCTGAATAAATAGTGGCTAAATCTTTGGACCGGTAACGTATTAAAGGCATGCCCTCCCGATTTAAAGTAGTGAACACTAATTCTCCTTCTTCTCCGTCCGGCAAAACCTCAAGCGTCTGTGGATTAATCACTTCTACTAAAAAATCATCTTCCCAGAAGTGCATTCCTGATTTATAAGTACATTCAAAGGCGACCCCTGGACCATTCATCTCGGAGAGGCCATAAGAATTATAGGCATTAACTCCATACATCTCTTCAATGCGTTGCCTGGTTGCTTCACTATGGGGCTCAGCTCCGATTAAAGCAATGCGTAGTTTGGTATCCTTTTTAGGATCTAACCCCATCTCTTCAAAAACTTTCCGCAGATGCAGAGCATAACTGGGAATGATATGCATGACCGTTGTGCCGAAATCCCGCATCAGGTTTATTTGCCGCTTACTATTTCCTGATCCGGAAGGAATGGTTAAAGCACCTAAACGCTCAGCTCCATACTGAAAACCTAAGCCACCGGTGAAAAGCCCATAGCCTACTATATTCTGGAAAACATCGTTTTTGCGCACTCCGGCCATGTACATGCAGCGCGCAACTAAATTAGCCCAGGCATCTAAGTCATGGCGCGTATGAAAAACTGCGGTAGCCCTTCCCGTTGTCCCGGAAGATGAATGGACCCGAACAATCTCATCCTGGGGTACGCATAAAAACCCAAAGGGATAATGGGCCCGCAAATCCTCTTTAGTTGTAAAAGGTAGATTTTTTATATCTGATAGAGATTTTATTTTTGCAGGCGAGATACCCTGCTCCTTAAAAATTCGGGCATAAAAAGGGGATTTAGCTGCTTGTCTTAAAGTCTTCCGCAATCTGCGCAATTGCAGTTTCTCCAGATCTTCGCGGCCCATGGTTTCAATTTCTTTTTGCCAAAACATTAATGCACTCCCTTTTCAGAAAATTATATTTTTTCTAACATGAATGAAAAAGCCTGTCAAATCAAGACTGGCCTGGCGATTAATTTTAAATTTGGAATTGAACCAGGGTTGCTAAATCTGTCTGTACGTTCTTCTCTACCGCCTGAACCAATTATTAATTTTGAAACTGATGGACGGTCAGAAATCAAGACTGACCGTCGATCAGTTTTAATTTTTCTCACCAGCAGGAGACAGGCGGGAGGGG
>JBNAWB010000313.1:0-1620 GCA_049699975.1 Thermodesulfobacteriota bacterium
CCTGCCTCTGACCTGCCTCTAACAATAGTTCTTCCACTTTTCAGTGACGGATTACCCTTTAAGCTATTTTATTGTGTTTAGAGGTTTGATTTGTTAATATAATTTTGACTTTCATTCAGAAAACCTTTTAGGGAGGATAGGTACATGGAAAGCTTGACAGGAAAACTTGCTCAATTCATAACAAATCTGAGTTATAAATCTCTTCCTCCGGAAGTGGCCAAAAAAGCTAAATTATGTTTATTGGATACTTTAGGCGCCGCTCTGGCTGGTTCCAAGACTCCGGAAGCTATAATTGCCAAAAGGTTGGCCCTCAAGATACATCAAAAAAAGGAAGCCACGCTCATTACCGGGAAAAGCAAGGTGGGGGCATTAGAAGCCGCTATGGCCAATGGCATGATGGCCCATGCTTTGGAGCTTGATGATGGCAATCGTTTTGCTTTAGGGCACCCTGGCGTCTCTGTCATACCTACCGTTCTTGCTTTAGCAGAAAAAGAAAAAATTAAAGGACAAGAAATAATACCGGCTATTGTAGCTGGTTATGAAGTCTTCGGCCGGATAGGTGCCGGAGGCAATCCTTCTCATCTTGATCGGGGTTTTCATACTACAGGTACTTGTGGTACCTTTGCTGCCGCTGCGGCCGCTGGCCGATTATTAAAATTAAACGTCCCGAAGCTAGTCTCCGCTTTGGGGATAGCTGGTTCGCAGGCCGCTGGGCTCTTTGCTTTCATGGCTGATGGCAGCATGACCAAAGTTCTCCACCCGGGAAAAGCAGCTCATAATGGCATCCTGGCTGCCTATTTGGCTCGCGAAGGGTTTACTGGGCCAGCCTTTATTCTCGAGGATAAAAGAGGTTTTTACCATGCTTATGCTGACAGTTATAATCCGCAAAGAATTCTGGAGGGATTGGGGGAGAAATATGAAATCATGCACACTTATGTCAAATATCATGCCTCTTGCCGACATAGTCATGCGCCAATTGACGCCCTTTTGGAAATTCGTCAAGCCCATCCTTTTACCCCCGCGGACATCGAGAAAGTAAATATTTATACTTATTCTATTGCCGCTAAATTGATCGCCGGGAAAGAAGTAACTACACCCATTACTGGGAAAATGAGCTTGCCTTATTCTGCGGCGGTGGCTTTAATTTTTGGCAAAGTAGGTTTAGAGGAGTTTAAGCCCAAAACTCTGCAGAGCAAAGAAGTTAGGGCGCTTATGGAAAAGATAGATGTTTATGCAGACGAAGAGCTCGATAAACTTATTCCTAACCACCGGGCAGCGCGGGCAGAGATTATCTTAAAAGACGGCCGGAGGCTTTCGGCACAGGTCTTGGACGCTAAAGGAGAGCCGGAAAATCCGGGCCCAGAAAATGAACTCTTTGAAAAATTCCGCACTTTAGCCCGCATCGTCCTGGCCAAAGAAAAAGTAGAAAAGATTATAGATATGATCAATTCTCTGGAAAAAATGACGGATATTGCCCCGCTAACTAAGCTGCTTGTGGGCAAATAATTATTACTCGGAGCGATTAAATATTTACACTTATTCCCTTCACCCTTCCCTCTCCCCAGGCGTGGGGAGAGGGTTAGGTCGGAATCGACTCGTACCGAGGTGAGGGATTAAGAA
>JBNAWB010000314.1:0-1611 GCA_049699975.1 Thermodesulfobacteriota bacterium
ACTCCCTTTCTTTTATTAGCTTGCTACTGCTATGCCCAGAGCTCAAAACGATTTTATAATTGGTTAATTAATAATCGCTGGTGTGGAGAATACATCAGGAACTACCGAGAGGGAAAAGGAATAAGGCGTAAACATAAAGTGCTGGCTATTATTTTATTATGGTTGACGATTAGTTATTCAATCTGGGTGATCTCGGCTTGGTGGATAAGATCACTTCTCTTCGGGATTGCTATAGGTGTTTCTATTCATTTGCTCCGGCTGAAAACATTTAGGCCGGAAGCAGAAAATGTTAAATTCTTTAAATCTTCACTACCCCTGGGCAAGTAAAGATTAGAACTAGCGCTCTAACATCTTGCTAATTTCCGTAATATCCATTACCGCGGTTTCATAATCAACTATATGCCCACCTTTTCTTTCACGCTCCCTGATTTTTTCCCGATGGTAGGCTAATATTTCTTGGTCAAAAGGCAAATGGCCTTTTTCCAAATAACGGATAGCTCCCGCCGCATCCCGAACCGGGATAACTTTTCCAGCAACATGGATGTTGGGCGCCCAGGGAATATCCAAAACTCCTGCCTGGATGGCCCGAATGGTACCTTGGGCAACATCACCGTCTCCTAACTCCAAAGTCTTATTAATAATTGCCCGAGCTTCTTTTTTAATAATTTCTTTTTCCTGGAGAAAAATCTGATCCGCGGGCAAGCGGTATTGGCGTAATAAAGAAATGGCCATGCGCGTAGCCAAGACACCTTCCGCATTTGCTTCTTTAGTCGGAATTCCTTCAGCCTCATGGGTGGTCTTAGTTATAACTTGGGTTGCTCCGCCTAATACGGCAATGGCTCCCCCTAAAACAATCACGGCATAGGCTCGAGGTTCGTCAGGAGGAAAAGCTTGCATCCATTGATGAGTGGCCATTGAAAAAAAGACGTCATGGTAGTTAAAACGCAGTAAATATTCTTGAGCTAATTCTTCCAAAGCGCGCAGACCGGCGATATCTTGAATCAGGTTTAAATTTTGGCAAAGCCCCATACTATAATGTTTTACTCCCTGGGCGGCCGCTAAGAGCAGCTCTAAGATAGCCACAGCAATGCCGATTCCTGGAGGCACCAGCGTGCCCGTCAGAAATCCTGGCTGCTCTCTATGGAGGCGAATTCCTTTTTCTTCGTAGTAAGCTGCCAAGCGGTCCACATATTGGTAATTTCTTATTCCTTCAGCAAAAGGCAGATCTTTAGTATAAGCTGCTGTATAAGAAATTCCCGCCCCTAAGAAAGCGGTAAGGCCACCAGCAAATCCCATTTCTGCCGTAAGCTGGGGGAATGCTGTTCCAGAGAGGACAATAACCGGACGTTGAAGGGCTTCCGAAATCTGGCGCACAGCCTGTAACCCATGATTGACAATGGGACAACCATTGAGGAGTGAACGGCCAACTTTCTTGCTTTCTTCGATTCCCCGTTGGGCGGCGGCAAATTTTAAATTACGCGTATAAGTGTCGGTCGTAGTGGGCAAAAGATCAGCTCCCCCATAATCTTGAAGATGCTGAAGCAGGGCTATATGATCCTCAATAAGAGCCACGCCCCCTCGCGGTTGCACCAAAGTTTTGCCCTCTTTTTT
>JBNAWB010000315.1:0-1587 GCA_049699975.1 Thermodesulfobacteriota bacterium
AAAATAATCTTCTCCCCTTGGGGAGAAGATGAAGATGAGGGGAATAAATAAAAATTCCTCTTCGCCCTTGGCGTTCTCGGCGGTGCAGAATAATCCGTCCTAACCTCCCTTTTCAAAAGAGGGAACGAGAAGATTATTCTTCCCTTTTAGATCCCTAATTCATCTGGCCAAAATTTCTTTCCAAGAATAATTGTAGATTTCTCGCGTAAGAGGAAAGCTTTCTTCAGTGGCTGAGATAAGTGCTGAGCTTTTGACTATTGACCCCAAATCTCTTCTTATTTTCAATAAGGAAGCGGCATGCTTAGGCAAGATGGTCATGGCTGCCTTAATTTCAAATAAATGCAGTTTTTGTCCCAGCTCTATAACTAAATCAACTTCCAAGCCATCCCGAGTGCGCAAGTAATACATTGAAGGCATCTGCCCGAAATGCAAAAAACGTTTTAAAAAATCAGTTACGACCATTGTCTCAAAAAGATTACCAAAATTTGGACTATTTATTAAAGTTTCCCTGTTATGCAAACCCAGCAAGTAAGAAGCCAAGCCAGGATCATTAAAATATAACTTAGGACTTTTGACTAACCTTTTCCCCAAATTCTTATAATAGGGCGGTAGCAAATAAATCTGATGCCCAGTTTCCAGTAAAGAAAGCCACCTTTTCATGGTCGGGACACTCATTCCTATTTCCCTGGCTAACTCAGAAAGATTGAGAATTTGTCCGGTCCGAGTGGCGCATAGCCTAAGAAATCTTTCAAATTGACTCAAATCGCCCACTTGAGCTAAATTTCTAACATCTCTTTCCAAATATGTAGAAATATATGATCCACACCATAATTGTCTATCCACAGCCCTTTTGCTTGCAATCTCTGGATAATTTCCCCTCAATATTACTTCGGAAAGTGAAATCTTAGGCCTTGCTCCCGCTTTTAAGCTCAGATTAGATGGTTTCAAGAGAGCGGAGATTTCCTGAACTTTATCTCCCCGTCCTATTCTTTCGGCAAAAGAAAAAGGAAGCAAGGAAAGAACTGCGGCTCTTCCGGCTAAAGATTGAGTAATTCCTTGCATCAAGACAAAGTTTTGAGAGCCGGTAAATAGCCATTGTCCTGGTTTCCTTTTTTGGTCAATCCTGGTTTTAATATAAGAAAGCAATTCTGGAACATATTGAATTTCATCAATGATGAGGGGCGCCTTGAATTGTTCCAGAAATTGTTGGGGGTCTTCTTTAGCACGCATCCTGATATCGGGATCTTCCAAAGTAACAAATTGATGACTGTTCGCAAAAAGCATCTTGAGCAGAGTAGTCTTTCCAGACTGCCGCGGCCCAGTTACAACGATAGCCGGAAAAGTCCGCATAGCTTTTTTTATTGTTTGACCTAAGGTGCGCGGTTTCATCGGCTTATATTTTATCCTGAATATTTAATATGTCAATTTAAATTTTCAGGGTATTTTTCTCCTGCAGAAGCAGAAGAAAAAATTGTAGACTCTTTAAATTTTATTTGGAAAAAGAGCAACTCTCCCAGGGCGCGCCGAGCGCCCAGAGAAAGGACTGTAAAATATTTTTAAAAAATTATCTGCCCTGGATGGCGGTCC
>JBNAWB010000316.1:0-1032 GCA_049699975.1 Thermodesulfobacteriota bacterium
CAAGGGTTAGTCCTTTCTTAATTTCTTGCGCTAAAGAAGAAAACATCACTTCGGTCAATTCCATAAAATCGTGGTAAGTGGCATAGGCTTGGTAAAATTCTAACATAGTAAATTCCGGATTATGCTGCGTAGAAAGACCTTCATTGCGAAAATTGCGATTAATTTCAAAAATTTTATCAAACCCCCCTACCAAAAGGCGCTTGAGATAAAGCTCAGGAGCTACGCGCAAATAAAGCTCCATATTTAAAGCATTATGAAAAGTCTTAAAAGGGCGGGCCGTAGCTCCTCCTGGAATAGGCTGCATCATAGGCGTTTCTACTTCTATAAATCCTCGGGCGGTCAAAAAGTTTCTGAGAAAGGTAACTATTTTGCTGCGCGTCAGAAAAACTTCCTTGGTCCGGGGAGTTACAATTAAGTCCACATACCGTTGCCTGTATTTAGTCTCTTGATCTGTAAGCCCATGCCATTTCTCCGGTAGGGGACGCAAAGATTTAGCTAAGAGCTGAATTTCTTCGACCATCAAAGTAAGCTCTCCCGTTTTAGTCCTAAAAAGCTTACCGCGCCAACCGACAATATCGCCGATATCTAAATGCTTAAGAATGATTAAACTTTCTGGAGTAATATGATCATGGCGCATATACCCCTGGATTCTTCCGGTACTATCCTGGATATGGCCGAAAGCGGCCCTCCCGAAATTATTCAACCGCATAAGACGCCCAGCTAAAGCAAAATGATTATTAAGCCCTTGTAAATCTTCGGCGGTTAAATGGCCGTAAGCGGTAAAGATTTCTCCAATTGAGTGACTGATGCGAAAGGAATTTGGATAGATGGGAATCCCTTGTTGCTTTAATTCTTCAGCTTTTTTCTTTCTCTGCCTAAATAATTCTTTTTGTTCTTCCACTTTAGCTTCTCTTTATCAACCTCGTTAATCAAATTTAGTTAATAACATTCGGTTTTTAAAAATATCTTAATTTATCCTTATAGTCAAGCTAAGAAAAAACTGACCGTCGAACAGTTTTAATATTTCTCGCC